>CAZPJM010000190.1:0-9240 GCA_964586865.1 uncultured Enterobacteriaceae bacterium
GCCGCGACCAGCACGGCCAGGACGGTGCGGATGGCGACGGGGCGCACCGGGATCTCGACCCACCGCGGCACGATCATCACCGGCAGCCGCTCGGTGAGGTAGCGGCACATCTCGAAGGAGGCGGAGCCGCTGCCCACGATGGGCCCGGCCCGCACCTCGAGGACCGGGGGGCCCTCGGCCAGCAGGCGGCCGGTCTCGGCGCGGCTCTCGAGGTGCTCGCTGGGGGGCCCGTCGGGCTGGATGGCGCCCAGGTAGACGATCCGCCCCACCTCGCGGGCCGCCCGGGCGAAGTGGCGGGCCCCGGCCCGGTCGCGGTCGGCATAGTCGCCGCCCGCATACATGGCATGGATCAGGTAGTAGGCCACGTCGATGCCGTCACAGGCTGCCTCGAGCCCCCGATCCTCCACCACGTCGCCCTCGACCACCTCGACCTGGTCGGCCCAGGGGCGGCCGGCCAGGCGCTGGGCGTCGCGCACCAGCACGCGGACGCGGTGTCCCCGGTCCAGCAGCCGCGGGACCAGGCGACCGCCCACGTAGCCGGTGGCGCCGGTGACGAGCACATGCATGAAGGCCTCGTAGCGGGGTGGTGCGGTCGGGGCCGGTGGGCGCGCCTACCCCTACATGGACAGGCTGCCCTCCCGGAAGTCGGATCGGGCCAGCCAGGCGTTCACCACCACCGGCCCGTCCTGGGCCGCGGCGCGGGCCTGGTCCAGGATCTCGCCCACCTGGTCGTCGGAGGTCATGAGGAAGCCGCGGCCGCCGTAGCCCTCGGCCACGGTCTGGTAGTCGGTGCGCCGCAGGACCGTGCCCACGTCGTCGTCCAGGATCTTGACCTGGTCCCGGGCGATCTGGCCCCACGAGGCGTCGGTGCCGATGACCGCGATGACCTTGAGACCGTGCCGCACCAAGGTGTCGATCTCGGAGAGGCTGAAGGCGCTGGCCCCATCCCCCCACAGCAGCCACACCTCGGCCCCCGGCCGGACCCGGGCCGCGCCCACCGCGAAGCCACCGCCCACCCCCAGGGTCCCGAAGACGCCGGGGTCGAGCCACGACAGGGGGCGCCGCGGCTGGACCACGTAGGAGCAGCTCGCGACGAAGTCGCCGCCGTCCACCACCAGGACCGAGTCATCGGGGAGGCGCTCCTCGATGGCCCGGGCCAGGTGCAGCGGGTTGACGCCGTCGCCCCGCTGGCCGGCGATCTCGGCGATCTCGGCATTGCGGGCCTCGTCCCGCTCACGCAGGGTGCCGAGCCAGCCCGACCAGCGCTCGTCCCCCGCGCCGACCTCGTGGGAGAGGGCCTGGAGGAAGCGGCCGGGATCGGCCTTCACGGCCAGGGTGGGCCGGCGGTTGCGGGTGAGCCAGTCCGGGTCGCGGTTGACCACCACCAGATCGGCGTCGCGGTGGATCTTCTGGCCGTAGCCCATGCGGAAGTCCAGCGGGAAGCCGGCCACCACCACGCAGTCGGCCTCGCGGAGGGCCTTGGTGCGCTTGTGGCGGAGCTGGAGCGGGTGGTCCCGACCCAGCAGCCCGCGGGCGGTGCCCCCCAGGTAGACCGGGATCCCGAGCCGCTCGACGGCGACGGCCACGTCGGTGGCCTCCCGGGGCAGGGCCAGGGCCTGGGCGCCCAGCACCAGCACCGGCCGCTCCGCCTTCTCGACCAGCCGGGCGGCCTTGGTGACCTCGCGGGCGGCGGCCTCCATGGGGTCGATGCGGGGCAGGGGCACGTCGTGGACCCGATCGCCGCCCCGGAACTGCCGCCAGAGGTGCTGCTCCAGGTAGAGCCCGATGGCCTTGCCCACGAGTCCCTTGCCGCCGCCGGCCTCCTTCTCGTACCACTCCCGGACGGTGGCCTCGGGGTAGAGGAGGTCGACGGGGATCTCGGCGAAGACCGGCCCCCGGACGCCCTCCTGGGCCACCTTCAGCAGCCGGTCGAGGGTGGGGCCCAGCTCGCGCACCCGGGTGATCCGCACCGCCTCCTTGACCATGGGCCCGACCAGCGGGAGCTGCTCGATGTCCTGCAGGGAGCCGCGGCCCTCGAGGACGGTGGCGGTGGCCCCGCCCAGGAGCAGGAGCGGGGTCTCGGCCATGGCGGCGTTCTGCAGGGCGGTGAGGGTGTTGGTGACGCCGGGGCCGGCGGTCACCGCGGCGACGCCGGGGATGCCGGTCATCCGGGCCACCGCGTCGGCGGCGAAGACGGCGTGGCCCTCGTCGCGCACGTCGATGATGGCGATGTCGCGCTTGGCGGCCTCGGTGAGGATGGGGCTGATGTGCCCGCCGCACAGGGTGAACAGGTGCTCGACCCCATGGCGCTGGAGCACCTGGGCGATGTGGGCGCCGCCGTTCATGCGCCCCTCCCGGCCAGCACGTGGTCATCGAGGACGAAGCAGTCCAGCTCCCCCTCGAGCACCCGGGTCTCGCCCGCGGTGGCCCACACCCGCACGGTCCGACGCCGACCCTCCACCGCTTCGACCGAGGCCTCGCACAGGACCTCGTCTCCCAGGGCCACCGGGGCGGTGAACCGGACCCGGGCCTGGCCCAGGACCACGTTGGGGTCGTTGACGGCCAGCATGGCCGCGTGATCCACCGCGCCGAAGACGAAGCCGCCGTGGACCAGGCCGCGGTCGTCGGCGGTCATGAGGTCGGTGGTGCGGAGCCGGACGGTGGCCCGGCCCTCGGAGAGGGCTTCGAGGTGGCCCGCGACCGACGGGTCCAGGCCGAGGTGGGTACGTGGCTGCATGGGGCCTCCTGGGCCGTGGAACATCACGGGCCGGAGGCCGGACGGCAAGCGGGAAGGCCCGGAGGCCTCAGGGCAGGCCGGCGGGGGGCGCGGTGCGGGCGGCCTCCACGATCCGGAGGATCTCGTCTTCGCCGAGGAGCCGATCCCCCTGCTTGGCGTGCTCGAAGACAGCCTGGACGATGTGGTCGTCCTGGGGCAGGTCGCGCTGGGCCAGCCAGAAGCGCACGTTGGAGAGGCCCGACTGGTGCCCGATCTCGATCTCCTGGCGACGCCCGAACCAGCCGGCGGGCACGCCGGAGTAGATCCGATCCGCCAGCCAGTGATCCCCCTTCTTGTGGGCCTTGATGACGGCGGCGGCGTGGACGCCGGTGCCGGTCCGGAACGCATCCTCGCCGAAGACCGGGTAGTTGACCGGGATGGGTACGGCGGTGGCCTCGCTGACCAGGGTGCAGAGCTCGGCCAGGGCGTCGAGCTCGCCCTCCCAGGCGCCGCGCAGCTTCAGGTTGACCAGCAGCAGGTCGAGGGGCGTGTTCCCGACCCGCTCGCCCACGCCGAGGGTGGTGCCGTGGACCCGATCGGCCCCCGCCTCGACCGCCACGAGGGCGTTCACCAGCGAGAGCCCGCGGTCGCTGTGCTGGTGCCAGTCCACCCGCACCCGATCCCGCGCCCCGAGCCCGATGAGCAGGTCGTGGGTCCAGGCCAGGAGGTTGCGCACCCCGGATGGCGAGGCGTGGCCCACCGTGTCGCACAGCACCAGGCGATCCGCGCCCTCGGCCACGGCCACCTCGAAGAGGCGGCGGAGGGTCTCGGGGCGGGAGCGCACCGTGTCCTCGGTGACGAAGGAGACCGGGATGCCGCCCTCGACCCCCATCCGCACCGCCTGGCGGGTCAGGTCCAGGAGCCGCTCCTCGTCCCAGCCCTCGGCGTACTGGCGGATGGGCGAGGTGCCCAGGAAGAGCATGGCCTCGACCGGGGTGCCGGTCTGCTCGGCGATCTCGAGGATGGGCCGCACGTCGTTGGGGTGGGTGCGTCCGGCGGCGGCCGGGCGGATGGAGAGGCCCTCGTCGCGGATCATCTCGACCAGGACGCGGCAGTCCTCGGTGGCGCGGGCGCCCGCCCCAGGGAGGGCCAGGTCGCAGGAGTGGACCCCCAGGCGGTCGAGGAGCCGGACGATGGCCAGCTTCTGGTCGAGGGTCGGGTCCTTGACCGAGGGACACTGGATGCCGTCGCGGATGGTCTCGTCGTGGATCTCGACTGTGGGCAGGGAATCCTCGGCCCACGGCCCCTCGGCGTTCCAGTCGTAGATCAGCGCGCGGTCGTCCATGCTGGGCCTCCCGGGAAGGGCCGAACATAGCCTCCGGGCCGGCCCGGGGCCCGGAACCGGCCGGCCGTCGGCCGTCACCGGACTAGACTGCCGGCGCATGCTCACCCTTGTCGCCGTCGTCCTCCTGGTCCTGATCAGCTCCGGGCTCTGCTCCGGCTCCGAGGCGGCGCTCCTGTCGGTGCCGCTGTCGAAGGCCCGTCAGCTCGCCGAGACGGGCGGTCCGGCGGCCCGCGCCCTTCTGGTGCTGCGCGAGCGCCTCACGAGGCCCATCTCGGCCATCGTCATCCTCAACAACGTGGCCAACATCGCCGGCTCCATGATGGTGGCCGCCGTGGCCACGCAGGTGCTGGGCGACGCCTGGCTCGGGATCTTCTCCGGCGTGATGACGCTGCTCATCATCCTGTTCTCGGAGATCCTCCCGAAGAGCCTGGGCGAGCGCTACGCCATCGAGGTCTCCCTCGCCCTCTCCCGGCCCCTGCTGGCCCTGGTCTGGGTGCTGACCCCGGTGCTCTGGCTCGTCGAGAAGATCACCGAGCCCCTCCGCGGGGGCGAGCTCAAGACCACCGACGAGGCCGAGATCCGCTTCCTGGTCCGGACCGGCACCCACGAGGGCGAGATCGAGCCCGACGAGTCCGAGATGATCCTCAACGTCTTCCGGCTCAACGACGTGACCGCCCGCGACATCCTCACCCCGCGGGTGGCCATGTCCACCCTGCCCGTGGACGCCCGGCTGGCCGAGGTGCGGCGGGAGCTGGAGGAGAGCCAGCACAGCCGGATGGTCGTGGTGGGCGAGGACATCGACGATGTGCGCGGCCTGGTGCTCCGGGTCGACCTGCTGGTGGCGCTGGCCCACGACCGGGACCACGATCCCGTCGTGGACTACCTCTACGATGTGCTCTTCGTGCCCGAGACCGAGCGGGCCGACCACCTGCTCTCCCGCTTCCAGCGCGAGAAGCAGCACCTGGCGGTGGTGACCGGCCCCTACGGCGGCGTCAGCGGGGTGGTGACCCTCGAGGACGTCCTCGAGGTGATCACCGGCGAGATCGTCGACGAGACCGACCTGGCGGTGGACCTCCAGGAGGTGGCCCGCCGCCGGGCGATGGCCATGGCCCGCCGCCGCAACGGGGGGCGGGCCGGCACGCCGGGCGATCTGCCCGAGCCCGCCGAGTAGGGCTCAGAGCCGCTCGAGGATGACCGCGATGCCCTGGCCGCCGCCGATGCAGGCGCTGCCCAGGGCGAGCTGCTTGTCCTCGCGGCGGAGGGCGTGGACCAGGGTGGCCGTGATCCGGGCGCCCGAGGCGGCCAGGGGGTGGGTCATGGGGATGGCGCCCCCGTAGATGTTGAGCTTCTCCCGGTCGATGCCCAGGGTCCGCTCGACGGCCACCACCTGGGGCGCGAAGGCCTCGTTCACCTCGACCAGGTCCATGTCGGACAGGGAGAGGCCCGTCTGGTCGAAGGCGCGCTCGCTGGCGGGGACGGGCCCGATGCCCATGATGTCCGGGTCGCAGCCGGCCACGCCCCACCCCACCAGCCGTGCCAGCGGGGTCAGCCCCTGGGCCTCGGCCCAGGCCCGGTCGGCCACCACCAGGCTCGCGGCGCCGTCGCCGATGCCCGAGGCGTTGCCGGCGCTGACCAGGCCGTCCTTCTTGAAGACGGCGGGCAGCTTGGCCAGGCTGTCGGGGGTGGAGCCCGGGCGGGGGTGCTCGTCGGTGTCGAAGACCGTCTCGCCCTTCCGGGACTTCAGGGTGACCGGCACGATCTCGTCGGCGAAGACCCCCCGCTCGTGGGCCGCGGCCCACCGCTGCTGGGAGAGGGCAGCGTACTCGTCGGCGTCCCGGCGGCTGACCTCCTTGCGCGCGCCGAGGTTCTCGGCGGTCATGGCCATGGGCAGGCCCGAGTAGGTGTCGGTGAGGCACTCCCACAGGAGGTCCTGGAGCTTGGGCGGCCGCCCGAACTTGGCGCCCTTGCGCAGGCCGTGGGCCACGTGCGGGGCCATGCTCATGTTCTCGGCGCCGCCGGCGAGCACCACCCGGGCCTGGCCGGTGAGGATCTGCTCGGCCGCGCTGACCACGGCCTGGAAGCCCGAGCCGCACAGGCGGTTGAGGGTGATGGCGGGGACGTGCTGCGGCACGCCGCTGCGCAGCCCCACGTGGCGGGCCAGGTAGATGGCGTCGTTGGCCGTCTGCAGGACATTGCCGTAGATCACGTGGTCGACCTGATCGGGCGCCACGCCGGCCTGCTCCAGGGCGGGGCCGGCGGTCTCCACGGCCAGGTCGGTGGCGGTGAGGTCGGCCAGGGAGCCGTTCATGGTGCCGAAGGCGGTCCGAACGCCGGACAGGATGACGATCTCGCGAGACTGGACGTCGAGGGGCATGGATCCTCCGAAGGGGGGCGAGGGGGTCGCGGCGCGGCGACCGGCTGTGGGGCGTAGCCGGCGGCGCGTGGGCGGTCGACGTTCTTCAAGTCCGCGGTCTCGGAGCCGACAGGACGGAGGGAGGTCCGGCGTCGTCTGTCGGACCGTTGGAGGGTCCCATGGCGAACGCCGCCACCCGGATGTTGAGGTCGTCCCGTCGGAAGACGGTGGATCGGCGACTGACCGATCTCCTGATCCCCCTGGCGGCCCGGGAGGACTTCGAGGGTTCCGAGGGGATCGAGGCCCTCGCCGAGCTCATCGAGGGCCTTGGGTTCCGCGCCGGACGCTTCTGGTATCGGGATGGGGAGTCCCAGACGGTGGGACTGACCCGCTCGGTCAACTACGCGGGCTCCGAGGCGCCCGAGGCGGGCGGCCTCCTGGCACCGCCCTGGGTGGAGAACGCCTTCACGGTAGGCCGCATCGACGTCATCGAGGTACCGACTGGCGGAAGCGCCCCGGCCGAGGCCGCCCAGCTCGCCCGCGAGGGCTTCGACACCATCACCCTGCTGCCGGCCGAGGTGGACGGGCAGGTCCAGACCGTGCTCGAGCTGCTGGGCCACCAGGACGACGAGCCCGCCACCACCTGCATCGAGGACCTGGAGCTGGTGGCCGCGGTGGGCCGGGCGGTGGTGGGCCGGCTGACCTTCGCCGAGCGCTATCGGACCCTCAAGGCCGATCGGGACGCGCTCCAGCACTTCGCCATGGCGGTCTCGGGCGCCCAGAACGAGGATCAGGCCATGCAGACCGTCCTGCAGCAGGCCGTGGAGGGGCTCGGCTGGGACTACGCCGTCTTCTGGTTCCGGGACCCGGAGCTCGGGATGCTCTCCTACGCCGCGGACTACGGGGCCATCGACATGGGCCTGCAGATGGCCTGCATGATGGGGCCCCAGATGCCCGGCGTGGGCCTGTCCGGGCGGGTGCTGGCCGCCGGCGAGGCGGAGGTGGTGCGCGACCTCTCGACGATCGAGGACGACCGCTTCGGGTTCGTCGAGCCCGGGGCCATCGCCGTGGCGGCCGCCACCCCCATCCAGGACGATGGAAACTGCCTCGGGGTGCTGGAGCTCGGCCTGCTCACGGGCACCTACAGCCGCGAGCGTCAGGAGATCCTCACCCGCCTCGGCGCCATGGTGGCGCGCCTCCTCTCGCGGGTGCAGCAGCTCGTGGAGTCGACCAAGCTCACCTCGATGGTGGAGAGCGCCGCGGCGCCCATGCTCTTCGTGGCCCCCACCTACGAGATCGTCTACCAGAACCCCGCGGCCGGCAAGCTCTTCGACCGGATCGCCCCGGACGTGGGCTGGGAGCACGGCGACCTGACCGGCGAGCTCCTGGACAAGGTGGGCGGCCAGGTGGGCTTCGCCCGGAGCCTGCTCGACGAGGATGACGACCTGGAGGATGTGACCTGCCAGCTCGAGGATCACTACCTCCACATGGACACCCGGCCCATCCACGCGCCGGATGGGAGCCGCCTCGGGTACCTCGTCACCCTCGAGGACCTCACCGAGACCATGGCGCTGCGCAAGAAGGAGGCCCTGGCCCGCGAGGAGGCCCAGCGGCTGGCCCGCGAAGAGCAGCGTCGGCAGCGTGAGCTCGCCGAGGAGCAGGCCAAGCGGGCCGCCGAGGCCCGGGAGCGGGCCGCCGCCGAGCGGGCCCGTGCCGAGTCCTTGGACCGCCAGGCCCGCCAGATCCTCGACGTGGTCGAGGCCGCCGCCCGGGGCGATCTGACCCGCCACGTGCCCTCGGACCTGGACGACGAGGTCATCGAGCGGCTGGCGGCCGGGGTCGAGGCCCTGCTCGACAGCCTCCGCGGTGGCATCGCCGCCATGCGCGAGCAGTCCGACGCCCTGGCCCGGGCCAGCTCCGACGTGGCCGGGGTCTCGACCCAGCTCCGCACCAACGCCCGCGAGGCCGATTCGGCCTGCGAGCGCGCCGAGGGCATGACCCGCCAGGTGGACGGACGCATGGCGGACGTGGTCGAGGTGATCGGTCAGGTCGAGGCCTCCATCCAGGGTCTCGAGGGCGGGGTGCGCAAGGCCTGCGAGGCCACCGACCAGGCCGTGAGCACCGTGGGCGCCGGCCGGGAGCAGGCCCGCCGTCTCGCGGACAGCGCCGATCAGATCGGCGGCATGGTGGGCGTCATCCGCCGGATCGCCGCCCAGACCAAGCTCCTCGCGCTGAACGCCAGCATCGAGGCCGCCCGGGCCGGGTCCGCCGGCAAGGGCTTCGGCGTCGTGGCCACCGAGGTCAAGTCCCTGGCCCGCGAGGTGGAGGACGCCACCACCCGCATCGCCCGGCACGTCCAGGGCATGCGCGAGACCACCGACACCGTGGTGGAGGCCTTCGGCTCCGTCGACACGGTGGTCTCCGACCTCCACGGCATCGCCAGCCTCGTCCACGAGCGGACCTCCGAGCAGTCCGAGCTCACCGAGCGCATCCAGGACGCCGTCCTCGACGCCTCCCAGGCCGCGGTGGAGGTGGTGGACACGGTCCGCAGCCTCCGGGCCCAGACCCGCGAGACCACCGGCGCCTCCGAGATGATGGGCCAGCGCGCCGACGACCTCTCCAGCGTGTCCGAGGGGCTGTCGGAGGTGGTGACCCGGTACCGGGTGGCGTGAGGGGCGAGCCGGGCTCTTGGGGTCGGGGGGGCGTGGGATCCTGGGATCGTGGCTCGTGGGCTCGTGGCTCGTGGGCTCGTGGGCTCGTGTCCTCGTGTCCTCGTGTGCTCGTGTGCTCGTGTGCTCGTGTGCTCGTGTGCTCGTGTGCTCGTGT
>CAZPJM010000191.1:0-9226 GCA_964586865.1 uncultured Enterobacteriaceae bacterium
ACTCTTTCCCTACACGACGCTCTTCCGATCTGGCGAGCGCGGGCGCGGCAGGGGCGGGCGTAGGCTCGGCAGGGGCGGGCGCGGGCTCGGAAGGGGCATCGGAGCCGAGGTCGTCGGCGGCCTGGGTCGCGGCCGCGGGCTCGTCAGCGACCTCGCTGACGACGCCGCCCGATGGTGACGCCTCGCGCCGGTCCTCCGCTCCGCCACCCGGGCAGCCCACGAGCAGCACGCCGATCACCACCGTCGCCAGGCGCCGACCCATCCCATCTCCAAGGCATCCACCGGGAAGGTTACGACGGGCGGCCCGCCGCCTGGAGCCCCCGTGTCGATCCTCTTCCTGCACGGGCTCGAGTCCCACCTCGGACCCGACGGCGAGCCCCAGGGGCGCAAGCTGGCCTTCCTGCGCCCACGCTTCCCGGTCCGCGCCCCGGCCCTCGACACCCGCGCGGCCATCGCCGCCGCCCACCGTGCGGTCGAGGCCACCGGGACCTGGCGCTTCCCCTTCGACGGCTACGAGGAGGCCTTCCGGGTGCCGCTGGCACGGGCCCGGGCCGCGCTCACGCCGGCGGTGCGCCTCGTCATCGGCTCCAGCTTCGGCGGCGCCGTCGCCCTCCGTCTCCTCCACGAGGCCCCGCGGTGGACCGGCCCGACCCTCCTCCTCGCGGGCGCCGGCCCGCGGCTCACCCCCCACCGCACCCTCCCGGCCGGCGTCCCCGTCCACCTGGTGCACGGCCGCTTCGACGAGGTGGTGCCCATGGACGACAGCCGGACCCTGGCCGCCAGCCGCCCCGGCACCCGCCTCACCCTCACCGACGACGACCACGGACTCACCTCCATCCTCACCGAAGAGGCCCTGGGGTCCTGGGTCCGGGAGGCCCTGGACGGCAGCGGCGGGCCGTGAGCCGCGCTCCAGGATGTCTCCTTCCCCCGGGCCTCCGGCGGTGCGGAGGCTAGCCTCGACCCATGGCCTTCCTCCTCCTCGTGCTGCTCGCCCTGCCGGCCTGCGCCGGCGAGACCTTCATGGGGCGACCCGTCGCCCGCACCATGAGCCACCACGGCGCGCCCTGGCTGACCCGAGCCTCGCGCCAGGCGCAGGAGCGCCCCGACCTGCTGCACGAGGCCCTCGCCCTGGAGCCGGGCGAGACCGGCTGCGACATCGGCGCCGGCAATGGCTTTCACACCCTGCGCATGGCGCGGACGGTGGGGCCCGAGGGGCGCGTCTACGCCATCGACATCCAGCCCGAGATGCTGGCCCTCCTGGAGGCCCGCGCGGCCGAGGCCGGGCTCGGCAACATCACCCGCGTGGTCAACACCCCCACCACCGTGGGCGTGCCCGAGGGGGCCTGCGATGTGGCCCTGCTCGTCGACGTCTACCACGAGTTCTCCGAGCCGGCGGCCATGCTCGCCGCCCTCCGCAAGGCCCTCGCCCGTGACGGCGAGCTGGTCCTGGTGGAGTTCCGGGCGGAGGACCCCCGGGTCCCCATCAAGCCGCGGCACAAGATGAGCAAGGCCCAGGCGCACAAGGAGCTGACCGCCCACGGCTTCCAGCTCGTGCGCGAGCGGGACGACCTGCCGTGGCAGCACGTACTCGTCTACCAGCGCAGCGACGGCCCCGGCGAGGCCCGGGAGCCCACCCCCTGGAGCCCCTGAGGGGACCGGCCAGGAGGGCGGACCAACGGGGATCAGACCGCTTCGTCGTCCGGCTGGACCGCGTTCTGCCAGAGGCCCACCACGAGCACGGCAAGGCCGCTGCCGAGGAGGGTCCGGGCGTCGAGCCCGGGCAGGGTGTCGCCGAAGAGCCACACCGCGGCCCCCACGACGGCGATGAACAGGCCCAGACCCGCCATGACCCGCGCGGTCAGGCGCTCGTGGGGAAGGGAGGAGAACGGCTGATCGCCCATGGTCGCTCCGTAGTCGATCGCACAGCGGATCTGCCTCCCCCATCGGTCGATGGCGACCCGTTCTGCCGCCTCCCATCGCTGCACCCACCGCCCCCCGGACGAACGGGACCAGATTAGGGGTTTTCCCGATACGCGGAAACCGCGTCCTTCACGCAGTCATCCCACCTTCACCGGCAGCCCTTCTCAATCCAGGCTCCGGTAAGTGGCACACGGCGATCGGGTGCGGTAACAGGGCAGCCGTGGGGACCCCGATGCTTCTTCTCACCGCGCCTCTCTCCGTCACGGCCGCCTCGACGCCCGACCGGCCCGGTCCATCGCCACAGCGCCGTGGGCGTGCGGCGCTCTGCTCGTGCACGCCTGCCGCAGGTACCGACCGGGGGTCGCCGTGATGCTCGCCCTGGCCCTCCTCGCCGCCCCCGCCGCCGCCTGCGACGACACGGCCCGCTCCGACCTGCGCGACGCCCTCCAGCGGGCCGACGGCGCCTACGAGGCCATGGATGGCGAGGATCTCGACGCCGCCATGGGCGATGTGCGGGGTGCCCTCGATCGCCAGTGCGCCCCCGCCAGCCCGCGCCTCGCCTTCGAGGTCCACCACGCCTTCGCCCGGCACCTCTGGACCCTCTTCGACACCGAGAACAGCGTGCGGGCCTACCTGGCCGTCAAGGATCTGGCCCCCGCGTGGACTGTCGATCTGGACGCCGCCGTCCCCGACGACCACCCGGTCCGGGGGATCTGGGACAGCCGCCCCGGCTGGACCGTCGCCCTGGACGAGTCGCCTCCCGGCGGCTGGATGGTCGACGGCGAGCCCTCCCCGAAGGTCCCCAAGGACCGGGCCTTCCTGCTCCAGGCGCTCGACCGCGACGGCTCGGTCACCTGGACCGGCTGGCTCCTGCATCCCCGCGAGGTCCCCCTCGCCCCGTGGCGCGCCGAGCGCGTCCGCCGCATCCGCGGCCGCGGCACCCTCGTCAGCCTGGCCGTCGCCGGTGCGGGCGCCGGGCTCCTCACCGCCGGTCTCCTCGAGGCCGGCCGCGTCGACGACGTCCCTCCCGAGGACCGACTCAAGGTCCAGAACCGTGCCAACACCCTCCAGGCCGGCGCCATCGGAGCCTTCGTGCTCTCCGGCGTCAGCCTGGGCCTGCTCTGGGGTATCCGATGGTGAACCGACTCCTCCCCTTCGCCGTGCCGGCCCTGCTCGCCGGGTGCTTCGTCACCGAGGACGATCTGGACGCCGACGGCGACGGCTTCGCCCCCGTGGAGACCGGTGGTCTCGACTGCGACGACGACGACCCCGCCATCCACCCCGACGCCCCCGAGGTCTGCGGCAACGAGGTCGACGACAACTGCGACGGCCGCATCGACCACCTGCACGACCGCGACGGCCGCGGCCTCACCGAGCGCGCCGCCGCCCTCTCCGACGACGCCCGCCTCACCGACGGCGCCGTGTTCGCCCGTGACGACGACGGCGACGGCTTCGGCATCGCCGACGACGTCCTCCTGGACTGCCCCAGCGAGGACCGCGTCCTCCTGGGCACCGGCGACGACCAGCGCGTCTACGCCCCCGCCGCCGGCGACTGCGACGACGCCGATCCCGCCATCAACCCCGACGCCATCGACAACCAGTGCGACGGGGTCGACGACGACTGCGACGGCGTCCCCGACCAGGCGGTCTCCCCCGACACCATCTGGTGGCCCGACCGCGACGAGGACGGCTTCGGCGACGACAGCAACCCCGACCGCTCCTTCCAGGGCTGCCCCCCCACCGACGACCCCATCGACACCTGGATCGACCAGGGCGGCGACTGCGACGACGACGAGCCCCTCGCCCACCCCGGCCGCGAGGACGTCTGCGACGGCATCGACAATGACTGCTCCGGCGCCGCCGACGAGGGGGTGTTGGGCGACGGCGCGGAGTGCCCCGCCGCCACCTGCGAGGAGATCCACCTCACCCGCCCCGAGACCGGTACCGGGGAGTTCTGGATCCGCGGCCTCCAGGGCATCCAGCAGGTGACGTGCTCCGTCTTGGAGTCCAGAGGTTGGCTGAAGCTGGACCTTCCGTGGCTGTACGAGAACGGCAGCGTGGACTTCGCCACCTTCTTCGACCCGGAGGGCACCGCCGAGGCCCGCTGGATCGCGCTCGAGGAGGATGACCACGGGGTGCTGCTCCGACCCTATCGGTGGTCGGGCGACCGGCGTCCCACGAGCTTCGCCGAGCTGGACGCCCTGGCCGAAGCCAACCTGGCTCGCTGCCACACGACGGAGGCCCGCGCCACCTTCACCCTCCCCTACGAGGTCACCCGCGTGACCGGGAGCTGGACCCTCCAGGCCTGGCGTCCGGACCGGACCGACCGCCACCGGGGGAGCGACATCTACGACGACGCCGACTTCGGGGTCCGAGCCGACTGCAACGAGGGCGCCGTCCTCTTCGGGACCAACACCCGGCTCCTGAAGGCCCCCGGCCTCCAGGACAGCATCGGCGAGACCGCCCAGTGGGGCGGGCGGGACCCGGACGACGGCTCCCTCCTGTACCCGGCCACCTGGGCCATCAGCGTCATCGACGGGGATCTCGACTCCCCGACCACGGTCCTCCGCTGGGCCATCAATGACGCCAGCATGATCCGGTACACGCCAGGGCTGGCGGCCCCTCGCCTGGAGTACTGGCCCCGCGGCAACGTCCTCACCTACGAGACCGGCGGCGTCATCACCGACGTCGAGATCTACGTCCGCTAGGGAGCCCCCCATGCGCCTCCTCCGTGTGGTCCCCCTGCTCCTCGTCGCCTGTGGCGGGCCGACCACGGACCTCCCCACCGACAGCGATGCGGTGGACGACACCCGCGTCGACTGCCTCGACGATGACCCGCGGCGCCAGGCCTTCTTCCGCGACGCGGATGGCGACGGCTTCGGCGACCCCGACGATGCGGTCGAGGACTGCCAGCCCCCCGACGGCTACCTCCTGGACCGGACCGACTGCGACGACGGCGATCCCGCCATCCACCCCGACGCCGAGGACGTCTGTGACGGGCTCGACAATGACTGCGACGGGCGGCCGGACGAGGGCTCCATCGGCTCGGACCCCGCGTGCCCCGCCCCCCACTGCCGGGCCATCGCCGCAGACCGCGACCTCCCGCAGACCGACCTGGAGGAGGGACTCGACCTCTACTGGCTCGAGGACGAGGCCGGCCCCTACCAGACCGGGTGCCTGGTGCGCTCGAGGTCCGAGGCCTTCACCTACGTGGACCTTCCCCTCGCCCATTCCCGCGGCTGGATCAGCGCCGAGATCCTGCGCCTCACCGAGGGGGGCCGAGCCATCGAGCCCACCATCTCGGCCGACTCCCTCGAGCTCCGCACGATGATGACGACGGACCCCGGGGTCTGCGACCGGACCATCCAGCGGATCACGCTCACCCTCCCTTTCCCGTCGGACGCCATCCTGTTCGAGTACCAGGGCCGCTTCGCCGGCGTGGACGCGGTCGAGGCGCCCTGGGGGGCCCATGCACCCGAGACCGAGGCGTGCGCTCACACCGTGAAGTTCGGCGTGCCCGACGGACCCACCCCCCAGCCCGGCGGCGCTTGGGGCGACCTCTTCGCCGAGCCGGTGCGGTGGGATGGGCTCATCGAGGAGCCCGGCGTGGACGAGGTGGCCTGGGAGCTCCACGCCGAGGCGCGCCCGGCGGCCGGGGGCCTGGCGATCCCCAGCTTCCTCGAGGTGGAGCAGGTGATCCTGCTCGCGCGCTGACGAGGGCCGCCAAAGCGTTGCTCTGACAGCGCTGATCGGTGTCGGGCGATACTGGATGAGGGTCGAACCTGGGCGGTTGGCTTGGAGGAGAGGAGCGAAGCCGACGACGGCCACGGCCGCCGCCGACCCACGAAAAAGCCCGCCAAAGCCAAGCTTTGACGGGCCTGATCGGTGGTGGGCGATACTGGATTCGAACCAGTGACTTCCACCGTGTGAAGGTGGCACTCTCCCACTGAGTTAATCGCCCGGGAGCGTGTCCTCGCGGGACCCGCGCCGTTTATGGGGTCGCTGGGCGGCCGTCAAGCCACGTCGCGCACCGGACGCCCGCCCCCCCAGGGGCCACATGGCGAGCCGCGCGGTCCCCGTCAGCTCCCTCGGCCTGCTTCGGGGCACCGACCCGCCCCTCACTCGGGGATGAGGGCCGGGGTGGCCACCCGCTCGGGGGCGACGTCGGTGTCGGAGCCGGCGGGTTCGGCGGGGCTCCCCTCGCCCGGGCCGGGCTCGTCCGCGGGGTCGGGCGCGTCGGTGTCGGGGGCCGGGGCCGGACCGAAGACGTCGCCAGCGGGAGAGACCGGGCCTTCCTCGGTGACGGAGAAGGGTCCGAGGAGGCCGACGAGCCCGAGGCGCTCGGCGGCCGGCCGGGCCTCGCCGCCGGAGACCCCCTCCCACGGGTGGGCGATGGACACGCTCACCCAGCCGCGGCCCGCGGCGTCCCGGCCCACGTCGAGGCCGGCGATGGAGGCCCCCGGAGGCGCGGCCAGGATGGGGGTGAGGCCGGCGAGGCGGCCGGCGTGGAGCGCGCCGACATCGGCGGCCCACACGAGCGGGTTGGGGTGAGGGCCGGCCCCCTCCCCGAGCAGCAGGGTCCCGGTCCCCGGCAGGTAGGTCAGGGCCCGGAGACCGGCGGGGGCCCCGGCCGCACAGCCGAAGCCCTCGGGACGACCCAGGAGGAAGCCGGCCATGGCGGTGGCGACGTAGGGGCTGTCGATGGCCTCGCCCGCCGTGTCCACGGCCTGCTCGGCCACCGTCAGCGAATAGACACCCCCGCAGCGGTTCTCGTCGACGCGGATGTGATCCGGGCCCAGGACGTCCCACTCGGGGTTGTGGGGGATCATGCCCTTCTGGACCGACTCGAGGGCGGCGTAGAGGACCCCGTGGTCCGGATCCCAGGTGAGACCGCGGATCCCCCGCAGCTCGGTGGTGGCGCCACCCAGGGCCGCCACCCGCCGGGTCTCGAGGCGACTCGCCAGGACCGGGTCCACGCCGGCCCGCAGACGCAGGCACTCGGCGCCCCACCGGGTGTTGACGGGCGAGAAGCCTTCGGGGCAGGAGGGCTCGCGGTCCGTGTCGGCCACCGCCTCGACGTCGTCGGCGGGGGGCGCCTCGACCGGATCGGCCACCTCGAAGATCTCGTCGAAGTGCAGCGCGCCCGCGGCGAGCTCGGGCTCCAGGGCCGCCTCGTCGGCCCGACCCAGGGGCACCCAGTCGAGCTGCCCGGCACCGCCATCCCGCGCCCGCTGCTGGGTCCACCGGGCGGCGTACAGGGCCCCCGAGGACAGATCGCCGGGACGGTCGGCCACGAAGAGGAAGAGGCCGCCATTGACGGCACCATCGGCCAGATAGACCGTGCGGCCGTCGGGGAGCGCCACCAGATCGGCGTGGGCGAGGCGCCCCAGGGCCGGGCGACGGACCGCCCGATCCCCGGCGGCCGAGATCTCGAGGGCCCAGCCATGGTCGTACACCCACGGCCGTCGCGCCGGGACCCGGAAGTAGCGTCGGAACAAGAAGGGGTCGTACCCATCGGCCCGGTAGCCGTCCATGCGCTGACCATCGGGCCGGATCCGGCGGGCATCCCCCTCCATGCCCTCCACCAGCAGGGCCGTGCCCCACGGGGTGGAGGCGGCCCCCCGCAGCCCGCCGGCACCGCCCAGGGCCGACAGGTCCACCGGGCGGGCGGCCCGGGCCGCCAGCCCACCCTCCCCGTCCACCGAGACCCGGGTCCACCAGGCCGCCGAGGGCTGGCAGTCGGTCCCCGCCACGTGGAACAAGCCCCCGTCCTCGGCCGGGATCACGGCGGCCCCCGCCGGCCGCGGGCAGGGGAGCTCGGGCTCGATGTCGACGCCGCCCTCGTCGGAGAGGCGGCCATAGTGCATGCCCCGGACGAGGGTCTCCTGGGGGAGGAGGGCCGTGAAGGGCTCGGACACGGCGGCCTCGCCCGAGGTGGCCGCCGGCGTGGCCAGCAGCGTCTCGGAGGGGCCCTTCTCGGGCAGGGAGATGGCCTGGAAGGACAGCGGGTGAGCCAGCTCGGCCGCGGGCGGCGGGGCGTCGGTGGCCGGATCGCCGCCGGTCTCGGTGCCACCGAGGCAGCCCGAGAGGACCACGAGGGGCAGGGCCGCGGAACGCATGAGACCTCCGCCAAGGGGCCGAGCCTACCGCGACGGACACGAGGACGGGACCCCCCGTCTCTTGCCCCGCCCTTGGCCCTGGGCGATCCGGCGCGCCCTCCCCGCGGTTCCGCCCCCCCCCGATCGGGGGCCGGCCGTCGGACGCCCCTACCAGCTCCCGGTGCTCTCCATGCTGGCCCAGGGCTCGAGGGGCGGCCGGGCCTCGCCGTCCTGGAGGAGCTCGACGCTGATCCCGTCGGGGCTCTTGACGAAGGCCATGCGCCCGTCGCGCGGCGGTCGGAGGATGGTGACCCCGCCCTCCCGGAGCCGGGTGCAGACGGCGTAGATGTCGTCCACCGCGAAGGCCAGGTGCCCGAAGTTGCGGCCCCCGGTGTAGTCCTCCGGATCCCAGTTCCAGGTGAGCTCGATCTGGGCGTTGTCCCCCTCGGCGCCCGTCTCCAGGAACACGAGGGTGAACCGGCCGCGCTCCGAGTCCCGCCGGCGGACCTCCTTCAGGCCCAGCAGGTCGCAGTAGAAGTGCAGGGCGGCGTCCAGGTCCTTCACGCGGACCATGCTGTGCAGAAAGCGCATCGGGTCTCCCGGTCATCCGATCCGGTCGAGCCATACCTCGGCGAGGGCGGCCGGGTGGGTCCGCGGGGCCAGGTGGCCGCCGGGGACCGTGACGACGCAGGACCGGGGGAGCCGACGGCGGAGGTGCGCCACCACCCGGGCGACGGCCGGCGGGCTCTCGGCGCCGTGGGTGATCCCGACGGGCACCCTGATCCGGGGCAGGGCCTGGGCGAGCCCCGTGTCTTCGAGCGAGTCACGGACCTGGCGCCAGGTGTCGCGCCCCCGATCCAGCAGGGCCTGGCGGGGCCCTGCGGGAAGGGCGTCGAGATCGGTGCCCCAGAAGGCCAGGAAGGCCCGCATCCATGGGGGGGTGCCGCCGAACGCCGGATCCATCAGCCGCGCCAGATCCTCGGGGCGACCCAGCAGGGCCCGCTCGGCGCCCTCGAGGAGCCCCCACGCCACCGGCTCGTGGATCCACACACCCGCGATGCGCTCGGGGTCGCTCGCGGCCAGGTGGAGGGCCAGCAGCCCGCCATAGCTGTGTCCCCCCAGGAGGACCGGCCGGGCGGGCAGGTGGGCGCGAGCGGCGGCCAGGTCGCGGGAGACGCCGCCGGCGCTGCCCGGAGGGCTGCCCAGGC
>CAZPJM010000192.1:0-9197 GCA_964586865.1 uncultured Enterobacteriaceae bacterium
CTCGGCAGGCGCTGGTGCACCCGGCCCGCGATGGCCCGCACCATCGGGTAGTGCTTCAGGATGAGCTGGTCACGCTGGGTGGCGGTCGGGGGAGTCTGTAGAGTCATGGTTGGTCTCCGTGGCGCGCCTCCTGTCTTTGCACCCCCCGTGCCAACCCCGTGAACGCTGTCTCCTACCTTATCGGCGCCCCTTTCCGTCTCCCCGATGAGACCGTCTCCTCGGAGAGACCCCCGGATGTCCCGATACGGGACCCCCTGATGAGACACCCCCACCTGGGGATGGCCTGTGGAACACCTATGGGCCCGTCGTGGACAGCCTCGACGCCGTGGTCCCATCCGGCCGTTGGGGACGGCTGTGGATGTGTGGACGAGGCGGAGGCCGTCCCACGGGTGTGCCACCATGAGACATCCCACCTGCGGAACGATCGTGGGTCCGCCCGGCGCCGCCTCCCGGGGGTGCGGCCGAAGGCACCTCGTCCGACGGCTCAGCCGCCGACCGCCGCCTGGAGCCGCTCGACGGTCGTCTCGAGGCGGAAGGTCTCGTCGATGGCCTGGGCCTGGAAGTCCCGGAGGCCCGGGAAGCGGGCGATGGCCTCGTCGATGGCCGGGTCGGAGCCCTTGCGGTAGGCCCCGAGCTTGACCAGCTCCTCGTTCTCCCGCCAGGTGGCCAGCAGGTCCCGGTACCGAGATGCCGCCTGCCGATGGCCCGGCTCGGCCACCCGCCCCATGAGGCGGGAGAGGGACGCGAGCACATCGACGGCCGGGTAGAGGCCGTGGCTGGCGAGCTGCCGGGACAGGACCACGTGGCCGTCCACGATGCCGCGGACCGCATCGCCGATGGGATCGTGGATGTCGTCGCCCTCCACTAGCACCGTGTAGATCCCCGTGATGCTGCCGCCGCCCGCGCCCGGCCCGGCCCGCTCGAGCAGGGCCGGCATGACCGAGAACACCGAGGGGGTGAAGCCGCCGCGGGTGGGGGGCTCGCCGGCCGCCAGCCCGATCTGTCGCTGGGCCTGGGCGAGCCGGGTGATGGAGTCCATCAGCACGAGGACGTCGCGCCCCTGGTCCCGGAACCACTCGGCGATGGTCTGGGCCAGGAAGGCGCCCTTGACCTGCAGGGCCGGCGACTGCTCCGAGGTGACCACCACCAGGACGCTGCGGGCGAGGCCCTCGGGACCCAGGTTCAGCTCCACGAACTCGCGGACCTCGCGACCCCGCTCGCCGATGAGGCAGACCACGTTCACGTCCGCCTCGACATTGCGGGCGATCATGCCGAGCAGGGTCGACTTGCCCACCCCCGAGCCCGCCATGATGGAGATCCGCTGGCCACGCCCGAGGGTGAGCAGGCCGTCCAGCACCTTGACGCCGGTGGCCATGGGCTCCGCGATGAGGGTCCGCCCCAGGGGATCGGGCGCGGTGGCCGAGACCGGGCGGCGGGTCCGGCTGCCCAGCCGCGGGCCCCCGTCGATGGGGCGACCCATCCCATCCAGCACCCGGCCCAGGAGCTCCTCGCCGACGGCGACGGTGACCGCCTCGTCCTGCCACACGACCTCGGCGCCGTAGCCGATCCCGTCGGTGGCTCCGAGGGGCATGAGGAGGGCCCGCCGCTCCTTGAACCCGACCACCTCGCAGGTGCAGCCGCCGACGGTGCACATGCCGCCCACCACCGCCCCGGGCAGCTCGGCCTCGAGCAGGGGGCCCACCGCGTGCAGCAGACGACCGCGGGCCCGACGGAGCCGAACGCGGGAGAGGGCCGCCTCGAGATCCTCGATGCCGATCATCCGCGCGACTCCACCCAGGTGCGCACCGCCGTCTCCACCGCGTCCACGGCGGCCTCCACGGTGGCGTCGATGGCCGCGTGGCGAGCCTCCACCCGGCAGCCGCCGTCGATGGAGGGATCCCCGGTCACCTGCTCGGCGCGGGCCTCGCCCAGGACCTCCCGGGCACGCTCCACATCGTCGGGGGCCACCCGGATCCGCAGCTCATCGTCGTCATCCAGGGTCGCCACCGCCTCCTCCAGCACCCGGGGCAGGGCCTCGGGGTGCAGGGCCAGGCTGTCCCCGACGATCCGCCGGGTCACGGCCAGCACCAGGGCGCCCACGTCGGAGGCGGCCTGCCGGACGGCGGACCGCCGGAGCCCCGCTACCTGGTCGAGGGCCGGTCCCACCGTGGCGAGGGCCGCCTCGAGCTCGGCGATCCGACCCTCCAGCTCGGCCCGCGCCTCGGCGGCTCCGGCCTCGTGGGCCTCGGCGAGGAGCGCATCCAGATCCACCGGCCCGGTGGGCTCGGGGGTGGGGGCGCGCGCCGGGCCGGGCTGGCCCAGGCTCTCGTGCAGCGGGGTGAAGCCCACCGGTCCAGCTCCGGCGCCCTTCCGACCGAAGAGCGGCTCGAAGCCATCGTCGCGCCGGTCGCCCTCCTCGCGGGGGCGTCCTCCACCGAACAGGGGCTCGAAGCCGGACATGCATGCTCCTCACGGGCGGGCCCCCAGGGGGTCGCCTCACACCAGGTCGTCGTCGCCGCCGAAGGGCAGCCGGATGGTGCCCTCCTCGTTGAGGGTGAGGGCGGACTGGATGATCTGTTCCTGGGCCGACTCCACCTCGGAGGCGGGCACCGGGGCCATGATCTCCAGCTCGTCGCGGATGTCGTCGGCCGCCCGGCTGGACATGTTGGAGAGGATCTTGTCCTTGAGCGGCGCATCGGCGCCGCGCAGGGCCAGCAGCAGGACCGGGCGCTCCACCACCTTGAGGATGGCCTGGATGGCCTTGTTGTCCAGCTTGACCAGGTCCTTGAACAGCATCATGCGGCGCTTGATGAGCTCGGACAGCTCGTAGTCGGAGCCGGCGATGCGCTCCAGGATCGGCTGCTGGAAGTCGGTGTGCATCCGGCCGAGCATCTGCGCGGTGGTGTCGACCCCCTCCACGTCCCACAGCCCGGAGCCCGTGTCCTCGAGGGCCTGCCGCACGCTGGCCTCGATGTCGTCGGCCAGCTCGGCGGGGATCCGCTCGATGCGCGCCATGCGCAGCGAGAGGTCGTACTGGTCCTCCTCGTCCATGTAGGACAGGACCACCGCCGCATTGTCGGGTCCCATGAGCAGCAGGGCGATGGCCTGGGTCTGGGGGTGCTCGTCGAGGAGCAGGGTCGCCACGGTCATGGGGGGCCGGGTGGCGATGTAGTCCTGGAAGTCGGTGGAGATGTGGCGGCGCAGCCGACCCATCACCTTGTCCCGCCGCTCGTCGGGCAGGAGCCGGGGCAGGACCCCGAGCGCGTAGTCCTTGCCCGTCCGCGGCACCATGTAGACCGCGTAGAGGTCGCGGACGAAGTCGGCGATGACCTCCTCGATGACCTCGACCGAGACGTTCTCCACCTCGGCCATGGCCAGGCCCAGGTCCTCCAGCTCCTCCACGTCGAAGTGCTCGAGGAGCTGCCGGGCCGTCGCCTCCTCGAGGTACATGACGAGGATCGCCGCCTTCTGGAGGCCGGTCAGGTCGGATGCCCGCAGGCCGCTGCGCTGGGGGAGTGCCACGCGGGGCTCCTAGTTCTCGTCCCGGGCCCAGTCGGCCAGCACCTTGGCGCTGGCCTCGGGCCGCTGGGCGACGAGCTCGTTGAGGTCCTCGGAGTCGACGGGCTGGAAGTTCTCGACCAGGCGGTGCAGGCGCTCCGCCAGGTCGTCACCGCCCTCGCCGCCGTCGGGAAGGGCCACCGGCTGACCGTCGGGACCCAGCGCGACCGCCCGCGGCAGGGGCGCGGAGGTCACCCGGGCCATGAGGGGCCGGACGACGAAGAAGAAGGCGAGGAGCAGGGCCACCAGGGCGATGGCGTAGGGGACGTACGGCGCCACGGTGGCGCTCACGCCCTCCATGGTCATGGTCGGGGCCTCGACCGTGTCGACCGGGGCGAAGGGCCGGGCCACCACCGTGAGGGTGTCGCCGCGCTCGGCGTCGAAGCCCACCGCATCCTCGAGGTTGCGCTCCAGATCCGCCAGGCGGTCGTCGAAGCCGGGCTCTCCGGGAGGCGCGCCCCAGAGCTCGGAGAGGATCGCCTCGTCCACCGACACCGAGATGGCCAGGCGGGTCAGGGAGCCGGGCGGGACCACCTCGGTGGTGAGGGTGCGCTTGTAGTCCATGGTGGTGTCGAGCTTGGTGCGCTCCTCGTTGTCATTGCCCCCGCCGGGCCGGGCCGGCTCGGCGCGCTCGGGCGTCTCGGCGTCCACGCCCGGCGCCCCCTCGGCGGGCGGGGTGGCCTTCTCGCGGGTGAGCTCCTCGACCCGCTCCTGGATGGTGGCCCCCCGGTTCGGGTCCAGGTCGCGGACCTGCATCTCCATGGAGCGACGCTCGATCTCGGCCTGGGCGCTCACCACGAAGTGGGGGCCCACCGCGGCGAGCAGGTGGGTCCGGGCCTTCTTCTCCACGTCGCGCTCGTAGCCGCGGCGGATCTCGGCGAGCTGGTCCATCTCGGAGGCCGGGCCGCCGGCGAAGAGCTGGCCGGTCTTGTCGGTGACGATCACATCGGCCGGGTCCAGGTCCTGGACCCCCCCGGCCACCAGGCGCTGGATGGCCGCCGCCTGGGAGCGCCCGAAGGCCGCGCCGGGCACGAGCTCGACCAGCACCGAGGCCCGGGCCCCCTCGTCCTGGGCGGCCAGCACGCCCTCCTCACCGTGCTCCAGGTGCACCCGGGCCCGCGCCACGCCGGCCATGGCCGCCACCGAAGAGGCCAGATCCGACTCCTTCTGACGGCGGAAGTACTCCCGGATGACCTGCGGGGAGGCCCCCATGGGGAGCTCCTTGATGGGTCGGGCCACGCCGCCCAGGAGATGGGAGCCCAGCACGCCGGCGGCCTCGCCGCGGCGGGACTCGGGCACCGACAGGCTGTTGCCGTCCGTGCGCATGGGGATGTCGGCCTCGCGCAGGGCCGAGGCGGCCTCGCCGATCTCGTCGGGGGTGCCCTGGACCAGGGTGGCGTAGGGCTCGTGGGTCATCCAGAACCAGCCGCCGACGGCGACGGCCACCAGGGCCACGAGACCCAGCCACAGCTGGGTCTGACGGGCGGGCTCCAGGCTTCCGTAGAAGACGCGGGCGCGGGTCAGCAGATCGATCACGGGGACGTCCCGGGTGCGTGGGCGGCAGGGGGGCGGCGGATCAGAGGGCCATGTTCATGACCTGCTCGTAGGCGCCCACGAGCTTGTCGCGGACGCTCACCATGGCCCGGAGGCCGATCTCGGCGCGCTCCAGGGCGATCATGGTGCCGTGCAGGTCGATGTTCTCTCCGGTGGCCAGGCCCGAGAGCGCGTCGCGGGCCTGGAGCTGCTCGGCGTTCACCCGGTCGATGGCCTGGACCATGGTCTCGGCGAAGCCGCGGGCGGCGGGCGCCTGGCTGGCCACCGGGGCGAAGCCCTCGAGGGCGGCGGCGGCCTGGCTCGCAGCGATGGATTCGACCGCCATGACTACCTCCCGATGTCGAGGGCGCGCTGCGCCATCTGGACCGTGGCGTCGACCACCTCGGCGTTGGCCTCGTACGAGCGGCTGGCGGTCATCATGTCCACCATCTCGTGCAGCAGGTTGATGTCCGGGTACTCGACGAAGCCGTCCGCGTCGGCGTCCGGATGGGAGGGCTCGTGCCGCCGGATGGTGCCGGTGCGGGCCTCGACCGTGGGGATGTCCACCTTGGCCAGCTCGGCGTCGAGGCCGCTGGCGAAGTCCCGCACCGGGACCGCCTGGAAGACCGGGATCCGACGCTGGTAGGGACCGCCCTCGGGGGTCCGGGTGGTGCGGGCGTTGGCCATGTTGGCCGCCACCGCCTGGAGCCGGACGCGCTGGGCGGTGAGCCCGGTGCCGGCGATGTTGAAGGTGTCGAGCAGGTCCATGGGAGACTCCTTGCGCGCGTTCAGCGGCGACCGTCGGAGGCAGCGAAACCGAGGAGGGCGTACCGGCGGCTCACGCCCTGCACGAGGCCGTTGTAGAGCATCGTGTTGGCGCGGAGCCGGGCGTGCTCCTGCTCCGGGAAGACCGAGTTGCCCGAGGCCGACCAGGCCGGCGGCTCCACCTCGATCACCTCGGCCTCGGGGGCGGGCCGGGCGGCGGGGCCGGACGGGTCCATCGCCTCGGAGAGGGACTCGCGGAAGTCCAGGTACCGGGCTCGGTACCCGGGGGTGTCCGCATTGGCCAGGTTGGAGGCGGTCAGGCTGTGCTGCTGCATGCGCAGGTCGAGCACGCGCTGCACGCCATGGAAGCTGGCATCGAACAGGAACCCGGACATGGGATCGCTCCTCGGGTGGGGACGCCCCCCCTTCGGTCACCCCGCCGGGGAGTTGAGCGGGTTTCCCACGGTGCGGAGGGAGGCCCGGAATCGCGCCGGGACACACCGGGACCCTCAACACCCCCCAGCGTCGGGCTACTAGGGGAGCGGAGGTCCCATGATCCGCGTCCTACCCCTCGCCCTGCTGCTCGCCGGCTGCTCGGAGTTCGGGCTCGGTGGCGATCGGAACGGGAACGATCCGAACGGTGGCGACACCGACGGCGGGGTGCGCGGCGACACCGACACCTGGCCTCCCCGGGACGGCGAGTACTGCAACGGCCTGGACGACGACGGCGACGGCCTCGTCGACGAGGGCTTCCCCGACACCGACGGCGATGGGCGGGCGGACTGCGTCGACGAGGACTGCGAGCTCTTCGAGTCCGACGCCCGCGAGGTGGGCGCCGACGAGGACTGCGCGCCCAACGGGGGCCTGCCGCCGGTGGACCCCTGGGAGGTGGACGTGGCCTGGGGCTGGCGCGGCGAGGACGACGCCCCGGCCATGAACCTGGTCATCACCCCGCCGGTGGTCGGCAGGATCACCGACGACAACGGCGACGGCATCATCGACACCTCCGACCCCACCGACGTGGCCTTCGTGGCCTTCGACACCTGGATGGACGAGGGCCGGGTCGTGGTGCTGGACGGCGCCACGGGCGACCTGCACTTCACCATCGATGATGTCTTCGCCACCGGCGGCCTGGCCCTGGCCGACGTGACGGGCAGCGGCACCCCGGAGCTCCTCACCTTCAACCGCAGCCGGGAGCCGGTGGCCTTCGACCACACCGGTCGCCTGGTGTGGCGGGCCATCCAGGAGGCCGACGCCACCCTGCCGCAGGTCACCGTGGCCGACCTGGACGCCGACGGCATCGTCGACGTCATCGCCGACACCCTGCGGATCCGCGGCACCGACGGCACCGTCCTGGCCCGCTACGGCATCAACAACAGCATCAGCCAGCGCATGCCGGCCATCGGCGACATCGACCTGGACGGTCAGCAGGAGGTGGTGCTCGGCAACGTGGCCTTCGAGCCCGACGGCACCCGGGCGTGGTGGAGGCCCACCCTCATCGGAACCCGCGGCCACTGGGCGGCCATCCTCGAGGCCGACGACGACCCCGAGGGTGAGGTCGCCATGGTGGCGGCGGGCCGGCTGCTCATCCTGGAGCACGACGGCGACGTCATCGTCGACGTGCCCAGCGGCAATGATCACCCGGGGGCGCCGTGCGTGGCCGACTTCGACGGCGACGGCGAGGCCGAGATCGCCTGGGCCTCCAACAACCGCCTGGTCCTCCACGACCTGGACGGCAGCCAGGTCTGGGCCCGGGAGGTCCAGGACGGCACCGGCCTGCTGGCCACCTGCTCGGGCTTCGACTTCGACGGCGATGGATCCATGGAGATCCTCTACAACGACAACGAGCGGGCCTACATCCTCGATGGGCGCACCGGCGCCATCCTCTTCGCCGACCCCCGGCACGCCTCCACCACCATCTGGGAGTACCCCACCATCGCCGACATCGACGATGACGGCGCGGCCGAGGTGCTGGTGGCGAGCAACGAGCTCAACGGCTTCAATGGCTGGTCCGGCGTGACGGTGCTGCGCCACGCCTACCGGGGCTGGATGCCCGCCGACGGCCACTGGCACGTCCACGACTACGCCATCACCAACATCGACGCCCGGGGTGGGGTGCCCGCCCGGCCCGAGCCCTCCTGGCAGCGGTACAACGTCTACCGGGCCCGGCCCGGCGAGAACCAGCTGTCCGTGGATCTCCAGCCGAATCTGGTCGACATCTGCTTCGCCGGCTGCCACGCGGGCGCCGTGGCCCGGGTGGCGGTGCAGATCTACAACGCCGGCCGCGACAACTCGGCCACCGGCATCCCGGTGGCCCTCTACACGCGCGACGGCGACCGCCTCGAGCTGCTCCAGGTCCGGCGCCTGGGACGCCGTGTCGCCGGCGGCTGGCTGAGCGACACCCTGGTCTTCGAGGTGGACGCCAGCCGAATCGCCGCCGACGGCCTGCTCATCCGGGTCGACGACGACGGCAGCGGCGACGAGGTCCACCCCGACGAGTGCGACGAGACCAACAACGAGCTGGTCTGGGACGACAGCCCCTGCACGCCCTGACGGCGGCCCCCGCCGACTAGAAGTGCACCAGGAAGCCCGCGTTGGTCTGCAGGGCGCCCGGCGCCGAGGGATCGTCCCCGCCCGCGTTCATCCAGCCCACATAGCGGACCTCCAGGTCCAGGGCGGCGCGCTGGCCGAAGGCGAACTCCACCCCGAGACCGGCGTGGGGGCCCCAGAGCACGTCCCGGGTCTGGAGCACCTCGGGCCCGTCGACGCCGATGAAGGCGTCCTGGAGCTGGCGGCTGTTGGCCGAGAGCCCGCCGAGCACGTAGGGCTGGACCCGGCCCCAGGGGTTGGCGAAGAGCATGGCCGAGGCCTGCCCCAGGCTCTGCGACCGCTCGGTGCGCGAATCCCAGGTCTCGTCATGGTGCTGCAGGGCGAGCTCGACGCCGAAGGCCTCCTCGGGACGGTAGCGGGTCACCAGACCGAAGCCCAGGTCCCCGTAGCTGGCGCCGCCCGCATAGCCGGTCAGGTAGGAGCCGCTCCGCAGGCCCACCGCGAAGGAGCCCTGGCGGTCCACCTTGCGCTCGGGCAGGTGCTCCTCGGCGACGACGACCGGCTCGGGGGCGGCGCGGTACTGCCGGTGCCAGGCGGGGGCGGGCCCGTAGACGAAGACCCCGTGCCAGGGACGCCAGGTGCGGCGGTAGACGACCATGCCGCCGCCGACGGGGCGGACGGTGTGCACCCGGGGGGCGGGGGGCACCCGGTGGGGACGGGCCGGACGGGCCGCGGGAAGATCGGAAGAGCACATGTCTGAACTCCAGTCACGTGAAACGATCTCGTATGCC
>CAZPJM010000193.1:0-9189 GCA_964586865.1 uncultured Enterobacteriaceae bacterium
CCCCGAGAGGAAGGTGCCCGTGGTCAGCAGGACCGCCCCGGCCTCGAGGACGGTCCCGTCTCCCAGGACGACCCCGGTGGCGCGGCCCCCGGTGGTGCGAATCCCGGCGACCTCGGCCTCGATGAGGGAGAGGCCCGGGATCGCCGCCAGCGCGCGGCGGGCGGCCGCCGGGTAGCGGGCGATGTCGACCTGGGCACGGCTGGACTGGACCGCCAGCCCCTTGCGCGTGTTGAGCCGGCGGAACTGGATGCAGCAGGCGTCGGCGAGGCGGCCCATGAGCCCGCCGAGCGCGTCGAGCTCCCGGACCAGGTGGCCCTTGGCGAGCCCGCCCACCGCCGGGTTGCACGAGAGTCGGCCCACGTGGTCCAGCCGGAGGGTCACGCAGGCCACCCGACGTCCCAGCCGGGCCGCCGCCGCCGCCGCCTCGCAGCCGGCGTGTCCGGCGCCCACCACCACGATGTCGAAGGCGGTCATGGACCCTCCCGACGCTCGCCCGGCCCCTAACCCGCATCCCCCCCGCCCACCCCGGGGGCGCGGGCCACCACGCTGTCGGGCAGGCTGGAACCGCGACGCCCGCCCGGTGTCCCCACACCCCGGTCCGGAGACTTCATGCGCCTCGCCCTCGCCCTGGCCCCGCTGCTCACGTGCTGCACCCTCGCCCCGGGACCGGCCAGCGGCTGGCGCTTCGAGGGCCTGGACGCCCGCGGTGAGGTGCGAGTCGTGCCCGTCCTCGCCCTGCACGACGACCCCACCGTCGAGGCGCGCGACTACGTCACGGCCGGCATCACCGACCGCCGCCACGCCCTCCGCGCCGCGCGGGTGGAGGCCCTCTCGCGGGTCCCCGAGACCGTGGCCACCGCCTTGCCCGGCGCCGTCCACGCCCGCCTGGACCCGGCGTGGCACGGTCGCTTCCGGGTGGGCCACCTCCCCCTCGGCGCCCGGGATCGGCTCGCCGCCCACCTGCGTCGGGACGACGTCCGCGCCCTCGACGAGCTGCTCGTCGACCTGGCGGCGCGGGTCGGGGGCGACGCCACCCTCTTCACCTGGATCCGCGACCTGGACGGCACGCCCCTCACCCTCGAGACCTTCCCCGGCGACCGGGTGCAGACCCCCGCCGGCCCCGTCCTGCTCGATCTCTACGAGGAGCCCTACCGGGTCACCGCCCGCCTGGGCATGGCGCTGGTCACCGCCGATGGCCACGTGGTCGCCCGCTACGAGGACGCCTTCTCGAGCCTGCTCACCCCCCACCGCGCCGCCCGCCAGGTGGCCCTGGACCTGGCCAACGGCCTGGCGGCCGAGGTGGCGCCCATGTGGCCCGATGACCCCGGCCTCTGGCGCCACGACACCGCCTACGCCGAGGCCGATCCGGTGCTTCAGGGGCCGGGCACCCCGCCCCGAGCCACCCCACGGGTCCCGTTCCGCAGGGGGCCGGCCGCCATCGGGCTGCGGGACGTGGCCCACCCCCCGCGCTGACCCGGTCCCCGGCGCTGCGTGTAGCCCACCTCACAGACCCGGCCGGACATGGCCGGATCGCCCCGGTCCCCGCGGGCTAGGGTCCGCCCCCAGCCCAGGAGGCTCCGTGTCCCGTACGCTCATCGCCCTCGCCCTCGCCCTCACCGCCTGCCCCACCCCGAGCGAGCCCTCGCCGGGCGAGGGGGCGGCGGACATGACCACCAATCCCGACGGCCTCGTCGACGAGGCCAAGACCGACAAGGTCGAGGTCCCCGTCGAGGATCCGGGCATGAAGATGGGCGATCACGCCTCCGGCGAGGTGTCCAACGCCTTCCAGGCCCTCGAGGGCGCGAGCGTGTCCTTCGGCGAGCCCGCCGACGGGGCCTCCCTCACCTCGCCGGTCAAGGTGACCTTCAACGTGGACGGCGCCGTCGTGAAGCCCGCCGGCACCCTCGAGGCCGGCACCGGCCACCACCACCTGATCATCAACGGCGAGCCAACGGCCGCCGGCACGGTGGTCCCGGCCGACGACACCCACATCCACTACGGCAAGGGCCAGACCGAGGCCGAGGTGGAGCTGCCGCCCGGCGAGCACACCCTCACCCTGCAGTTCGCCGACGGCGCCCACCGCAGCTACGGCCCCGACGTCTCCCAGACCATCAAGGTCACCGTCACCGAGTAGCCGCCGGGCACGGCCCATCCGCGGTCGGCTCAGTCCTCGCGCTCGACGATGTGGAACTCGACGCGGCGGTTCTTCGCCTTGCCGAGGGCATCGCCATTGCTCGCCACCGGGCGCGTCTCCCCGAAGCCCACGGGCTCGAGCCGGTCCTCGTCCACGCCCCGCTCCACCAGCGCCCGCGCCACCGCCTCGGCCCGGGCTTGGGAGAGGCGCAGGTTGTAGAGGGCCTCGCCGTCGCTGTCGGTGTGGCCCTCGATGCGGACCCGCACCAGCTCCGGATGGTCCACCATCGTCTGGGCGATCTCGTCCAGCAGGCTGTCGCTGGCGGCCTTGATGGTGGCCCGGTCCACGTCGAAGAAGATCTGCTCCTCGATGACGATGCGGGTCTTCTCGATCTTGACCCGCATCGGCGCCAGGTCCGGGCAGCCATCCTCGTCCAGGTAGCCGTTGACCGCCTCGGGCTCGTCGGGGCAGTCGTCGTCCACGTCCAGGATGCCGTCCTGGTCGTTGTCCGGGTCGGGGCAGCCGTCCTCGTCCTCGAACCCGTCCCGATCCTCCGCCTCGTCGGGGCAGCCGTCCACCTCGTCGAGGATCCCGTCTCCGTCGCTGTCGTCCGCGCTGTCCGGACAGCCGTCCTCGTCCTTCCAGCCGTTGAAGACCTCGGCGTCGTCGGGGCAGTCGTCGTCCCCATCCAGGTAGCCATCCCCGTCGTTGTCCGGGTCGGGGCAGCCGTCCTCGTCCTCGAACCCGTCCCGATCCTCCGGGTCGTCGGGGCAGTCGTCCTCCCGGTCGGGGATGCCGTCGTCGTCGCGATCCAGGCCGGCGTCCGGGCAGCCATCGTCGTCCTGATAGCCGTCGAAGGTCTCCGACTCGTCCGGGCAGTCGTCGTCCAGGTCGGCGATGCCATCTTCGTCGTTGTCGAGATCGGGGCAGCCGTCCTCGTCCTCGAACCCGTCCAGATCCTCGGGCACGGTGGCACAGCCGTCATCCGGGTCCAGGATCCCGTCTTCGTCGGCGTCGTCCTCCGGGCAGCCGTCCAGGTCCTCGATGCCGTCCAGGTCCTCGGGGATGTGGACACAGGCGTCGCGCTTATCGACGATGCCGTCCTTGTCCCGATCCCGCACCCTGGGGTCGAAGGAGGGCGACAGCGTGCCCCCCAGGAAGAGGCGGAAGTCGGGGGTGCCCACGCCGGGCAGGAGCCCCACGGCGCCGCCGGCGGTGACCGTGATGTCGCGGGCGGGGTGGAACATCAGCAGCGGCGCCAGCTCGAGGCTGTGCTGCGCCGGACCCGGCCCGCCATAGCTCCCGTAGACCTCGATGCCGAGCTCGACGGGCGGGGAGGGGCGGACGCCGAGGGCGCCGGCGTAGACGAAGGCATCGTCGAGGACCAGGTCGCGGAAGGTGTCCCGCTCGCGGATGTGGACCCCGCCGTTGAGGGCCGCCCGGACGGTGTAGTCCTTGTCGCGCACCGAGCCGTCGGCCACCTCGAGGATGAGCTGGGGCGTGAGGGTGGGTGCGCCCTCGCCCAGGAAGGAGGCCGGCAGCCCCGTGGGCGCGCTGCCCTCGACCAGCAGGGCGAGCCCCACCGGCCCATCGTCGAGGTCGAGGACCGTCACCTTGACCATGCCCCGCACGTCGGTGATGCCGGCGCCGATCAGGTCTTCGTCGATGTCCTCGTCGATGAGATGCTCGAGGGCGAAGCCCCGCTGCCAGGTCACGACGGGCACGTCCACGGCCAGGGCGAGCCGGTCCCACAGGCCGAAGCCGAGCTGCAGGTCGACCGTGTTGCGGCGGTCGATGATCCCGTCGCCGCGCTCCTCGCCAGTGAAGATGGGCTGCCCATCCCACCGCAGCAGGACGCTGTCCTCCTCGTAGCCGCCCCACAGGCCCACCCCGACCTCGAGGTGACCGAGGGTGGAGCTCCCCTCGGTGACCCCGTAGCCGCGCGTGTCCGCCGCCGGACGGAACCGTTGGATGTCGGCGGAGAGGGTGGGATCGTCGTCGGCGCCGGCGAGGAGGGCCAGCAGCAGCAGGTTCACCGTCGCCTCCGCAGGCCCAGCGGCAGCAGCAGCAGCAGCGCGGCGCCCGCGCCGCCACCCGAGACACACCCGGCCCCACCCCCGAGCCGACCCCGCTCGAGCGCCCGGTCACAGCCGTCGTCGTACAGGCCGTTGCAGTCGTTGTCGAGGCGGTCCCCGCACACCTCGGGCCGCCCGGGACCGATGCTCGCGTCGCGATCGTCGCAGTCACCCTCGGCCGGGGTCACCCCGTCGCCGTCGCAGTCGACACCCTGCTCGACACCCGTGTCCCACGGGGCGGCCGTGTCCTCGCACGACGCCCGGGCCACCCCGGCGAGCCACAGCCCGATGAGCAGCCCGGCGCCGCCCACGACCTACTCGTCCAGGCCGATGTAGGCGATGGCGGCGTGGTCCACGAGGGAGCCCTTCTTGCGCCACTTGTTGTCGAAGAAGGAGTCATCGGCCTCGTTGACCCGGAGGTGGAGGATGCCGTGCTCGGGGGCCTCGAAGATGGTCTCGGTGCCCACCGCGCCGTAGGTGATGGTGCCCGATTGATCGCCGGTGAAGCGGTAGATCACCATGCCGACGCCACACTCCTCGAGGGTGCAGGGGTAGCCGTCGCCGACCGCCCGCTCCCCGGTGCCATCGGCGTTGATCCAGTCCATGTCGTCGTCGAGCCGGTAGTAGTCCAGCGACGACACCTCGATGCGGATCGTGTCACCCTTGCAGACGCGGCCCTCGAACTGCCAGCCCTTGCCCACGTCGAGGTACTCGTGCTGCTGGTAGCGCAGCGGCGGCCACTTACAGTCCCCGGCGGTGAGCTGGGACTTCAGCGACGCGAACCAGGTCTGCCACTGGTCCATGCTGGCCTGGCCGGACATGACCTTGCGGCACCAGTCCAGGTTCTGGCGGGCCACCCCCTTGACCGCGTCGGGCTTGCCGAGCAGCACCGTCTCGACATCGGTGATCACCCCGCTCGAGAAGGACACGCCGTCCCCGCGCTCGCCCTTCCACTGGGTCATCATCTCGTTCCGGACGGTGTTCTGGGTCATCCGGTCCGAGTCCTTGTAGTCGGGCGGGAAGTAGCAGGCGGCCTTCCAGCCATCCTCCTGGTGCCAGCCCTCGACCACCACCGGGCCTTCGGGGGCCTTCTTGCCGCCACAGCCGGCGAGGCCGAGCACGAGCGGAAGGGTGGCGAGAGTGAGGGAGATGATGGGACGCATGGGCTCCTCCTGCCCCGTCGGGGCGCGCAGCCGATGGTCTAGCACGGGACGGACCCGATCGTCTCGGAGCGGCCCCACCGACCGACGGGCCACGACCCCGAGGCGCCACGAAGACCGCCGCACGGCCGGACCGGCCTACCGTGCGACGGGCTCGTGCTGGACGGGACCGCGGCGGGCCCCACCCCATCCAGGGTCCTAGGACGGCGAGAGGGCGCCGAAGTTGACGAGCAGGACCATGATCCAGCCGAAGAGGACCAGGGACTCGATGAGCGCCATGCCCACGAAGAAGGGCGCGTTCAGCTTGCCGGCGGCGGCGGGGTTGCGGGCGATGCTCTGGAAGGCCGAGCTGGCGGCCATGCCCTGGCCCAGGGTGCCGCCGATGACGGCCAGGCCCAGGGCGAGACCGAAGCCGATGCCGACGTAGCCGCGCCACAGGTTGTCGGCACCCTCGGCGCCCTCGGCCGCGAGGGCGGGCGTGGCGACGAACAGGGCCCCGAGCGCGAGGGCGGGCATCCACTTGGTGATCTGCTTCATGGGAGGTCTCCTCCTGCCCCGGCGAGCCCGGGGTCGAGACGTGGGTAGGTCAGTGGGCCTCGTCGTGATGGGGCACGGAGAGGCTGATGTAGATGACAGTGAGCAGGGCGAACACGAAGGCCTGGATGAAGGACACGAGCAGCCCCAGCGCCAGGAACGGCACCGGCACCACGAGCGGCACCAGATCGGCCATCGTCGTCAGGACGGTGTGGTCGCCGAACATGTTGCCGGTCAGGCGGACGGTCAGGGTGACCGGCCGCGCGATGATCCCCACCAGCTCGATGAGGAAGATGAGCGGCGCCAGGAAGAGGACCGGGCCCGCCATGTGCTTGATGAAGTAGACCGGGTCGCGGAGCAGGCCCACGCCCAAGAAGAGCAGGAACACCACGATGGACATGGCCCAGTTGTGGTGGACGTTCTCGGTGGGGGGCAGGAAGCCGGGGACCAGGCCGAGGATGTTGTTGGCCAGGATGTAGACGAACAGCCCGGCCACGATGGGCAGGAAGCGGTGGATGTCCTGGCGGGAGAGGTTGCCGCCCATCATGGAGTGCCAGAAGTCCACCACCAGCTCGGCGAGGGTGAGCAGACCGAGGCCGGGCTGGGCGAACCACTTCTGGATGCCCGGGCGCTTGCGGGCGGCCTCGAGGGACATGCGGGCGCCGATGGCGAAGACCAGCAGCAGCACGGTGATGAAGGCCGAGGCCCACAGGGCCTGCACGTAGCCATGGGAGGCCGCCCCGACGCCGAGCTGGTCCCCCAACGAGGTGTGGGCGAAGTCCTGGCCCAGGTCGAAGGGCAGGAAGTGCCACCAGGTGACCCCGGGCGGCTTGTTGGCGGCGGCGAAGATCATGGGCTCCCCTGGGGCGCGTCGGCCGGCAGGGCCTCGTCGCCGGGAACGGGCTGGAAGAGCATCACCACCCCCCGCACGAAGACGGCGAAGACGAGGGCGCTGAACGCCACCGCCACGGCCAGGCCGCCGAAGGCCCAGACGAGGGGCACCGCCACGCCGAGAAGCAGGGGGAACTTGAGCAGGTAGACGAAGACCGCCAGCCCACCGGCGTCGTCCTCGCCCGCCATGGAGGCGGTGAGACGGCGGATGAGCCGACCCAGGACCCACAGGTTGGCCAGCACCACCACGCCCGTGCAGAGCACGCCCAGCGCGCCCCACGCCCCGTCGAGCAGCGCGCCGACCCCGATGAGGGGCAGCAGCGCGAGGGCGGTGTCGCGGAGGATGGTCTCGGGCTGGATCATGGGGGCCGGGAGGGGATCAGGGGGGAGGGTCGTTGTCATGGCCGTCGTCTTCGGCATCGTCCGGCATGGCCGCCTGGAAGGCGCGCCACACCAGCACGAGACCGCCGACGAACCCGAGCCCGCCCAGGACGAGCACGAGCACCGGTGCGGTGCCCCACCACCCGTCGAGCGCCAGACCCGCGATGGCCCCGACGGCCGTGGCGATGGCCATCTGGGACACGAGCGCGGCGGCTCGGAGGGCGGCGTGGACGGAGTCCGGAAGCTGCACCGAACTCCTCCCTGCCGGTCACGGTCTCAAAGAGGACGGCCGGATAGCACACGCCCCCTGGGGGGGCAACGCACGCGCCGCATGCAGATCGTTGCAGCGCCGGGCGCCCTCGGGCCGTCGCCGGATCAGCCCTCGCTGGCCACCAGGGCCGAGCCGATGCCATCGATGATCCGCTGGACGTCGGCATCGGTGAGCTTGGAGGACAGGAAGACGGCCTCGTACTGGCTCGGGGGCAGGTAGATCCCCTGGGCGAGGGCACCGCGGAAGAACCGCCCGAAGGCCTCGAAGTCGCACTCCTGCACCTGGTCGAACCGCCACGGGGCCTCGGACCGGAAGAAGACCGTGAACATGCTGCCCACCCGGTGGAAGCTGCAGCCGTGGTAGGCGACGGCCTCGGCGATACCCGCCTCGATGGCGCTGGCGATGGCTTCGAGGCGCTCGTAGACCTGCGGCGTCAGCAGCTCGAGGGTCCGACGAGCCGCCGCCACCGCCACGGGGTTCCCGGAGAGGGTGCCGGCCTGGTAGACCTTGCCGATGGGCGCGAGCTGGTCCATGAGGTCGGCCCGGCCCCCGAAGGCGGCCATGGGCAGGCCCCCTCCCACGATCTTGCCGAGGCAGGTCAGGTCGGGAACCACCCCGTAGAGCTCCTGGGCCCCGCCACGGGCCACCCGCAGGCCACACATGACCTCGTCGAAGATGAGGATGCTGCGGTGCCGGGCGGTGATCTCCCGCAAGCCCTCGAGGTAGCCCTCGCGGGGCGGGATGCAGCCCATGTTGCCGGCGATGGGCTCGACGATGACGCCCGCGATGCGGTCCCCGTGCTCGGCGAAGGCGCGCTCCACCGCCTCGAGGTCGTTGAACGGGACCACGAGCGTGTTCTCGGCGGTGCCGGCGGGGACGCCCGGGCTCCCGGGGATGCCGAAGGTGGCCACCCCGGAGCCCGCCCCGACCAGACCGGCATCGTGGGCCCCGTGGTAGCAGCCGTCCATCTTGACGATGACGTCGCGCCCGGTGGCGCCCCGGGCCAGCCGGATGGCGTGCATGGTGGCCTCGGTGCCCGAGCTGCAGGCCCGCACCTTCTCGATGGAGGGGACGCGCTCGACGATGAGCTCGGCGAGCTCCACCTCGGCGGCGGTGGGGGCGCCGTAGGTGGTGCCCTGGGCGGCGGCCGTGGCGATGGCCTCGACCACCTCGGCGGGGGCGTGGCCGAGCATGAGCGCGCCCCAGGAGCAGATGCAGTCGATGTAGCGGTGGCCGTCCTCGTCGATGAGCTCCACCCCCTCGGCGCGGGCGATGAAGGGGGGTTCGCCGCCCACGGCCTTGAAGGCCCGCACCGGCGAGTTCACGCCGCCGGGGATGACCTTCTCGCCGCGACGGAGCCAGGTCTCGGACTGGGACATGCGGGCCTCCGGTGCAGGCCGCTCCGGTATCGGATCGCCCCGTGCCTGTCCCGCCCCCCCGCGCACCGCGGTGGCTGCGACCCCAAGGGGCCGGGTCGGGGCGTCAGCGGCCGCGCACGTCGCGGCGGGAGCGCAGGCCGTCCATCCGGCTCTCGCGGACGCCGCCCGGCAGGTCGGCGGCGTCGATCTCGGCGATGGCCTCGTCCAGGCTGCCCAGACGCTCCAGGCTGGTGGCGATCCCCAGCTGGGCGGCGGCCTCGAGGTCGGGGGTGGTCGCCGCGGCGCGGGCCTCGTCGAAGCGGGCGAGCGCCTGCTGGGCCTCGCCCCGGGACAGGGCCGCCCGCCCCAGCGCCAGGGCGGCAGA
>CAZPJM010000194.1:0-9179 GCA_964586865.1 uncultured Enterobacteriaceae bacterium
GGGGGGCGAGGCGGGGGGGGGTGACGGGGTGACCGTACGGATCGCGGGGGGAGGTGCGACCCGACTCGAACGCGAGGAAGCGCTTGACGACCCGGTCTTCGAGGGAGTGGAAGGAGAGGAAGGCGAGACGACCGCCCGGGGAGAGGGCCGCGACCGCCGCCGGGAGCAGGCGCTCCAGCTCGCCGAGTTCGTCGTTGACGACGATACGGAGCGCCTGGAAGGTGCGGGTGGCCGGGTGGATGCGGGATCCGCCCCGGGGGGTGCCCACGGCCTTGGCGACCGCGTCAGCGAGGGCGACGGTGTCGGACCACGGCCGACCGGACACGATGGCCCGGGCGACCCGACGGGCCCGACGCTCCTCACCGTAACGCGAAACGATGCGAGCGATCTCCGACTCTGTGAAAGTGTCGACGATCTCCTTGGCGGAAAGCTCCTGATCGGGATCCATGCGCATGTCGGGCGGACCCTGCAACCGGAAGCTGAACCCGCGCTCGGGCGTGTCGAGCTGGGGGCTGCTCACGCCCAGATCGGCCAGCACCCCGTCCACGTGCCTCGTCCCGAGCTCCTCGAGCACCTGCGACAGTCGCCCGAAGGCGCTGCGCACCGGGATGAAGCGATCGCCGAAGCCGGCGAGGCGCGCGCTGGCGGCCTGGAGGGCCACGGGGTCCCGGTCCAGGCCCACCACCCGGCAGTCCGCAGCCTGCAGGAGGGCCTCGCTGTGGCCCCCACCCCCGAGGGTGCAGTCCACGAAGACCTCGCCGTCGGCCGGGCGCAGGGCCTCGAGCACCTCGTCCAAGAGGACCGGGATGTGATGGAAGCCGCTCACGAGGTCCTCGGCATGCCGGGCAGGGAGGGCGCGGCGGCCAGCACCTCGGCGAAGTGGGCCTCCCACCGGGTGCGGTCCCAGATCTCCACCCGGTTGCCCAGGGAGTTGACCACCACCTCGCGCTCCAGATCGGCCAGCTCCCGCAGCAGCGGCGGGATGCGGATCCGCCCCTGCCGGTCCACGTCCACGTCCTGGGCGGGAGCCAGGATGGCGTGGGAGAACTGCATCACCTGGGCATTGAACGGATCCTGGTCCGAGAGCGGTCCCTCGATGGTCCGCTCGAACACCTCGGGGGTCCAGCCCCACACCGCCCCCTGGTGGAACGTGAGGACGAGGCCGTCCACGTCGTGCTTGTCGAAGGCACGGCGCAGCACCGCCGGCAGGGCGAGGCGCCCCTTGGCATCCAGCGTGGCGGTGGCCTGGCAGCGGACCCGTAGCACCCATCCTCACCTCGGGGCGCCGCCTGCTCCGCGCCCCGAGCTGCACCTGCACCTCGGCGTCCGGTCGCATGTGGCGCTCCCGTTCGAACCCATTCCCCGTCTCGCGACGATGGGACCCTCGTCCCACCACCTGGTTCCACTCTACTCCACTTTCTCCCACGATCAAGAATCCGGTGGGATCCAGCCCCCCACCCCGACTGTCAGCCCACCGACAAATACGTTGTCCGCAGCCTTATCTCCAGGTCTCCACAGCGTGGGAAATCCGGGGGCTCGCGGGCGGCCGGGCGGGGCGCCCGGGCTCCAGCGATCGGAAGGATGGCGGTCGCCGAGGACCGGCCGATCCGGCGTCGCCGATATCGATCACGCTGTGCACGGGTTCACCGTCGAGCCCCCAGGGGGCGGACGGTGGATCGGAGGTGGGAGGAGGTGGGAGAGGCCCCGCGCCGGGGGGCCACGGTGGGAAGAGGTGGGAGGACCGGGCCGCAGCCGGCGCGTTAGGGACCGGGGACGCCCTGGAGGAGCCGTGGCCGGCCAGCCCCCCATCAAGGACCTCGTGGTCAACCGCAAGGCGCGGTTCGAGTACGAGCTGTCCGACATCATGGAGGCCGGCCTCTCCCTCACCGGATCCGAGGTGAAGTCCCTCCGCGACGGGCGGGGCAACCTCCAGGAGGCCTTCGTGTCCCTCGAGCGGAAGGGGGCGTGGCTCCGGCAGGCCCACATCTCGCCCTACGCCCAGGCCAACCGGAACAACCACGATCCGGTGCGGCCCCGCCAGCTCCTGCTGCGCCGGAACGAGCTCGCCCGCCTCGAGAAGGGGATCGGGCAGAAGGGCATGACCATCGTGCCCCTCCGCCTGTACCTCAAGGGCCGCCTCATCAAGCTCGAGATCGCCCTGGGCAAGGGCAAGAAGCTCCATGACAAGCGGGCCAGCATCAAGGCCCGCGAGGCGAAGCGGGCCATGGAGCGCGCGCGCTGACCGACAGTCCGCCTCCCGAGCCCCCGAGCGGCGCCGGGCTCCCCCGGGCCCCGGTTGGCCCGGCCCTGCCCCGGCGGATACGGGCGGGCGCTGGCGACGCCCCCGTCGCGCCCATCAGGAGCCCCTCATGGACGCCCTCAAGCAGTACGGCCCCTTCGCGCTCGCGCTGATCCTGGCCGTGGCGGGCGTGGGCCTCCAGGTCGCCGGTCCCGAGGGCCTTGCCGCCTATGGCGTGTTCGGCTGGACCGCCGGCGCGGTGGTGGCGGCCATCGGGGTGGTGCTCCTCGATGCGCGGTGGGGCCTCATCAGCGCCGCCGCCGTGGCGGCGGGTGCCAGCGGCTACCTCTTCTGGCTCAAGATCCGTCCCTCCGAGGGCACGGCGCTGTGCACGGTGAACCAGACCATCGACTGCGAGTCCATCAACGACAGCGTCTACTCCACCATCCTGGCCGACACCCCGGTGGCCACGCCCATCACCCTGCTGGGCCTCGCCTTCTTCACCGGCCTCGTGGGCGCCGCCCTGTGGGCGCCCCGCCAGGTGCCCCGGCTCTTCCAGGTCGCCGCCCTGTTCGGGCTCTTCAACGTGGCCGTCTCCATCTACCTGGCCTCGATCCTCTTCATCGAGCAGAAGGTCTGCGTCTTCTGCATCGCCATCTACCTGTCCAATCTGGTGGTGGTGTGGGCGGCCTTCAAGGGCCTGGCCCAGCAGGAGCGCAGCCTCCTCAAGGATCTGGGCGGGCTGGCCTCGGCCACCAGCTTCTGGACCGTCACCGTGGCCTTCGCCGGGCTGCTGGTGGGCGGCCACGGCCTGATGCGCGCGCTCGACGACCGGCCCGCGCAGCCCGTCGCCGCGGAGGATGGGGGCGAGATCGACCTCTCTCCCTACTACGTCACCGCCCCCAACCCGGTGGAGCTCGACGGCACCGAGCCGGTCCTCGGGCCGGAAGAGGCCCGGTACACCCTGGTGGAGTTCGCCGACTACGCCTGCCCCCACTGCGCCGAGGCCTCCCACCGGATCCACGAGTGGATGGAGGAGCAGGATGATGTGCGGCTCATGTTCAAGGCCTTCCCGCTCACGAAGGAGTGCAACCCCGCCATCCCCCGCGACGCCCAGTCCAACTTCCCCCCGCGGTGCCTGCCGGCCCTCTACGCGGAGTGCGCCCTCCGCTACAACCGCTTCTGGGAGGTGAACAAGGACCTCTTCGAGAACCAGCGCATGCTGGCCAACGCGGGCTTCCCCATGGAGGATCTGGATCGGCTGGTCGAGAACCGGGGCGTGGATCCGAAGGCCATCGACGACTGCATCACCGACTCGGACACCCTGCGCGGGATCGGCATGGACGCCGTGGCGGGGGCGCGCGCCGGGGTGCAGGGAACGCCGGCCCTCTTCGTCCACGGCGTCACCGAGGACGGCACCTGGGTGCAGGTGCCCCGCGGCCCCGAGGACGTCTTCACCCTCATCGAGCTGCACCGGGAGAACCACCCGGCCCCTGCCACCACGCCCACGGCGACGACCGACGAGGCCCCGGACCAGGCCCCCGTCTCCGGGGAGCCGCAGGACTCCGATGCACCCGCGAGCGACGGCGGCTCCTCCGAGGGCGACCCGGGCGCCGACGACGCCGGCTCCACCGGGGCCGTGGGGTCCGAGGACAGCGCCGACGCGGATCCCGAGGAAGGCTGATGCCCTGGCGGGAGCTGCGGCTGGTGGTGGAGGCAGCCCGCGCGGAGCCCGTCGGAGACCGGCTGGTCGCGCTCGGGGCCTCCGGGGTCCAGCACGAATTCCTGCCGGGCGAGGCCCCGGCCCCGCGCCAGCCCTGGGACACGGGACCCGCCCCTCCCCTCCCCGCCCGCCGACGGCTCCTGGCGTGGTTCGAGGATCCCGACGAGGCCGCCATCGTCGCGGCGCTCCCGGCCGAGGCCGCCTCGCCCTCCTGGACCGAGGTGCCCGAGGTGGACTGGAGCACGGCCTGGCGGGAGGGCCTGGGCCCCGTAGAGGTGTCGGAGGATCTGGTGGTCGCGCCGCCCTGGGACGCCCCGCCGGGTGCCCTCATCATCGAGCCCGGACAGGGCTTCGGCACCGGCCATCACCCCAGCACCCGCCAGGCCCTGGCCTTGCTGGTGCGTCACGCCCCATCCCACCGTACCGCCCTCGACGTGGGGTGCGGATCCGGGATCCTCGCCCTGGCCGCCGCCCGACAGGGTCTCGATGTGTGGGGGATCGACGTGGAGTCCTCCGCCGTCTCCGAGGCCCGCCGGCACGCGACCGTGAACGGCCTGGCGGCCCGCTTCGACACCACGCCCCTGGACCGCGTCGGTAGTCGCTTCGACCTGGTCCTCGCCAACCTGCACGCCGAGCTCCTGGTCCGGCTGGCCCCGGCGCTCCTGGCTCGGACCGGGCGGACCCTGATCGCGGCCGGGATCCTCGCCGATCGCGAGGGCCCGGTCCGAGAGGCCCTGGGCGCGTCGCTCGCGTGCCAGGACCGACTCCAGGATGGGGAGTGGGTCGCCCTGCGGCTCACGCGCCCATGACCGCCCGCCGTCGCTTCCCCGTCGACAGCCTGCCGGGCGAGGCCCCGGTGGCCCTGGACGCCGCCGCCTCGCACCACCTGCTGCGGGTGCTCCGCCTGGGCCCGGGCGCCCGGGTCGAGGCCTTCGACGGCGATGGTGCGGTGTGCGAGGCCGAGGTGGCGGCCATCGAGGACGGGCGGGCCCTGTTGGCCGCCCGTGGCCCCACCCGTCGCGCCGCCCCACCCCACCCGAGCTGGCTCCTGCTGGGCCAGTCCCGCCCCAAGGCGCTCGACCCGGCGCTGCGCATGGCCGTCGAGGCCGGGGTGAGCCACCTCGAGGTGTGGCGGGCCGCCCGGAGCCTCCCCCGCCCTCCCCGCCTGGAGCGGTGGGCCCGGATCGCCACCTCGGCCGCGCAGCAGTGCGGGCGCGCCGATGCCCCCCAGGTTCGCTGGCACGAGGACCTTCCGGCCGCCCTGGCCGTGGTGGATCCCCAGGCGCTCTCCTACGTGGCGGTGCCGGGCGCCGCTCCCCTCCCCCGCCCCACGGGCCCCTCGGCGGTGGTGGTGGGCCCCGAGGGCGGCCTCACCCCGGACGAGGTGACGAGGGTCTTGGACGCGGGGGGCCGACCGGTGGGCCTGGGGCGGTGGGTCCTGCGCGCCGAGACGGCGGCGTGCCTGGCCGCGGCCTTCGTGGCCCCCTGAGGGCCGCCCCTTCATGCAGGACGCCCCAGGACCGCGCGGGTCCCGGGGCGCTCGGGGAGCGAGGGCGCGGGGAGCGCACCCCGCGCCATGGGATCAGGCGTGGTCGCGACGGCGCCGGAAGCCCGCCACCACCAGGCCGAGACCCAGCAGGACGCCGACCGGGGCGGCCGGGGCGGTGCTGCACGCGCTCCCGCGCTCGACCTCGACCTCCTTGACCAGGGCCACGTCCAGGTCGCTCTCGGGGAAGACCAGGACCTGCTCGAAGACCCAGTCCTGGTTGCCGTCGTCGTCGATGGCCGCGACCGAGATGGTGATCGGCTCGGCGATCAGGTCGGGGTTGGACAGCTCGGGCGGCGCATTCCAGTTGGGCGTGGGCGAGCGGGGATCGTCGATGGAGCCCAGGTCGTCCTTGACGCTCCACTCGTAGGTGAGGTCGTCGCCGTCCTCCTCGTAGACCTGGGCGAACATGGCGACCGCCTCGCCGACCTCGATGCTGGTGCGGGAGAGATCGATACGCCCCACGATCATGGGCGCCGTGTCGGTGGCCACGCACCCGCCGAGGTCGTTCACGTCCGCGATGCCGTCGCAGTCGTTGTCGATGTTGTCACCGCACAGCTCGTCCGCGCCGGGGTTGATGGTCGGATCCGCGTCGTCGCAGTCCTGCTCCAGCTCGGTGTAGCCGTCGCCGTCGTCGTCGAAGGCGGCGGTGTTCTCGTCGACCAGGCCATCGCAGTCGTTGTCCGCCTCGTCCCGGAGCTCGGGGCCCCCGAGGTAGGAGGCCGGGTCGGCGTCGTTGCAGTCGCCCTGGGCCTCGGTCATGCCGTCGCCGTCGTCGTCGAAGCCGTCGGTCCCCTCGTCGATGAGGCGATCGCAGTCGTTGTCGCGCCCGTCGAAGGCCTCCGCCGCCAGCGGGTGGACGTTGGGGTTGGTGTCGTCGCAGTCGACCCACTCGCCCTCACGCCCGAAGCCGTCCCCATCGTCGTCGGACTCGGGGTAGGGCGCGTTGTAGAGCACGGGCACCGAGGCCTCACGGGTGACGCCCGAGCTGTCGGTGGCGCGGACCAGCAACACGTCGAGCCCCGGCTGGACGTAGAAGTCGACCGGTACGGGCACGATCATGTGGCCCGACGGGTTGCCCTCGGCGGGCCGGCAGTCGGCCAGGGCCGGCCGGTTGTCCTGGAGGCCCTGCAGCGCCGTGCGGATCTTGCAGTAGATGCCGCTGACGGGCTCGTTGGGGTCGAAGACCGTGATCTCGACCGGGAGCGGGTCCATCCCCTTGTGCTGGTAGCCCGGGGGCGGCGAGTGGATGATGACCCGTGGGGCCTCGTTGGCCGGGTTCCGCCCCGCGTTGGCGACCATGAGCACGTCGGTCTCGAGGAGGGTGTCCTCGGGGTTCTCCGGGTTGTACGTCTCGATGTTGAACCGACAACGGGCCTCGCGGTCGTCCGCGGGCGTGTAGCGGACGTGGACCACCTTAGCCTGGCTGCCCGAGATCTCCTCGTTCGGGTCGGGCGCGGAGATGATCTCGAAGCCGTCGACGCAGTTGTTCTGGTCGATGCCGATCTCGCCGGTGGCCAGCACGCCGTCGCCGTCGTTGCGGATGGTGACGTAGCCGTTCTGGTCCTGACCCGGGAAGACGTAGCCGAAGTCGAGGGCCTGGGGCGTGATGAGCGGCCGCGGCTCGGTCTCACCCCCGATCCCGTTGAGGAAGATCTGGCGCCAGGCGTTGTCCAGGTCGGCGTAGACGATCTCGTCGACCGCCAGGGCCCGCCGCTCCTCGTCGGAGAGTTCATCGCCTTCGGTCTCGATGATGAGCGAGTCCCAGTTGCCACCGGCGCGCTGGGGCTGGAAGCGGACCCGCACCGCCAGGCGCGAGCCGGCCGGCATGGTGCACGGATCCGTGTCCCGGCCGCCGGTGCCGCCACCGCCCTCCCCGGTGTCGATGATGCTGGTGTCGTCGACCGCGGTGTCGCTGGCGGTGTCGAAGCTCGGACGCTCCCGGGCGGTCTCGTCGGCTTCGTCCGGGGTGTCCGTGTCCAGGTTGGGGACCTGGAGGTCGCCGCAGTCCCAGAAGATCCGGAAGGAGCCCTCGTGGCCCCGGTCCTCGTTCCGCTCCGACGCGAGGTAGATCTCGCTGATGCCCAGGTCGACGTCGCCGGTGTTGGAGAGGACGATCTCCTTGTCCAGGCGCTCGCCGCGGGGCACCAGCCCGTACTCGACCGTCCGGGTGTTGACCTCGAGCTGGGCGGGCTGGAGCTCGACGAGCTCGGTGGTGGGGCCGCAGCCCGCCGCAGCGAGACCGGCGAGCCCGAGGGCGAGGCCCGCGCCCGATGGCAAGCGGGGCAGGAGGTGCCGTGCGTTCATCGTTGTCCTCCGGGGGGACCGGACCGGTCGGTCCACAAATTCTTCACGCCGGCGAGTGTGCCTGGATTCGCCGGCGGCCGCAACCTCCTCTTCACGCGACCGACCCGCACGCGAGCCGGTGGCGTGGCGAAACCCGGACGAAGGCGGACCGGTCCGAGCGGCTCGGGGGTCGCGGACCGTCGCCCGAGCCGGTCCCGGACGGGGCCATGGGGGGCGTCGGGGGAGGCTCCGTCAGCCGAGCGGCCGGGCGTCTTCCCGGACCCCACGGGTCACAGGAGATGGCCGCTCTTGAGCTTCTTCGTGAGCAGGTAGTGCTCGTTGTGCTCGTTGGAGGGCATCTGGTGGGGGATCCGTCCATCCACGAGCACCCCGTTGCGGCGCAGGCCCTCGATCTTGCCCGGGTTGTTGGTGATGAGGCGCACGCTGGCGATGCCCAGCTCCTCGATCATCTCGGCGGCGATGTCGTAGCGGCGCTCATCGTCCTCGAAGCCCAGGGCGTGGTTGGCCTCGACCGTGTCGAGGCCCGCGTCCTGCAGCGCGTAGGCCCGGATCTTGTTCACGAGACCGATCCCGCGACCTTCCTGCCGGAGGTAGAGGACGACCCCGCGCTCCTGCTGCCCGATGTAGTCCAGAGCCGCCTCGAGCTGGTCACGGCAGTCGCACTTGAGGCTGCCCATGACATCGCCGGTGAAGCACTCGCTGTGGATGCGGAGCGGGACGCCGGTGGCACCCCGGACATCGCCCTTGACGACGGCACCGTGCTCCTTGCCGTCGAGCGACTCGAAGGCCACCACCGTGAAGTCGCCGTGGCGACTGGGCAGGGTCGCTTGCGCACCGATGCGGACGATGCGGGGCGGCACGTGGTTGGGGGCGTGGGTCTGGACTTCCATGGGCGGCACCCTCGGGGAACGATCGTGGGACGACGGCTCGGGCTGAACTACCCACCACGGATCGCGGCGGCGAGGGTCAAGCCCCGAGTCCGGGGCGCAGGATGCAGAAAGGCCGACACCCTGGGGGTGTCGGCCAGTTCAGTGGGCTCCACCACGGGGCCGTGCAGGCCCCGGGCGGATCAGCTCGGGTTGAGCGCGTTCTTCAGGCCCTTGCCGGCACGGAAGACGGGGATCCGACGGGGCGGGACCTCCATCTGCTTGCCGTTCTTCGGGTTGTGGCCGACGAAGGCGCGGCGCTGCGAGACGGTGAAGGTGCCGAAGTCGGAGATGGTGACCTTCTCGCCGCTGACGAGGGCCTCCTGGATGGCCTCCGTCAGGATGTTGATGTAGTTCGCGGCCCGCACCTTGGGGATGCCAGCGCGCTCGGCGAGCTTCTCGGTCAGATCGGCCTTGTTCATGGTCGCTCCTGCGAGT
>CAZPJM010000195.1:0-9156 GCA_964586865.1 uncultured Enterobacteriaceae bacterium
GGGCGGGAGGCCCGTGGCGGGGCGTCGGGGCCGGTGGAGGGGCGGGGCACGGAAGCCGCGTCCTCCTCTTCCCACTCGACGGCGGCGGGGCGGGCCGCGCGCCCGGGGGCGGGGGGCGCGCGGGGGGGGGCGGCCGGGCCCCCCGGGTCGTCGACCCCCCCCCCCCCGGGGCGGGCCCCCGCCTCATCATCGGCGTAGGGGGAGGCGCCCAGGATGCTGTCCGGACCGGAGTGCTCCAGGTTCACCGGCGGCGGGGCCGCGCTGGGCACGTCCGACTCCTCGAAGTCGGGGGCCGAGACGGCGTCGGCGAGGGCATCGGCCGAGAGCTGGGGGGCGGGCGCCGGGGCCACCGCCTCGGTGGTGGGCGTGTAGCCCACGTAGAAGACCGAGTTGCCGATGAGCAGCTCGTCGCCGGGCTCGATGTGCATCTCGGTGGGCTGCTTGCCGCTGGAGGTCGGGTAGAGCGGGAAGATGGCCCCGTCCCGGCGCACGTAGACGAAGCAGTGCTTGGCGGTGCAGTGGACGCTCGGCTCGTCGTCCGCCAGGTTCACCTCGGCGTGGGCCGAGGCCACCATGATGGAGTCGGTGTAGAAGCGGGACTTCTCGATGTCGCCGGTCCGGGCCCGGATGTAGTCGCCATCGGCCACGTCCGGCTTCCAGTGGATGTTGCGGTTGTCCGGGTTGTCTGGCAGCACCACCCGGGCGTCGGCGGCGCGCCCCACCCGGTAGTTCTGCCCCCACATCATGTAGTTGGAGGAGGCCGGACGCCGGATCTCGCCCACGTAGGGCCACTTCTCGACCTTGATGCCGCGCAGGTGCCGATACTCGAGGCGGGTGCCGAGGGCGTCGATGATCACGTCGCGGTCGAGGGGGAGGGGCTCGCCCACCGGGGCGGGTCGGCCGTCCACGTCGATGCCCTCGACGTGGGCCACGAAGCTCACGTCGCGCCGGCGGACCTGGAAGGTGGCGGCCCGCTCCTCGACCACGGTGCCCAGCTCGCCCCGGGTGCCCAGGTAGACGTCGTAGCCGAGCATGAAGTTGCGGAAGTGGACCTTCTGCAGGAGGGCGCCCCGCTCCTGGAGGCTGAAGATCCGCTCGCTGGGGGCCTCGGGGATGATGGTCTTGCTGCCGGTGGCCGAGACCCGCTGGACCTCGCCATCGATGAGCATGGGCGGGGCGATGTCCGGATCGCCGTCATCGGCGCGCACCGCGGTCTCGAGCAGGGCCAGCACCATGTAGGCCAGCGGCTCGCCCTCCCGGGTGGCCAGGGTGAGGACGCTCGCGCCGTTCTGCTCGGTGGCGTGGAGCTGGTAGCGGTCCTGGAGGTCCGGGTTGACGATGTGGATGAACTGGCCGTCCTGGTCCTGACGGAGGCGGTAGAGGGCGGCCTCCTGCAGGCTCGGGTGGCTGAAGTTGTCGAGCCACGAGGCGCCGAGGGTGAAGAGGACCTGGTCGTTGTAGAGGCGACCCACCTCCTGGTAGCCCTCCCAGATCCCAGGCAGGTTGACGTGGATGCCGATGATGGGGCGGCTCCCCTTGACCGGGCCCGAGTAGAGGTTGGGCAGGAGGCCGGTGACGAACTCGCCCTTCTCGAGGCCGAGGCGCTTGCCGCCCATCTCGGGCGAGCCGTCGCACAGGATGCGGAAGCCGAGCTGCCGGTGGTCGAAGCGACGCCGGAAGCCCTCCTGCTCCGAGTAGGCGCGGAAGTGCTCGAGGAGGGTCCGGGTGGCCTTGCCGAGCCAGGGCTCGCCCGAGGCGTCGGACATGCGGTTGTAGTCGTCCACCGAGAGGATGAGCAGCACATCGGTGAAGCCGGCCACGCCGTCACCGTGCTCGGCGGCGATGTGGACGCCGAGGCCGTCGCGGTGCTCCACGTAGCTCGACGTGTACCAGAGCAGCGCCGGCTCCTCGATGAGGTCGCCCTCGGTCTGGTGACGGCGCAGCTTGTAGTTGTAGTACGGGTTGTCGTCGTCGAGGGCCACGCCGGATCCGGCGCCGCCGGACAGACCGCGGGTCTGCTCGGACTGGTAGAGGTTGGAGACCCAGTCGGTGACGGCCATCGGGCTGCTCCCGTGCGCAAGGGACGGGAGCGTACCCCGAAGGCGCCCGCTGTCACCACCGCGCCCGATAGGATCGGCTCCTGGACGGATCCATCGACCGGTCTCGTCGGGCCCTGGCCGCCGCGGTCCCCGGCGTCGGTCGGCTCCGTGTTGACCGGGGGTGTCGGCGTCGGGTACCCCTGCGGGGTCGCCCTCCCCGGAGTCCGTCATGGCCGATGTCCGCCCGTTCCGTGCCGTCCGTCCCGCCGACTCGCTGGCCCGCCAGGTCATCGCCCCGCCCTACGACGTCCTCACCGAGCAGGAGGCGCGGGAGCTGGCGCGGGAGCCTCGCAGCTTCGTGCGGGTCACCCGCCCCGAGGTGGACCTGGCGCCCGGCACCGATCCCCACAGCGACCTGGCCTACTCCAAGGCCCGGGAGAACCTGGACGCCTTCCTGGCCGCGGGCACCCTCGTCCGGGACGAGGAGCCCACCTACTACTTCTACGGCCAGGTCATGGGGGCGCACCGCCAGGTGGGGATCCTGGCCGGCGCCAGCGTCGACGAGTACGACGCCGGGACCCTGAAGAAGCACGAGTACACCCGTCCGGACAAGGAGGACGACCGCACCCACCACATGGAGGTCCTCGACGCCCAGGTGGGTCTGGTCTTCCTCGCCTATCGGGCCACCGACCTGCTCCGGGCCCTCTCCGACCGCGTCACCGCCGCGGCGCCCCTCTGGCGCATCACCACCGAGGACGGCGTGGAGCACGCCCTGTGGGCCGCTCCCCGCGAGCTGGTCCCCGAGATCCAGGGCGCCTTCGCCGCCGTCGACGCCCTCTACATCGCCGATGGGCACCACCGCAGCGCCGCCGCCTCCCGGGTCCACGCCCGGCGCGGCGATGCGGCCACCGCCCACTTCCTGGCCGGCCTCTTCCCCGACGACGCCCTGCAGGTCATGGCCTACAACCGTGTCGTCGACGACCTGAACGGGGCCACCCCCGACGCCTTCCTGGGGGCCCTCGCCCAGCACTTCGAGGTGTCGCCGGCGGCGGATCCGGTCCCCCACGCCCGCGGCTCCTTCACCCTGTACCTCGAGGGTCGCTGGCACCTGCTCCGCCCCCTCGACGGCGTGGTCCCCGACGATCCGGTGGGTCGCCTCGACGTGAGCGTCCTCCAGGAGCGCATCCTGGGGCCGCTGCTCGGCATCGAGGACCCCCGGCGCTCCCAGCGGATCCGCTTCGTCGGGGGCATTCGCGGCCATCGAGCCCTCGAGGCCGCCGTGGATGGCGGCGCGGCGGTGGCCTTCCACCTCTACCCCACCGGCCTGGATCAGCTCTTCGCCGTCGCCGATGCGGGGCGGGTCATGCCGCCCAAGTCGACCTGGTTCGAGCCCAAGCTCCGCGAGGGCGTGGTCTCGAAGCTGCTCGTGGAGCGCTGAGGGGCCCGCCGCCGGCTCAGGCCCCGGCGAGCAGGTCCATCTGCTCGGCGCAGAAGGCCTCGACGCGGCGGAACTCGTCCTCGTCGGCGATGGGGGAGAAGCCGAGGATGACCTCGCCCTCTTCGTCGCCGGGCTGCTCGTCGTAGAGGAAGAGGTAGATGTCCTGCTCCTCCTCGTCGCCGCCCTCGAGCTGATCCACCGGGGTGAGGGCCACGTAGTCGTGGCCGTCCAGCTCCACGACCAGGAGGATGGCGAAGCGGACCGTGCGGCCCTCGTCGTCGGTGAGCTCGACGATGCGATCCTCGTCGAGCTCCTCGAGCCCGGCCTCGAAGTCCTGCGCGTCGGTGCTCATGGCCCCTCCTGGGTGCTGGGTCGCCGTGCGCTCCCCTACCGCGGTTCAGCCACGGGTGCGCTCGAACTCGTGCATGAAGGCGACCAGGGCGTCCACGGCGGCGTCGGGGCAGGCATTGTAGAGGCTGGCCCGGAGGCCCCCCACGCTGCGGTGGCCCTTCAGGCCCGACAGACCCTCCTCGGCGGCCTCCTGCCAGAAGCGCGTGTCCAGGGCGTCGTCGCCGGTGGTGAAGACCGGGTTCATGAGGGAGCGGCTGTCGCGATCGACCTTGCCCTGCCAGAAGTCGGAGCCGTCGATGGCCTCGTAGACCCGGTTGGCCTGCCGGACGTTGCGCTCGCCGATGGCCGCGAGGCCCCCCTCGTCCTCGATCCACTTCGTGACCCGCTCGACCACGTAGATGGGGAAGGTCGGCGGGGTGTTGAACATGCTGTCCTTCTTCGCGTGGGTCCCGTACCGCAGCATGGTCGGAAGGTCCGGGTCGAAGCGCTCGAGCAGGTCCTTGCGCACGGCCACGATGGTGACGCCCGCCGGGCCCAGGTTCTTCTGGGCGCCCGCGTAGATGAGCGCGTGGGCCGCGCCGTCCCAGGGGCGCGAGAGGATGTCGCTCGAGGCGTCCACGACCAGCGGCACGTCCACGTCGGGGACGTAGCTGTACTGGGTGCCCTGGACCGTGTTGTTGCTCGTGTAGTGGAGGTAGGTGGTGTCGTCGGGGATGGCGTCCCAGCCGCCCTGGGCGGGGACCCGGGTGTACCCCTCCTCCTTGCTCGAGAAGAGGACGTCCACCGTCCCGAAGCGGCGGGCCTCGGCGATGGCCTTGTCCGACCACCGGCCGGTGTCGAGGTAGGAAGCCCGGCCGTCGCGGAGCCAGTTCATGGGCACCATGTAGAACTGGGTGCTGGCGCCCCCGCCGAGGAAGAGGATCTCGTGGGTCTCCGAGATCCCCAGCAGCCGCCCCAGCCGCTCGCGGGCGGCGTCGATGACCCCCTCGAAGAGCTTGCTGCGGTGGGAGATCTCGAGGAGCCCCCTGCCGCGGCCCTGGAAGTCCCAGATGGCGGCGCGGGCCTCCTCGAGGACGCTCTCGGGCAGGACGGCGGGACCAGCGCTGAAGTTGTGGATGCGGCTCATGCGGATCTCCGGAGCTCGACGCAGGACACCGAGAGGATGTCCTCGTGGGATGACAGGGCGGAGAGGCAGCCCTCGGAGGGGGCGCCACGGAGGTGGATGCGGGCCACCGCGGCCTGCTCCCCGTCGAAGATCTGGTTCTCCATCTCGCCGATGGAGAGGTCCTCGCCGCGAAGGGCCGCGAGGACCGCGGCCAGCACGCCCACCTTGTCCAGGTGGCGGATCACCAGGCTGTGGGTGGCGCGGGAGGGCCGGGTGAGGTTGACGCAGTTGGGGACCCGGCCGGTCTGCTGGTAGGTCTCGATGACGCGGCAGGCCTCGTCGGCGACGGCGAGCTGGGCCTGCTCGGTGGACGCGCCGATGTGGTGGCTGCCGTGCACCCGCGGGTGGCGGCCGAGGGGGTGGTCGAAGGGGCCCTGCTTGGCGGCGGGCTCGCCGTCGAACACGTCCAGGCCGGCCCGGATGCCGGGGTCCTCCAGGGCGCGGAGCAGCGCCTCCTCGTCCACGACCTCGCTGCGGCAGGTGTTGATGAACAGAGCGCCGGGCTTCATCTCGCGGAAGATGCTCTCGCCCACGAAGCCGCGGGTGGCCGGGGTGAGGGCCAGATGCACCGAGAGCACATTGCTGCGACGGGCCACGTCCTCCGGGGTGTCGTAGCGCTTGACCCCGAGGCTGGCGGCCTTCTCGTCGTCGAGGCTCCGGGACCAGGCCAGCACCTCCATCCCGAAGGCGTTGCCGAGCCGGGCCACCTCGCTGCCGATCATGCCAGTGCCCAGGATCCCGAGGGTGCGCCCGCGCAGGCCGCCGGCCTTGCTGAAGGCCTTCTTGTTCCACTCGCCGGCCCGAAGGGCGGCTACGCCCTCGGGGAGGTGACGATCCAGGCCCAGGATCAGACCCATGGTCAGCTCGGCGACGGCGACGGCGTTCTTGCCCGGGCAGTTGGCGACGTAGATCCCGCGGTCGGCGGCGGCCGCCACGTCGATGGTGTTCACGCCGGCGCCGGCCCGGACGATGAGGGCGAGGCTGCCGGCGGCGTCGAGCTGCGGGGTCTGGACCTTGGTGGATCGGACCACCAGCACGTCGGGGTCGAAGTCCCGCAGGGTGGCGGTGAGGTCGTCGCCCTTCAGGGCGGGCTCGGCGCGGACCTCGTTGTCCCCGCTGGCCAGGCGGACCCGGGCCTGGTCGGGGAGCTTGTCGGCGAGGAGGATTCGCATGGCGGTCTCCGGGCGCGGCGTGGGGGGGATGCTACCGCGCTGGCCGGTGCCGTGGGGGGTCCTCCGTTCGGGTGTCGGGGTTGTGATGCAGCCGACGCCGGACCGTCGCACACCGGGGCCGCCCACCGCCTCTCAAGCCGAGGCCCCCGTGTGCCGACCCTGCAGGGGAACGGAGGGACCGTGTCGGCCACCATCCTCGTCGTCGATGACGACCCCTATGTCCGGCGGGGCGTCGAGCGCATCCTCACCCGGGCCCACTACCAGGTGATCACCGCCGGCGACGTGGGCGAGGCGGTCCGATACGCCCAGCGGCTGCCCATGGACTGCGCCATCGTCGACTTCGACCTCCCCGATGCCAACGGGCTGCAGGTCCTGGCGCGGCTGCGGGAGCTCCAGCCCTCGTGCCTGCGGATCCTCATGACGGGCTTCCAGGACTACGACATGGTCGTGGAGGCCGTGAACTGCGGCGAGGTGCTCCGGGTCGTCCGCAAGCCCTACGACGCCGCGGGCCTGCTGCAGACCCTCGCCGATGCCTTCCAGTCCGCCGAGCGCATGGCCCAGTTCGCCACCGCCCAGCGGGACGCGGTGGCCCTGCACGAGAAGCGGATGCTCCGCGAGTGCCTCGAGGGGGACCTGCTCAAGCTGGCCATCCAGCCCATCGTCGATGTCCAGGCCCCGCACCCGGTGGTGGCCTACGAGGCGCTCCTGCGCTCCCTGCACCCCCAGCTCCACGGACCCCTCTCGGTCCTGCGGGTCGCCGAGCGTCACGGCCAGCTCCGGGACGTGGGCGACCGGGTGTTCGAGCTGGCGGGGCGGTGGCTCGAGGTCCTGCCCGAGCCGGTCGGTCTGTTCGTGAACCTCTCGGCCGATCAGCTCGGCGATCCGGAGCGGCTCGCCGCGAGCCTCATCCCCCTGGCCGGTCACGTGGACCGGGTGACCCTGGAGATCACCGAGCAGGCGCAGCTCACCGCCATCGAGCGGTGGGAGGACTCGGTGGCCCTGCTCCACGAGACCGGGTTCCAGTTCGCGGTGGACGATCTGGGGGCCGGGTACAACAGCCTGGCCATCCTGGCGGATCTGCAGCCGTCGACGGTGAAGATCGACATGTCGCTGGTCCGCGACGTCCACCTGCACGAGCGCCGGCGCCGCATCGTGGAGACGGTCATCAACCTGGCCGAGGCCACCGGGGCGCGGGTGGTGGCCGAGGGCGTGGAGTGCGCCGAGGAGGCCGAGGTCCTGTCCGAGGTCGGCTGCAACCTGCTCCAGGGCTACCACTTCGGGCGTCCCTCCCTGGAGATCCCGGCCGAGCCCCTGTCGCTGGACGGGGACTCCCAGCACGACGGCGAGGCGGACGAGGCGGCCTGATCAGTGGTGGTAGGGCACGCCCTGGAGGATGGCCCACGCCCGGTAGAGCTGCTCGTAGAGCACCACCCGCGCGACCTCGTGGTTCAGGACGAGGCGGGAGAGGCGCACGGTCCGCCAGGCCCGCTGCCGCACCTCGGGGCCATGCCCATACGCGCCCCCGAGCGCGAAGACGAGCCGGCCGGTGCCGGGGTCGTGGCGGGCCGTGTCCACGAGCTCGACGAAGCTGTCGGTGTCCAGGGCCTCGCCCCGCTCATCCAGGCAGACCAGACGGTCGTGGGCGGCCAGGCGCCCCAGCAGGCGCTCGGCCTCCGCGGCGCGCACCGCCTCGACGTCGCCGCGGAAGCGGGCCGGCTTGACGGCCACCGCGTCGAGGCGGACCCAGCGCTTCAGGCGGCGGGCGTAGTCGGCGACGGCCCGGTCGGCCCAGGCCTCGCTGCCCTTGCCCACGGTGAGCACGCGGATCTTCATGCGTCCTGACCCCGCACCCGGTGAGGGCCCCGCCGACGGCCTCAGACCGTGAAGAAGGGCTCGGGAAGGTCGTCCTCGTCGGCCTCGACCTCGACGTCGGGCACGGGGAGCCGCGGGGCGTCGCGCCAGAGGCCATCCAGGTCGTAGAAGCCTCGCATGTCGCGGTCGAAGACGTGCAGGACCACGTCGCCGAAGTCGGCGAGGACCCAGCGGCCGGCCTCCTGACCCTCCATGCCGGTGGCCCGGACGTCGTGCTCGTGCTTGGCGACCAGCTTGACGCTGTCGGCGATGGCCCGGACCTGGCGGGGGTTGCGGGCGGTGGCCAGGACGAAGAAGTCGGCGTAGTCGATGCGGCCCCGCAGGTCCAGGATGACCACGTCCTGGGCCTTCTTCTCGAGGGCGGCGACGGCGACCGCCGTGGCGAACTGCTCGATGGAATCGTCGCTGATGGCTCGGTCCTCCGGGGCGGGCGTGCCCCTGCTCATTGTGGGGCCTGCCGTCCCGGTCGACAAGCCCGGCCCCAGGTGGGGGTCCGAACGCAACACACCGCCCGGGCCCGGGGAGGGTCGGACGGTGCGGTGGGCGAGGGACGGCCCGTCAGGCCCCGCGGGGCCCCGGCCGTACCCGGCAGGTGTGGGATCAGCTGTTGGCCGCGCTGAAGCCGGTGAGCACCACGTAGGTGACGTCGCCGACGACCAGCTTCTTGCCCTGGAGGGAGAGGCGGGTGTCGGTGAGGCCCTTGGCGGCGAGCTGCTCGAGCACCTCGTTGGCGACCAGGTGCTGGGCACCGTCGGGGCCGACGGCGAAGGGCGCGGCGACGCGGGTGGGCAGGTCGTTGCCGGTGGCGGCGAGGCTGCCGGTGAAGGTCCAGTCGGAGCCCTCGGCGACGACGCGCTGGGCCATCTTGCCGGTGGTGTAGGAGCAGTTGGAGCCGACCAGCTTGGCGCTATGGGCGGAGCCGGAGGCGTCGGCCTCGGCCATCGTGGCCTGGCTCTCGGTGGGCTTGGCCGCCGTGTTGGACTTGGCGCCGCCGCAGGCGAGGGCGACGGACGGCAGGGCGAGGCCGATGGTGACGATGGCGAGCTTCCACATGGGATCCTCCGACGGGCGGATGAGGGGGCGGGATGGCCCCCTGACGAGGCGAGAGGATAGCGAGGG
>CAZPJM010000196.1:0-9133 GCA_964586865.1 uncultured Enterobacteriaceae bacterium
CCCCCTGGTCCTCCTCCTCGCCGCCGCGTGCAACCGCCGGACCCCGCCCGAGCCCGCCACCCCGGACGACGGCGCCGCCCAGGTCGAGCCCGGCGCCCCCGAGACCCCCGAGCCACCCACCACGACACCGGACCGCCGCCGGGAGCCCCTCACCCCCGAGCAGCTCCGCCGGCGCATGGACGACGCGGTCGCCCAGCTCACGGTGCGCACCCCCGAAGCGAGCCGGCGCGCCCTGGGCATCCTCCAGGAGCTCGCGGCCCGCGAGCCCGACAACGCCTACGTCCAGTACAACCTGGGCGTGGCCCATCGCCAGCTCGGTCAGGCCCGCCAGGCCGAGGACGCCTTTGCCCGCGCCATCGAGCTCGATTCCGCGCTCACCCGCGCCTACCTGGGGATGGGCGTGCTCCTCGAGCAGCAGGATCGTAGCCGGGATGCCATCCGCTTCTACGAGCAGGGCGTCGAGGCCGACCGGGAAGACATGGAGCTCCGGAGCGCCCTGATCGGCGCCCTGCGTCGGCAGGGCCGGCTGGACGAGGCCATCCGCCAGGCCCGCGAGGCCCTCAAGTTCAACAGCAAGAGCCTGCCCGTCTACAACGACCTCGGCCTGGTCTACCTGGACAAGGACGACCTCGACATGGCCGAGTTCGTCTACCTCAAGGCCCTCGGCCAGGTGAAGGGCGCCAAGCAGAACGCCGACATCCGCACCAACTTCGGCTGGACCCTCTACAAGAAGGGCGACCTGCTCCAGGCCCGCCGCCAGCTCGAGGAGGCGGCCCAGCTCGATCCCCGCAACCTGCCCACCCTCATCTACCTCTCCCACATCTACCTGGACGACCGGAACTTCGCCGATGCGGTGCCCCTCCTCGAGGCCGCCCTCGAGCAGGAGCCGGACAACTACGGCGTGATGGTGAACCTGGGGGTGGCGAGCCGCGGCCTGGCCGAGCAGATCCGGGCCTCGGCCGAGGGGGGCCCCGACGACCCCCGGATCCAGCCCCTCCTGGACCGGGCGCGGGAGCTGTACCAGCGCGCCCTCGAGCTCCAGCCGGACAGCCCCGAGCCCCATCGGAACCTCGGGATCCTCCTTGGGGACTCCTACAAGGACTACGACGCCGCCATCGCCGCCTTCGAGGCCTACCTCGAGGCCGGCGGGGAGCAGTCCGAGCTCGTCGCTTCCTACAAGGAGGATGTGGAGAAGGAGCGGGAGCGCGCCGAGCGCCAGCGCCAGCGCGAGGAGGAGCGCCGCCGTCGCGAGCAGGAGAAGCTCGAGCGTCAGCGCCTGCTCGAGCAGGCCGAGCGCGAGAAGGCCGAGTCCGGCGGCGGGGCCCCGGGCAACGACGCCGGCGCCGGGGAGCCCGCGCCCGACGCGCCGTCCGACGCCCCTTCCGAGACGCCGCCACCCGCCGAGCCCGCCCCGGACGGGGAGGGGAGCGACGGCGGCAACACCGACAGCCCCTGGGGGCCGCAGTGATCCGCACCACCACCCCGTTCCTGGCCGCCGTGGGGGCGCTCGCCCTCACCGTGACGCCCGCCTTCGCCCAGGACCGCGATCCCGAGCCCGACCAGGCGACGAGCGAGCGGGCGCAGCAGGAGCGGCGGCCCACCCCGCGCTCGGCCGACGAGGTGCCCGACAACGCCCTCGACCTGGACGAGAGCGACCCGGGCGGCTTCGTCATCGTGGGCAAGGAGCACCTGCCGGACTTCACGGTGCTGATCAACCGCGAGAACCTCTCCAAGGCCTACGATCTCGAGCTCGAGGAGGCCTTCCTCCCGAAGATCATCGAGGCCATCGGCGAGGAGCCCTTCTAGCCCGCATCCGTCATGACAGCTCGTCGCGAGCCGGCGAGATGCCGTCGTGAGCGCGGTTCTCGACGAGCGACCGAGGGAAGGCGTGCCGAGGCACGTCGACCGAGGGAGCGACAGAGAGGGCAGCGCGCAACAGGCAGATCGCCGGCGCAGCAGAGCGCGTCATGACGGATGCGGGCTAGCCCCCGCCCGGCGTCCCGGCCCGCGCCGCACGCCCTCGTCACCGCGCCGTCACGCAGCGCCGCGTTGCGGGCCTCGACGATGCCGCCTCGCGGACCGGGCCAGCCCGGCGCAGCACGGTGCCCGGGCCCTCAGTCCGTGAGCATCCCCCGGGGCGTCTCTCCGGGAGCCGGCCCGATCCGTGGCAAACCGGCGGCGGAGCCTCACGCGCTCTTGACGAACCGGTTTCGATCCGACGAGTCTCGTGCGTCGAGAGGGCCGAGGACGTCGTCACGTCTGACGCACTCCTCACAAGTTCGAGTCGCACAACAACGGGCCCGTTGGGTATGGTCCCACGGTCTGAGAACCCCCCACCCGGGGGCGCCGCGCGCATCCGCGGGCGGTCGGGTGGGGACGCACCCTGCCGGAGGAAGCGAGATGGCCTTTCTTGAATCCCTGATCGCCATGAAGGATGGCGGCGTCTGGATGGTCCCCATCCTCGTCGTCGCCGTGTTCGCCCTCGCGATCGCGTTCGAGCGCCTCTTCTACATCCTGTTCCGCGCCAACATCAACGCCACGGCGTTCATGGCGCAGGTCCAGAAGCTGATCATGGCGAACAACATCGACCGCGCCATCAAGCTCTGCAATGCGGAGCCCCATGCTGCCCTCCCGCGGGTGGTGAAGGCCGGTCTCACCCGGGCCAACCGCACCGAGAAGGAGATCGAGAACGCCATCGACGAGGCGATCCTCGAGGTCGGTCCCAAGGTCAACAAGCGGACCAGCTACCTGGCCATGCTGGCCAACGTGGCCACCCTGCTCGGCCTGCTCGGCACCATCTGGGGTCTCATCGAGGCCTTCAAGGCGGTCGCCACCGCTCCGCCCGAGATGAAGCAGACCATGCTGGCCGGTGGTATCTCCATCGCCATGTACACCACCGCCGGTGGTCTCATGGTCGCCATCCCGATCCTGCTCATCCACGCCATCGTCCTGAACCGGTCCAACAAGATCCTGGACGATGTCGACCACTACGGCCTGAAGGTGGTCAACCTCCTCGCTGCTCGGCGTCGTGGCACCCTCAAGGAGGACGCGGCGGCCGAGGGTTGATCCCCTCGCTGCTGCGTGACCGGGCGTCTCGTCCCGGGACGCCCCCCCACCTGCCTCCAGGAGCAAGGCCATGAAGGCGAAGAAGCGAGGAACGGCGGCCGAGGAGCTGAACCTGGTTCCCATCATGAACCTGGTCACCATCCTCATCCCCTTCCTGCTCATGGCGGCCCAGTTCGTGAGCTACGCGGTCATCGACTCCACCCTCCCCGCCATCGGCCCTCCGGTCGAGGCCGAGGAGGAGCCCGACGAGAAGCCGCTGAACCTCTCCGTCATGATCACCGACGAAGGGTTCACGGTCTCCGGCAACCACCCCGAGCTCGAGAACGAGGGCGGCGGTGACGAGGGCGAGGAGAAGGGCGCCACGCTCGAGTGCACCATCCCCGGCTGTGACTACAGCGGTGGCATGGGCCCCGAGGAGGCGTACGACGTCCGCGGGCTGCGCGACCTGCTCGGCCGTATCAAGGACGACAAGCCCGAAGAGAAGAACGTGATCCTGGTACCGGAGCCCGACCTCGACTACGAGGTCCTGGTGATGGCCATGGACGCCACCCGTGAGGACCCGGACGCCGGCGGCACGGACGAGGCGGACGTCGGCTGCAACGGCCGGTGCCTCTTCCCGTTCGTGGTCATCGCCGGCGGCGTCCAGGCCGGCACCGAGGGAGAGTGACATGCCCGGCAAGAAGACCCGCCGCCAGGAGACCGAAGCAGGGCTGACCATCACGTCCCTCATGGACGCGATGACCATCATCCTCTGCTTCCTCCTCAAGTCCTACGAGGCCACCGACGTCACCGTCGCCGCCTCGGACGAGCTCAAGATCCCGCCCTCCTCGGCGCTCCAGGCCGTGAAGAAGTCGGTGGCCCTCGTGGTGTCCCAGAAGGGCATCCTCGTCGACGGCACCCCCGTCGTCGAGGTCGAGGAGCTGCTCGACGATGCCGGCAACCCCACCTACCAGGTGGCCGAGTCCGAGAAGAAGGGTCAGCTCATCACCGAGCTGTACGACGAGCTGCTGGACAAGGCCGAGGAGCAGAAGGACCTCGCGGCCCAGATCGGGACCGAGGAGGCCGCCTTCAAGGGGCAGATCCTGCTCCAGTGCGACAAGAACCTGCCGTTCAGCCTCATCCGCGAGGTGATGTACACGGCCGGTCAGGCCCAGTTCGGAGAGTTCAAGTTCGTGGTCATCAAGACCTCGGGGTGAGCCTCCTCCGACGTCCGCCTCGAGCCCTCTCCGCCCACGCGGGGGGGGCTCGCGTGTGTCTGGGGCCGGTGGACCCGAGCGGCCTCGCGCCGGACTCCCGGAGCGGAGGTCCGGCGTGGCTGCATCGCGACGCGGGCCCCTACCGGATCCTTCCGGTTCTATCCCCGGCCTTTCACCGGTCTCGTCGCGTCCGGCGGCGGGGCGGGCGGGACCCGGCGTCCCCGGTCGGCCATGGGGGAGCCCCCATCCCGTCCCGACGCGCTCGGTTTCGGCGTTCGCCTTGTCATCGACGGGAGTTTCGGACTATCGTACCCCTGCGCCGGGTCGGCGTGTGCGAGGAGGTGATCCGGGGAGGCGACGAGGCTGGTGCGCGTCAAAAGCGCACGGGACCCTCAACCCGCGCCCTCTCCTGGTCGATCTCAAGAATGCGAGAACCTGACGGTGAAGTGATGGTCAGAGCAGAGGGACAGACCAGCGCGCGGGCCGCGCACACCTCTCCCCGCACCAGGACCATGGCCCCGGAGACCTGACACATGGCTGCCCAGGCACAACAGGCGAAGGTGCTGCGGATCGGCATCATCCAGGACGGCAAGATCGTCCAGGAGCGACTGATCAAGCAGGGCGAGAACGTCCTCGTGGGCGAGTCGCCGAAGAACACCTTCGTGTTTCCCAAGACCGGCCTCCCGAAGGCCGAGTTCCCGCTCTTCGTCGCGAAGGGCGGGCAGTACCACCTCGCCTTCACCGAGGGGATGAAGGGCAAGATCAGCTCCGGCGGCGCGGTGGTGGGGCTGGACAAGCTCCGGGCCGACCCGTCCGTGTCCAAGCAGGGGGGCGTGTGGCGCCTGCCCCTCTCGGAGCAGGATCGGGGCAAGGTCGGCATCGACAACGTCACGGTGCTCTTCCAGTTCGTCCCGCCCCCGCCGGTCCAGGCGGTCAAGCCCATCGAGCGGATGGACTTCCGCCCCAAGTGGTTCGACGAGGACGACCCCGCCTTCTTCGGCTTCCTCGCCCTCTTCTCGGCGCTGGCCACCGTCTTCGCCGTGGGCATCTACCTGGCGCCGCCCCCGCCCGAGCTCTCCTTCGACGATGTGAACGACCGGTTCACCACCCTGGTCCTGGAGCGGACCAAGGAACAGAAGGAGAAGGAGCAGGAGCAGAAGGAGCGCGAGAAGCCCGACGAGGACCTGAACGCCGAGCGCAAGCAGGCCAAGAAGAAGGCCGAGCCCACCGACGAGCCCAAGGAGCAGAAGGCGCAGAAGCAGGCGGCCAAGCCCAAGAACAAGGTCGACGCGGCCCGCCAGCGCGAGGCCCGCAAGGAGGCGCTCCGCCGCAAGATGAAGATCGCGCGGATCGGCACCCGGGGCACCTCCTCGAGCGGCACCACCACCGATGCCTGGGAGGACGGGCTGGTCGACGACCTCTCCGGCCTGGGCAGCGGTGACGTGGCGGTGGACGGCGATCCCTCCGGCACCCGCGGGGGCAGCGTGTCCACCGAGGACATCGAGGTCGACGACGACCTCCAGACCGGCAAGGCCGGCTCGTCCGCGGGCACCGAGGTCCCCGCCCTCGACATGAGCCAGTACGAGGTCCGCCAGGAGCAGGGCGACACCTTCGACGTCGAGGGTGCCGACGATGTGGAGTCGGTGGTCCGGAAGTACAGCGGCCAGCTCCAGTACTGCTACGAGCGCGAGCTTCGCTCGAACCCGGGCCTGGGCGGTCGTGTCGAGGTGCGCTGGAACATCGCCAACGCCCGCGTCACCAGCGTCGACGTCATCAGCAACTCCACCGGCAGTGGCGCGCTGGGGCAGTGCATCGCCTCCAAGATCCGCCGCTGGCGCTTCGACCGCGAGACGACCGGCTCGGTCACCTGGCCCTTCGTGTTCCGGAAGCGCTGAACGACGGACAGGTCCGGCGCGTCGGCCGGTCTTCGGAACGCCATCGGGGCGGTCCCCTCACGGGGGCCGCCCCGTCGTCGTGGTGGACGCCTTCCCAAGGAGGGGCGGCAGAGTGTCGTGAACCTCACAGTCTCGGGGGCTGCCAGGGTGGGGACAGGTTTCCTTGAAGGAGGCGATGGTCGGCCAACAACCCTCAAGCGACGGCTCTCATGCGCCGAACTCTGTTGACGGGGAGATCCCCCGAGGGGTAACGAATGCGCCGCGACCCACGCCGACCCGGAACTCATGTGCGTCTACAAGGACTCGCCCTCATCCTGACCCTGCTCGCCACCTCGGCGCCGGCCTGGGCCCAGGATCCGGGTGTGGCCGGCGGCCTGGAGCGCACGGCCACCACCACCCCCGAGCAGAAGCTGCAGTACGCCTCGGACGGCGTCGAGGAGCTCCGCGCGGCGGTCACCGAGGTGAGCAAGCTCATGGAGGAGGCACGCCGGAACGGCGACACCGAGCAGATCGAGTGTCTGGCCAACCGGATGAGCCAGCTGCGCGCCCTCGCCCAGGTGGTCGAGATGTCCGAGCTCGCCATGCGCGACGCCCTCGAAGCCGGCCAGGAGGAGCGCGCCAACCACGAGTTCCGCAAGGTGGGCGTGGCGCTGTCCAAGTCCCGCCAGCTCCTCCTCGAGGCCCAGGCCTGCGTGGACCAGGCCGGCGTGGCCAGCGGCGACACGGTGGTGCGGGTCGAGGGCGGCCTCACCGGTGACGAGGACGAGACGGATCCGCTCGATGTCGACGTGCTCGACCAGGGCTTCGATCCGCCCCAGGAGAGCCCGTTCAACTGAACGACCGGCCGAACCGAGAACCCGTACACGGCGCTCCGGCGTCGTTCCACGAGATGCGATGATCCGTTCCTTCCGAGCCCTCCGAACCGCAGTCCTGGCCCTCGGCCTGGGCCTCGCCGGTGGTGCGGGGGGGACGGCCCACGCGGGTCCGGGGGATGGGATCAGCCTCGGGACCTCCACCACCCTCTCGCCCGACATCGACGTGGGCCTGCTCTACCGGTCCAACATCGTCCAGTCCTCGGACGACCCGGTGGGCGGCGTCAGCCTGACCGTCGCGCCCGGCGCGCGGCTCGACTACCAGACCCCCGACTCGGAGTTCCGGTTCACCGGTGACTACCGGTTGGTGAAGTTCTTCAGCCGCCGCCTGTCCGCCGCGGACCAGTTCAACGACTTCGATCTCCAGGCCGATGGCAGCTTCCTGCGCACCCGGCCGGTCGGCATCTCCTTCTACCAGCGCGCCGCCCTGGCGAACAACAACACCGATCGGCTCGGCAACACGCCCTTCCACACCCGCTTCCGGAACCAGTCCCAACTCGGGCTCCAGATCCGGCCCGGGCCGGTGCTCCAGTTCGATGTGCGCGGCAACTTCGAGTACGACAACTTCCGGGTGCCGCTCGGGGCCCAGCTCGCCGAGACCCGCGGCTTCAACGAGCGGTTCGGTGTCGGCGGCGTCGTGCACGCCGAGTGGCGCTTCTTCCCCCGCACCGCTGTCGTCCTCGACGTGGACGTGACCCGCTACTCCTGGGCCCGGAACTGGATCGCCGAGGGGCCCGGGGGCACCTTCCTCGCCATGCCGGGCTCCACCCATACCCGCATCATGCCCGGCATCCGCGGCCGCTTCACCGAGAAGCTCGTGGTGGTCGGCCAGGTCGGCTACGGCCTGGCCCAGTACCGGGAGCAGGACGTCCTGGATGCGTGCGGGGGCGCCGGTGCGGAGTGCGACCCCGAGAATCCCGCCAACCCGTTCGGCCGCGACCTGCGCGGTCTGCAGCGGCTGCTCCTGGTGGCCCAGCTCCAGTACGCCTTCGACGAGGGTCGACGCTTCACCCTCGGCTACCGGAAGGACTTCGATGACGTGTTCTTCTCGAACTTCATGGCCTACCACCGCATCTATGGCGCGCTGAACTCGCGGCTCGGCTCCGGCTTCTCCACCGAGGTGACGGCCAGCATCCGCCAGGAGGCCTACCGGGGCGAGGTCAACCGGAACGACACCTTCCTGCGGTTCTCGGGCGACCTGACCTACGAGCTCCAGACCTGGGCACGCCTCACGGGCGGGATGGCCTACATCCAGCGAATCTCCCCCAGTGCCGCGCGCGTCAACTTCAACGACGTCCAGGCCCGGGTGCTGTTCACCTTCGTCTACTGAGGCCCGCGCCGCCTCCTCCGCGGGCGGCCCTCCCCGGTACGACCCCACCGCGCGGCCCACAGACCCTGGGCCCGTCGCCTCGCCTCGCCGTGGCCCGCTGCCGATGATCGGCGCCGCTATCCACGGCCCCCGCCGGATGTTACGGTGGGCTCACCCCGAGCCTCACCTGTGCCCGTGACACGTCAAGACCTGTCCGGGCCCGCCCCTGGGAGCACCCGGACATGGGCACCACCGTGACCTCCACGCTGGGCACCCTGGTGACCAGCCGCCGCAAGGAGATCGTGCTCCTGGCGCTGGTGCTGGTGGAGTCCTTCGTGCTCGTGGCCATGGTGGGCTGGCGGGCCACCGATCCCACCTGGCTGCGACCCGGCTCGGGCGCCATCGAGAACCCGTGCGGGTGGCTCGGGGCCAACCTGGCCGACCTGGCCTTCGCCACCGTCGGGCACGGGGCGTGGGTGCTGGTGGGCCTGGTGGCGGTGGCCCTGCTGGCGCTGGCCGGGCGCCGGGTCCTCGACGTGGGCCGGTGGCTCGGGGTGGTGGTGCTCTACGGGGTCGTCCTCGGGGGCCTGGACCTGGCGCTGCGCCCCGGCGATCCCTGGGCCCCCGGCGGCTGGCTCGGGGCCGGTGTGGCCCGGGGGCTCGAGGGGGTGGTGGGCCACGTGGGCGCGTGGCTGGTCCTGGGGGGCAGCGCCCTCCTGCTCATCACGGCGCTCGGTCGGATCCGGTGGTCGGCGGCCCTCTCCGCGGTGGTCTCGCGCCTCGAGGCCGGGTGGC
>CAZPJM010000197.1:0-9132 GCA_964586865.1 uncultured Enterobacteriaceae bacterium
TACCTGGCCGGCCGCCTGGACGAGGAGCTCATCCCCCGGGACGCCGACTTCTCGACGCTCATCGCGGAGATCCTCCGGTAGGCTGGCCCGGCCGTCGCCGGTAGACCACGGTCCAGCTCCGCCCCTCGGCGGTCCAGTCCCAGCCCCAGGTGGCGCCGGTGGGCGCATAGGCGGCCTGGAAGCGCGGATCCTCCAGCAGCGCCGTCTCGCCGGCCCAGTAGTCCGGTGCGACGATGGCCCCATCGGGGCCGGGCGGGGTGCGCGTGTGCAGCACCACCCAGTCCGGTCGCTCCCCCAGCACGTAGTCCACGTCGTACTTGGCGTGCAGGCCGCCGCCGGCGCGGCGGGCCAGGGTGCGCTCGAGCAGGCCGGTCATGTCCAGGATCGCCAGCTCCCGGGCGGCCCAGGGCAGGGCGCCGGCGTGGTTGACGGCGATCCGATCCCCGGGAGCGGCCCGGGCGGCGATCCAGCGCCCGGCGGCGGCCTCGGCGAAGGTCATGCCCCCCTCCTGGAAGGCGGGGACGGGCAGGGGGGTGAGGGTGAGACGCCGGCCCCAGGTGGACGGGGGCGCCAGGTGGAGCACCAGGGCCAGGCCAGCACCGGCACCCACCAGGAGGCGCGGCGGCCCGGGGAGCGGGGCGACGGACAGGGCCAGCGCCAGCAGCAGGGGCAGGATGGGCACCAGCAGGCGGCCGTACCACATCCAGTCGCCCCCGCCGACGATCACCACGGCGAGCTGGCCGGAGGCGAGGGCCGCCACGGCGAGCCGGGCCCGGGCGGACGGGGTGGCGAGGGAGGCGCGGTGGCCCCACACGAGGCCCCCCAGCACGAGGGCCAGGCCGGGCGTCACCAGGCCGGCGTAGGCCAGCCCCCGCCCGAGCTGCTCGACCGGGGCGCCGGTGGCCTTGGCGTAGAAGGTGTTGGGGAGCACGTCCCGGTACAGGGCGAGCCGGACCGCGAGCCAGAGGCTGGCCGGCGCCAGGCTCCCCACCACGGCGGTCCAGGAGGGGCGGCGCCCGTCGCGGAGGGCGCCCAGGAGGAGCGTCCCCACCGCCATCGCCGGGCCCTCGGGCCGGAGGACCCCGAGCAGGCCGGCCCCCACGGCCCATCGGCCCTCCCCCCGGGCCAGGCCCCACGCCGTCAGCGCCAGCAGCGCGCCCACCAGCGGGGTCTCGAGGCCGGCGAAGGCCCAGAAGAACGGCGGACGCAGGATCGCCAGCCCCACCCACGCCAGCGCCGCGTGGATCGGTCGCCCTCCCAGGGCCCGCACCAGCGCCCACAGCCCGGCCATCCATCCGCCGAGGGCGGCGATCCCCAGCAGCTTCACGGCGAGCGGACCCGGGACCCCGGCCCCCACCAGGGGCAGCAGGAGCCCCAGCCACAGGGGGGAGCTGTAGCCCTCGACGGGGGGTGACTGGCCGGTGAAGCCCACGCCGATCCCGGCCGTCATCCGCTCGGCGTAGCGGAGGAAGATGAAGCCGTCATCGCCCTGGTGGGGCAGGGCCTCGACCGCCGCCAGGGCCAGCAGGACCGCCGCCAGGCCCGCCACCCCCACGGCCGCCGTGCCGGGGCGCTCAGGCCCGCTCACGGGAGGCCTCGACGGGGGGTGGGGGCAGGGCCGCCACCAGCAGGACCAGATCGGCCACCAGGAGCGCGCCGGCCGCGTTGTAGAGCTGCGGATCCCCCGCGATCAGGACCGCCGGGTGGGTCGAGAGGGCCACCGAGAGCACGGCGGCGCCCCCCCACAGGACCCGTCGGGCCCCGGGCGTCTCCGGGCGCAGGGCCCAGGCCCCCAGCACGAGCTGGCAGGCCGGCAGGTACGCCAGGTAGTGGGGCCACGAGGTCGGTACCCACAGGGGCGTCGCCAGGAGCGTGATCACCAGCGCCGAGGCGCGCTGCCCGCGCCACGCCCGCATCCCGGCCAGCACCGAGAGCCCCACCGTGGCCAGGCCCCCCGCGACCCGGGCCAGCCAGGCCGGGGTGGAGAGGCTCGGGCCCACCGTGCCCGTCCAGCGCGCCACCACATGGGCCACATGGTGGGAGTTGAGGTCCTGGCGGATCAGGGGGCTCCGCTCGGCCAGGCCGTCTGCCACCTGCTCGTAGAAGATCAGGGTGCCGTCCGGTCCCAGGATGCCCAGCGGCACCACCAGGGCCAGGATCACGGCGCCGGCCCCCGCCCCGACCACCGCGGGCCACCCTCGTGGACCCAGGAAGGCCGGGAGCAGGCCGGCCACGTAGAGCTTGGCCGCCAGCCCGGACGCCAGCAGCACGGCCGGCCCGGTGCGGTGGCCGCGGCGGGCCAGGGCCGCCGCCCCCAGCACCATCGCCATCAGTGGTCCGCTGATCTGCCCCCAGGACAGGCCGTGCACCACCGGGAACGACGCGAGCACCAGGGCCAGCGAGCTCAGGCGGGCCACCGGGCCGCCGAGTCCCAGCGCCGGGGGCGCCAGCCAGGCCAGGGCCGCGACGGAGGCGAGCTGGAGGGCGGCCCAGACGGGCAGGGCCACCTCCATCGGGACGGCGGCGAAGGGGACCATGAGCAGGGCGAAGACGGGCGGGTAGAAGAAGCCCTCCACCGGCTCGGGCGTGGAGAGGATGGCCCCACCGGCCCGCACGTAGATGGCGCCGAAGTCGTAGAAGGCCTGGGGGGCGTGGTCGATGGCGCGGGCGAGCCCGTCCAGGTCCCCGAACCCGAGCCGGAGCACCGCCACCGCCGAGCCGGCCAGCCCCACGGCGATCAGGGCCTCGTGGAGGGGGCGCAGCCTCACCGCTCCGCCCGGGCACGGAGCCGCGCCGTGTAGGCCTCGAGGTGGGCGTCGGCACCGCCCGCGTGGAGGCTCCAGAGGGCCCGCCACCGGTCCGCGCTCCACACGGGTCCGGCGACCGCCCGATCCAGGATGGCGTAGTACGCGCGAAGATCGGGGTCCTCCAGGGTGTTGGCCCGCACCGGCCGGCCCTCCAGGTAGCCCTCCGGATAGCGCCGGGGGAAGTGCCCGGGGGCCCAGTCCCGGCCGGGGCCGGTGGTCATGGGGAGCCGCGCGACGAGGGGATCCCCGAGCCCGTAGAGGTCGACCACGATGGCGTCAGGGCCAGCATGGTAGCCGTAGACCCCCGCCTGGGCCGGGGTGAGGACCATGCCGGGCGCGGCGCGGGCCAGCGCGGCCACCTTCAGGCCCTCGGTCCGGGTGATCCGATCCGGCGTCCCGCCGCCCTGCAGGACGGCGGGGAGGCCGAGGGTGGTCTCGAAGTAGGCGCGCTCGTCCACGATCCCCAGGAACCGGGTGGCCTGGTAGGGGCCGTCGGCCTCGAGGGCGGCGAGCTGGGCGCGGCGCTGGGGAGCGACCAGGATCCACACCACCGTCAGGGCGGGCAGGGCCCAGGCCACGCCCACGACGAGGCGCGGTCGGAGCCCCTCGGGCCGCGGGAGGCGGGCCACCGTCCACGCCGCGAGGAGGATCGGGGCCGCGAGGAAGCGCCCGGCCATGAAGTCACCGCCGATCCAGGCGATGTAGGCCACGTACAGCGCGATGCCCACCAGCGGGGCCCGGGCGGGCGCGCCGCCCCGGAGCAGCCCGCCCAGGGCGGCGCCGAGCAGGAGGATGGCGCCCATGGGGTCGTGGAGCGCGAAGTGGGTGAGGTAGGTGAGCCCCATCTGCACCTTGCGGAGCACGGGCAGGCCGGTGCCCAGCTTGGCGTAGGCGGTGTTGGGGACGGGCATGCCGTAGTAGACGAGGCTGAAGGCCTCCCACGCCACCAGGGGGGCCGCCCCCACCGCCACCGCACCCAGCAGGCGCCTTGCCCCGAGCGACCGGGCCTGCAGCGCCGTGGCCACCCAGAGCGGCCCCACGAGCAGCGCCGTGTCCATCCGGTTCACCACCGCCAGGCCGGCGAACAGACTGACCGCCCACAGGGCCGCCCCTTTCGACAGGCGCGCCCGGGCCGCCAGGATCCCCGCCAGCAGGGCGAAGGTCAGGGGGTTCTCCAGGCCCGAGGTCCCGTACTCCAGGAAGGCGCGGCTCCCTCCCAGCAGCGCCAGCGCCAGCAGGGCGCGGCCCGGCGCCTCGCGGAGGCCCCAGACCAGGAGGGCCAGGGCGGCGCCCGTCGCCAGCACGGAGGGTACGAAGGCGGCCCACCAGGCCTGGAAGCCGGTGAGCGGGTAGCTGATCAGCAGGACGCCGAACCACAGCGGGTGGGTGTAGGCCTGCACCCGCTCGTCGACGTTGAACACGGGCCCGTACCCGCGCCAGGTGAGGTCCACGCTGCGGAGGGTCACGTAGGCGTCGTCGCTCACCCATCCGAGGGCCACCACCAGGAACAGCACGACCCCGGCGCCGAGCCAGGGCATGGCACGTGGGCCGGGCACGGACCCTCCAGGCCGGCCAGCATAACCGTCGAGTCCCTCCTGGCCGCGTCTCCGGGCTCCGCCTCACCGCACCGGCAGGGGGGTGCGCTCGAAGGGCTCGACGCCCTCGGGGAGGGCGGCGTCGGGGGGCAGGGGGGTCAGGTCCAGCTCGATGGGGATGGGGTGCTCGGGGTCGGGGCCGATGAGGCTGCAGGGGGGCTGGGCGGCGCCGGGAAGGGCCGCGTCCAGCATCCGGCAGCCGCGCTCGTCGCCAAGGGTGCACGAGCGGGCGAAGGCGCCCTGGGCATGGCCGGGGTCGGGCTCGCCGAGGAGGCCGCAGGCGAGGGCGACGCCATAGTTGAAGCAGCCCCAGTCCGTGGCGCCGTAGCGGCAGGTGAAGTCGAGGCCATGCTCGATGTTGAGTCTACCGATGGGGCTGACGGGGGATCGCATGAGGCTGTCGAAGCCTGACCATCCGCAGGCGTCGGGGTCCTTGTCGAGAGAGAGGCAGCCGCGCTCAAAGGTAGAGAAGGCCTTCTCCATGTCCTTCTCGACCCCATCGCCCTGGAGGTAGCGCAGGCCCAGGTCGGTGCAGGCGGAGGGGATGCGGTGGCAGGCCCACGAGAGGGCCTGGATGCCACGCTCGACCCTGCCCGCCTTGAGCAGCATCGGGCCGGCCCTGGTGCAGGCTTGGTAGTCGAAGTCGTAGCCGTGCTCCGGGAAGCACCGCGCCTCCAGCTCTTCCAGCGTCGGCGGCTCCGGCGGGGGCGGGGCGGGGAAGAGAAAGCGGCAGCCCGCCAGCGCGGTCAGCAGGCCCAGCCCGGCCGCCCGGCCGACACTCCATCCCGTCGCCAGCCTCTGCATGGCCTCACCGAACCGGCAGGGGGGTGCGCTCGAAGGGCTCGACGCCCTCGGGGAGGGCGGCGTCGGGGGGCAGGGGGGTCAGGTCCAGCTCGATGGGGATGGGGTGCTCGGGGTCGGGGCCGATGAGGCTGCAGGGGGGCTGGGCGGCGCCGGGAAGGGCCGCGTCCAGCATCCGGCAGCCGCGCTCGTCGCCAAGGGTGCACGAGCGGGCGAAGGCGCCCTGGGCATGGCCGGGGTCGGGCTCGCCGAGGAGGCCGCAGGCGAGGGCGACGCCATAGTTGAAGCAGCCCCAGTCCGTGGCGCCGTAGCGGCAGGTGAAGTCGAGGCCATGCTCGATGTTGAGTCTACCGATGGGGCTGACGGGGGATCGCATGAGGCTGTCGAAGCCTGACCATCCGCAGGCGTCGGGGTCCTTGTCGAGAGAGAGGCAGCCGCGCTCAAAGGTAGAGAAGGCCTTCTCCATGTCCTTCTCGACCCCATCGCCCTGGAGGTAGCGCAGGCCCAGGTCGGTGCAGGCGGAGGGGATGCGGTGGCAGGCCCACGAGAGGGCCTGGATGCCACGCTCGACCTTGCCCGCCTTGATCAGCATCGGGCCGGCCCTGGTGCAGGCTTGGTAGTCGAAGTCGTAGCCGTCCTCCGGGAAGCACCGCGCCTCCAACTCCTCCAGCGTCGGCGGGTCCGGGCGGGGCGGGGGGGGAGAAAGGAGGCCGCAGCCGGACATCAGCCCAGCGGCGAGCAGCAGGCATGCTGTGGCCGGCTTCAGAAGAACTCCGGGTGGCGTTCTTTGATCTCGTTGAGGATCTCCCGCACGTCACGGAAGAGGTAGCGCGCCTGGTCGAGATGTCCGAGTGCTTCCGACAACGGCCGGGCTGGATTGATGGGCCCAGATGAATCCGCCAGGGCCGTTCGACCGACCACCTCCAACTCCCCCGCCTCCCTACGATGCTCCTCGGCCTCGGCGAAGACCGTCTCGGCGAGCTCGTAGGCCTCGGCCTCGGAACCCGCGCCGAGTCCGAACAGACCCGAGCCCCCCAGGCGCCCCCAGGCCTTGCCGAACGTCCGTACCCAGCCCACGCCATGGCGGTCTCGGGCCCGGCGCACGCGGGCGTAGACGGTCTCCACCTCTTCGCGTCGCTCCTCGAGCGTGGCGAGGAGGCGACCCAGCTCGGGGTCCTCCCCGGCTCCCCCGGGATCGCCCCCCGCCTCCTTCACCAGGGCCTCGAGGCGGCTCACCAGCTTGCGGGTCCGGGTGATCTCCTGGCGGCGCACGTCGGCGGGCACCTCCAGGTAGCGCCCGAAGTCCCGCAGGTCGTTCAGGCGGGCGCGATGGATATCGAGCCGCTCCTGTATCGAGTCGATGCGGGCGGTACCGGAATCGAGGCTCGTCGACCAGCGAGCGATCTGGTTCTCCGCCTCCCGATGCCCCTCGATCCCGATCCACGTCGCGCTGTCCTCGAGCCCCACGTAGGCCTGGCCCCGCCCCAGCCAGCCGTGGATCAGGTCGGTGGCCTCGCGGCCATGCCGGCCGAAGTCCTGGATGGCCTGGCGCTGGGCGGCCCGGTCGTCGCCCGCGGCCTTCATGTCCCGCACCAGGACCCGTACGCTGGTCAGCATCATGGACGGGTTCATATCGGCGTAGAGGGCGTCGAGCCGTGCCCGTAGCCGGTCCATGGCGTCCTCGCCGTGGTCCACGACGAGCTGCCACTGACCGGCCTCGGCGGGGCCGCGCCGCTTGGCCATGGAGGCGTCCCGCCCGAAGGCCTGGCCCAGGATCTCGTGGGTGGCGGACACACCGTTGCCCTCGCTGTGGGCGGCCACGTAGACGCCAGTGCCGCGCTCGCCCTCCTCGGCGTCGTACTCGGTGGCGGCTTCGGTGCCGATCTCCTGGTCGAAGCGCGGCAGCACCGTGTCGAAGCCCTTCCACGGCACCATGGTGGCCGCATGGCCCCCGCGCTCCGCGACCCGGCGGGTGCCGTCGCGCCGGCGCACCTCCAGGTCGGTGGCGCGGACCCCGGACGAGATGGAGGCGCCCGGGGCATCCACCTGGGCCCGGGCCTCGTCGTAGGTGAGGCTCCGGTCGTCGAGCCGGGAGACGCCGGGGCCGTCCTGTGGGGTCTGGCCGACGAGCAGCGCCCGGTAGGCGTCGGCGGCCGCCGGGATGGTGGGGTCGAGCCGCCAGCGTTGCTGCCCCATGGCCCCCGTCGCGGCGTAGCCCCCCACCGAGAGGGCGTGGGTGTGGACGCCACCCTGGCCCACCAGGTCGCCGCCGAGCTCTCGGGTGACCACGACCTCCCGCTCGCCGACCTTCTCGACGGTGATGCCCGCCCCGGCATGGGCCGAGCCGCTGGCGCTCACCCCGAGGGAGCCCGCATCGGCCCCGACCCCGACGCCGACCTCGCCCTCCACCCTCGCCGCCCGGTGCTCCCCCGGGGACAGGGCGGCGGCGTCCGACAAGGCGACAGGCGGCATCAGATCCTGCGGGTCGGGCATCGTGTACCACGCCCAGGCCTCGTCCTCGTCCGCGAAGACCCGCTCGCCCGAGACCTCACCGGTGAGCCCGGCGGCGGCGTGGAGCCGCGCGCTCCGGGTGGGGCCCTGGGTGCGTGCGCCCGGGATGCCGGTCCGTGCCGCCAGATCGGCGTCGCCCCCGCCCACGTCACCGCCGCGGATGCCGGTGAAGGACAAGCCGGCCTCGCCCAGGGCCCGGCCGGACATGGGCATGCGGTAGGTCACCACCCACCGGTCCCCGCGGGGTTGGGGCGCGGTGACCCGCAGGTCGGCGTCGCCCACGGCACGCACCCCCGCCGAGGCGGTGCGGGACTGGGAGCCGGTGAGGCGCTGGCCGGCGGTCTGGGGAACGACCTCCCCGGTGGCCGGATCGGGGAGGGGGGCCGGGCCGCGGGCTGCGTGGCGGGTGGCGATCCCCACGTCCGCACGGACGTTGCCGAGACCCACGCGCCCCTGGGCGTGCCCCGATCGGACCGACCCATTCTCGCGGCCCCGGCTGCCCCGTGCCCCGGCCTCGATCCCGTCCAGGCCCATGCCCATGCTGCCGTGGAGGCTGTCGTCGCCCCGAGCCTGGCCGATCTCGGCCTCGAGGCGCGAGCTCCGGCGATCGGCGTGGGCCCGCGTGGTGAAGGTGTCCCGGGTGCCGTCCTCGTGGGTGTGCTCCAGGGTGGCGCCCAGGGCGTGCCCGTGACGCGACCCGCGGTAGCCCTGGCGGAGCCGGGTGTCGTCGCCCACCGCCTGTCCGCGCCCGTCGCTGGCCTCGGGGAGGCGGGCCTCGTGCTGGTGGAGGCCGGGGCGGGTGGTCCGTCGCAGGGCGGGCCGGCTCGGGTCCACGACCTCGGTGGGCGGGACGCCGGCGGGGGGAGGGGCGAGGCCGCATCGGGCGCCACCTCGGGCGGGTCCCCCGGTCCCTCGCCAGGCCCGACCTCGCCCGGGTCCCACCACACGGGCCACGCGACCTCGGGCTCCGCGCCGCAGCCCGGTGTCTCCACCGGCCCGAGCGGAGGTGGACACACCATGGACGATGCGGTCCGGACCTCGGGCGAGGGCTGGACGGGTTCCCTGGAAGCCGGGCGGCGCTGGCGGGCCATTGCTCCCCCCCGAGAACGGGTGTTGTCGTACGGGGTGAGGATAGTGGACCTCGTTCGGGGGTCCCAGGTCCCGTACGGGATCGTGGACTTGCACGTGGCTTGCGATCCGCGCTGGCGCCCGCGGATCACCCCTCCGCGCCCCGGAGGTCCGGCTGCAGCATACCCGCCGCAGGGTGTTGCACCGTGTCGGGCAGGCGCCTAGACTCGGCCTCCGCCCTCACCGATGGAGCAGCCATGCCGCTTGAACATGCCCCCGGTACCCCGTGCTGGGTCGATGCGTCGTGAGGTCTCTCCAGAGCTCGTGCGCCTGATGAAGTCGCTTCGCCT
>CAZPJM010000198.1:0-9113 GCA_964586865.1 uncultured Enterobacteriaceae bacterium
CTTCCGATCTGTCTACGCGGCCCTCGTGGTGGCCGTGGTGATCAGCGAGCTATGAGGGCGTCCCGCCCGGGCGCCACGCCCTCATAGCTCGCTGATCACCACGGCCACCACGAGGGCCGCGTAGAGCAGCACCACCAGGAGCTGCAGCGCCAGCAGCGCCGTGCCCACGAAGCCCATCACCCGGCCCGCCACGCCCAGGCCCTCGGGGGTCCGCCCCTCGGCCTTGCACTCGGCGACGTAGCGGCCGCCCATGATGACGGCGACGGGCCCCAAAATCTGGCAGGTCACGATGCTGAGCAGCCCCAGCACGAAGACGGTGATGGCCTGATTGTCCGTCGAAGACCCCACGGGCACCTCTCGGCCCGCCCCCTACCCCGTCGTCGCTGGTCCGTCCGGGCGGCCCGTGCTTCAATCCGCGGACCGTGCGCCTGCTCGACACCATCTCCCGGGCCCTCACCCGCTGGGACGCCGCCACCCGCCTGCCGGCGTACCGCTACACCGGTCTGGCGCTGGCGCTGGCGCTGGGCGCGGCCCTCCTCCTCGCCCCCTCCCCGGCCGGGCTGTCGCCGGGCGGCTGGCAGACCCTGGCGGTGCTCGTGGTGATGGCGCTGCTGTGGGTGGCGCGCATCCTGCCGCTGGCGGTGACGGCGCTGCTCCCGCTGGTGGCCTTCCCGGTGCTCGGCGTCCTCCCCCTCTCCCAGGTAGCCGCCGCCTATGCCCATCCCCTCAACCTGCTCATGCTCGGGGGCTTCGTCCTCGGGCACGGCATGGAGGAGGCCGGGGTCCACCGCCGGGTGGTGGCCGCCCTGCTGGGACCCCGGTGGGTCCGGGGGAGCCCCCGACGGGTCCTGCTCGCGGTGATGGTGGCCGGGGCGGGGCTGTCGGCGTTGATCTCCAACACGGCCACGACCCTCATGCTGCTCCCGGTGGCGCTGGAGGTGGCCCGCCGCTGCACCGACGATCGGCGCCAGCGCACCGCCTTCGTGCTGGGCCTGGCCTACGCCGCCAGCCTGGGTGGGGTGGCCACCCTCATCGGGACGCCCCCCAACGCCATCCTGGCCGGCCTGGACCCGCGGATCACCTTCGCGGGGTGGGCGGGGATCGGGGTGCCCTTCGCGCTCCTGGCGCTGCCCGTGGCCTGGGGGATCCTGGGCCGGGTGGGCCTGCCCCTGCCGCCAGGGTTCGACGCCGACCTGGAGCGACCCCGGGCCCACCCGTGGACCGCGGCGGAGGCCGGGGTGGTGGGCGTGGTGGGGCTCGCCTTCCTGGGCTGGTTCAGCCGGTCCGACCTGCCGCTGGCGCCCGGCTGGACCGTGCCTGGCTGGGGCGGGCTCCTGCCCGCGGGCGCGGCCCACGATGCCCTGGTGGCGGTGGGGGCGGCCGGCCTCCTCTTCCTGCTGCCCGCCCTGCCCCGCGACCGACGCGCCCACGAGGGCCACTTCCTGCTCCGGCTCCGGCGCCTGGAGCGCGGCGTGCCCTGGTCGGTGCTGGTCCTGCTGGGGGGTGGCTTCGCCCTGGCCGCCGGGGTGGAGGCCAGCGGGCTGACCCCGTGGCTCGCCGGGGCCACCGGCGCCCTGGCCGATCTGCAGGCCTGGGGCGGGGATGCCCTGACGGTGCTGGCCCTGTGCCTCGGCATGAGCTTCCTCACCGAGCTCACCAGCAACACGGCGACCACCGCCATCCTGCTGCCGGTCCTGGCCGCCGGCGCCGCCCAGGCCGGGGTCGAGCCCCTGCTCTGGATGGTCCCGGCCACGCTGTCGGCGTCCTGTGCCTTCATGATGCCCGTGGCCACCGCTCCAAACGCCATCGCGGCCCAGGCCGGCGGGGTGGCGCCCGGCGACATGGCCTTCACCGGCCTCCTCCTCAACCTGGCCATCGCCGGGGTGGCGGCGGCGGTGGTGCTCTTCCTGGCGCCGGCCTTCGGGTGAGCGCGCTCGGGCCCTACCAGGCCAGGCTCACCTGGCCGGCCGGGCCGTCGTAGACGAGGCGGAGGGGGGCCAGGAAGTCCCGGCCCAGCAGCGCCAGCACCCGCTTTCCCTGCACCGGGTAGCCGAGGGACATGCCGAGCATCTCCTGCTCGAGGATGGGCAGGCCGGTCCCCGGGAACGTGAGGAAGCCATAGAAGACCGAGGTCTCGTGGGGGGCCTCGTCGGGGGTGGATGGGGTCCAGGCCAGGGCCACGCCCACCTGCTGGTAGAGCTCGGCCCCCACCCGGTGGTCCACGCTCGTCTGCTTGGCGCCGGTGTCGATGAGGCCCCACCCCTGCACCTGGGCGGGCACCGGACGACCCGCCCGGCGAAGCATCTCGGCGCGGAGGGGCTCGGGACGGAGGGAGACGGCGATGAGGGGGCCGTGGAGTTCGTCGACGCCCAGGACCACCCGCCCCACCTCAGGACCTTCCGCGCGGCGCGGTGCGGTGGGGCCCGCGCCCGGGACCGGTCCACCCCATCGCCAGGGCGCCCCGCCGGATCAGCGCACCCCGGCCACGTAGACCGGCTGCGGGGCCCGGCGGATCTGCTCCAGGTAGAAGGGCCGGTCGGGCCCGGCGGCGGTCAGGCCGGCCCGGTAGGCCTCGCGCGAGGTGGGAAAGACCCCCACCAGCCGGTCCCCGAACAGCACGGCGAACTGGCCCTCGTGGCGCTCGGCCAGCCGGGGACGCAGGCGCGCCAGGGTGGCCCGCTCGTCGTGAAACCGCTCCATGGCGTCCTCCAGAGACCCCGCCACTCTTGCCGGGCGGGGCGGTCGCGTCAAGGATCCGCCGCGATGGAGGCGGAGGATCCGCAGGGCTTCCACAGGCTTCCCACAGGGTGGGTCCACGGTTCGAGCCCCGTGACGCCCCCTTAACCCTACACATGTTCAGGTGAACACCCGTTCGCGAAGAAAGTTGTCCACAGGCGGGGGGCCCGGGCTGTCATGGCGCCGCGGGCTCGGCCAGCGGGTGGGGGCCCAGGCCCAGCTCGGCGCGCAGGCCCTCGTCACCGGGGCCGTTCTTCTGCCAGTAGGGCATCCGGGTGCTGCCGGTGAGCACGCCCGCCTCGCCGTCGTCCCAGCCCCACGCCACCAGGCGGTGGGGAGGCGCCAGCTCCACGTCCCAGTGCCCGGTCCGCCCCTCGACCGTGAGGGTGGTGCGCCGCACCTCGAAGGTGCCGGCGGGCACGGAGACGGAGCGGGTCCCGGCCTCCCGGGCGAGGGTCGCGGTCTGGACCCCGCCCTCCCGGTGGTCCAGCCGGAGGTCCATCAGCCGTGGCCAGTAGGGCACCTCCCGCTGGGCCCCGGGCTCGACGAGCGGCCCGGCGAGATCGCGCACCAGCAGCGGGAGGGCATCGCCCAGGAGGGTGCCGGGCGGGATCTCCAGGTCCTGGCGGCCGTCGGCCTCGCCGTCGAAGTAGCTGTGCCACACCCGCCGGGCCCCGTCCTCGCCGCGGATCTGGACCATGTCCCAGACGTGGCCGCACCACTCCTGGCTGCTGAAGCTCACCTTGCTCGCCAGACCCCGGGGCAGCCGCCCGTCGAGGGGGAGGAAGCTGCTCGTCATCAGGTTGTAGTCGTAGACGCCGGTGGGAAAGTCCCGGATCTCGTTGAGCTTCACCACGGGGAAGGCCCGGTCCTGCCCGCGCTCGGCCTTGGTGAGGTCGTCGGAGAGGAAGTCCTCGGTGACGGTGACGAGCACCGCCTCGCCCGTGCGCGGGGCGCCGTAGCGGGGCTGGACGAGGCGGTAGCCGGCCAGCTCGGCCCGGCCATCGCCCCAGTGGTCCCAGAAGCCCTCGGGGGCCTGGGAGGGCGGGGCCTCGGGGCGGGCGGCGCCGCTGATCCCGGTCGAGCAGCCCAGCAGGGCGAGGGGGACGACGAGGGCGAGGGTTCGGGACATGGGACCTCCGCGTTCAAGGTGCGCGCGGCGTCCGGCCGCGTCGAGGGGCGAGGCCTACCGCCCCTCGGGCGGTGCGGCCTCGAGCCCGAAGAGATCGGCCAGGGGGGGGATCTCCGCCTGGGGGCCACTCCGCAGGGCCCCCATCGCCGGCCGCCCGCTGCCCGACAGATCCACCCGCACCTCGCGGCGGCCCCACGGATCCTCGGCCGAGGCGCCGCGGCGACCCAGCACCAGCACGTCCATGGGGCAGACCTCGACGCAGATCCCGCACTGGATGCAGTGGGAGTTGGCGTTGTGGAAGCTCTCCTGCGCCTCGGCGAAGCGCTGCACCTCGATCCCCATCTGGCAGTACCGGGTGCACTGACCACACGAGATGCAGCGGTCGTCGCTGTGGATGGCGAGGCGCCCCACGCCGGCGGCCATGACCTGCATGTAGGCCCGGAGCGGGCAGGCGAAGCGGCACCACACCCGGTTGCCCAGCACCGGGTACATGGCGACGCCCACCAGGCTGGCCAGGCCGAAGTCCACCATCAGGGAGTACCAGCCCGAGCTGAAGGCCTTGGCGTCCGTCAGGAAGGGGGACTGGATGAACTGCCAGGCATCGTTGACCAGCAGCAAGGTGGTGGGGATGGCCAGGAAGAAGACCACGGCCCCGCCCCACTCGAGCAGGTGGCTGCCCGCGCCCCGGGGCGCCAGGTGGCGCCAGGCATCGCCGAAGGTCTCGGCCAGCCCGCCACACCCGCACAGGTAGGAGCAGAACTTGAGGTTGTGCCGCCACACGTAGAGGGGGATGAAGACGAAGGCGGTGACCAGGCCGAGGCCGGTCCACAGGGTGGCCGCCCAGAAGCCGTGCCACGAGGGGGCGCCCTCGGGGGTGTTCACCCAGGTGGGCCCGTCGACGACCGAGTACAGGGACAGGGGCCACGGGACGCCGAAGCTGTAGGCCATCCAGGGCTGGCTGGTGAAGCTGTGGAGGAAGCTGCCGGTGAGGGCGTCGAGGGCGCCGGCCACGGCGTGGATCCCCGGCAGGACCAGCTCGGGGATGCCGAAGAGGAAGAGCCCCTGGAACAGCATGAGCGAGACGAGCTTGCGCCGTTGCTCCGCCGAATCACGGTACTTCCCCAGGAAGAGCCAGATGCCGAAGCCCAGGATGAAGCCCGTGTAGATGAGGGTGCCCCAGAAGCCGCCGTCGACGCTGCGGAAGCCCAGATCCACCTTCACGAGCTCGGGCAGGGACCCCAGCGGATCGCCCTCGCCGAAGGGCCAGAGGTCCATCTTGCGCTTCATGACGTAGTAGCCGTAGACGAGCAAGCCGAAGGCCACCACCCAGGCGAACTTGAGCCAGCGGAAGTCGCCCTCGAGCTGGATGCCCATCCCGCGCAGGAAGTCCTCGGGCAGGCCGGCGCCGATGAACACCAGCACATCGTCGTTGGGCAGCTCGAGGGTCTCGCCGCCCTTCTCGAGGCACACGGCATCGGCCGTCACGCGGGAGGGCGTGGTCCCGCCCTCGAAGCGGATCCGGCCCGCCTCGCACAGCTCCCGGAACCGCTCCTGGTTGCGGGCCTTGGGCCGGGTCAGCTCGTCGCGCCGGTAGGAGAGCACCACCTCGGCGCCGGCCTCGGCGGTGGCGATGGCGGCCTCGACGGCCGAGTCCCCTCCCCCCACCACCAGGACCCGACGGCCGGCGTACGAGGCCGGGTCGTCCAGGTGATGCCTCACCTTGTCCAGGTCCTCGCCCGGGATGCCGAGCTTGCGCACGCTGCCGCGCTTGCCCACCGCCACCACGATGCGCCGGGCCCGGTAGGTGTTGCGGGCGCCCGGGGCACCGTCCGAGGGGACGTCGGCCAGGGGCCGATCCCCGTCCCGACCATCGGCCCCGACCTCGGTCTCGATGACGAAGCCATCCCCCTCGCGGCGCACGGTCTTCACCGCCTCGGGGGTGTGCAGGGGCAGATCGCCGTCGCGCAGGTGCTCGCACCATCGCTGGGCCAGCTCGTCCTTGGGGGCGTCCTCGAACCAGAGGTCGGAGGGGTTCTCCATGCCCTCCGGCTCGGCGAAGATGGGCTTGCCCTTCGGGAAGGCATGGATGGTCGCGAAGGGTCTCGCCTTCTCGAAGACCGCCACCCGCATCCCCCGGGCCCGGAGGGCCTCGGCCGCGGTCACGCCGGAGGGGCCGGCACCGATGATGACGGCGTCCAGGACGTCGGTGGCGTCGGTGGGCGTGCCCAGCTCCCGGGCGATGTGGGTGCCGACCTCGTGGCCCTGCTTGAGGGCCATCTTGATGATGGGCGCCTCGGTCAGGTCCCCGACGACGTAGATCCCGCGCACATTGGACTCGTGGGTCCGGTCGTCGATCCGGGGCCGGGTCGCGAGCGAGCCCCAGGGCGAGAGCCCCAGGCGCTCGAGGGGGCGGAAGAGATTCATGCGGACCTCGACGGCGGACCACACGATGCCCCGGCGGCGTGCGGGTCGCGCATCAGGACGGTCACGGTCCCCCGGCGCCTCAGGGGCAGCCCCCGTCGAAGGTGCGCACGCAGGGCCCGTCGCAGGTGTGCTCGGCCACCCCGTCGCGGAGGAAGCGCACCACCTGGGCCTGGAGGTCCGGGTCCCGACGGGGGCACTCGTGGGGGTCGGTGGCGGTGTCGGGGGGCAGGTTCACGTCGGGCCAGGTCAGGCCGTAGTCGACCTCGACGTAGGCCGAGCCCTCGACCGGGCCCCCGCTCTCGGACAGGCCGAAGACCGGCGACACGCTGGGGGTCAGCAGGGTGGCGTCGATGGAGCGGGCCTGGAAGCGCGAGCCCTGGACGTGGACCTGGGCATCCCCCAGGGCGATCTGGGAGAGGATCCGCTTGTCGCGCAGGTCGTGGGACCAGCCGGTGGACTCGGTGGCGTCCCAGAGGTGCCCCAGCAGGCCGTGGATGAGGAACATCTGGTCGAGCTCGCTGTCGTAGCGGCGGCGCAGGATGTCGAAGAAGCCCTCGAAGTTGGCGGAGCGGGGGAGGAGCAGCGGGTATGGGCCCCCGCCCACCGAGAGCACCCCCCGGTCCACGTGGGGCGAGATCCCCACGTAGGCGCCGCCGATGATGCCGCCCTGGGAGATGCCGTACCAGCCGCGCAGGTCGGCGTCGTCGGGATCGATGAGCCGGGTGCCGTCCACCTGGAGCGCCGGATCCTCGGCCAGGGGGCCGAGGGCCAGCTCCATGAGGAGCACCTGCTCGACCAGCCCCTGGTGCAGGCGGTCGGTCATGGTGGCGAAGCGGGAGAGGTCATTGGCGAGGAGCAGCGCGATGTTGGCGTAGTCCTCGCTCGCCATGCCGGTCTGCTGGGCCGCGATGACCATCATGCGCTGATCGTCCAGGAAGCGGCCGAGCCAGCCCGTCTCGGCCTCGCCCTCGGTCCCGAGCAGCCCATGGCCGTACTGGATGAGGAAGGTGGGTCCCGGGTCCCGCTGGACCGAGCACGGGATCCGCACCAGGAAGCGGGCGTCGCGGGTGCCGACGGCGGTGGGTCGCCCCGCCTCGTCGCGGGCGAGGAGGTGCCCCGGGACGGGCTCCTCGGTGTAGGAGGGCACGGTGAAGGTGCCGCGCACGATCTTCCAGGTGGTGGTCTCGGGCACGGTGCAGTCCGCCACCTCCTGGTCGGTGATGGCGTAGTCGATGCCGTCGGCCCGCGCCCGGGCGAGGGCGTCCTCGACCATGGACTCGGCGTCGCCGAGCATCCCGGCGCGCGAGGCGGTGTGGAAGTCCCAGGCGAGCCGGACCTCGCCGCGGTCGACGCCCTGGGCCTCGAGGGCCGGCCACAGGACGTTGTCGTAGCGGGCCCGCCGGTTCTCGATGTCCGGATCCTCGGTCTCGACCCCGTCGCGCAGGGCGCGCATGGCCTCGGTGAGCTCGATGGCCTCGCCGCTCTCGGTGCGCAGCTGGCGGAACACCACCAGGTAGTCCCGGTCGAAGTCCAGGACCCGCGCCGGCCACAGGATGGTCAGCCGCTCCCCGGGGTCGGTGGCGTGGGCATCCACCTCGACCCAGTGCGGGACACGCTCGCCGGTGGTGAGGTCCAGCAGCAGCGTGGGGCTGTCGTCCTCCAGGCTGCGTTCGATGCTGTCCTGGCGGGCCACCCCCTCGAGGTCGAGGGGGCCCAGGCCGGCCAGGATGGGCGAGCCGATGGAGAAGCCGTCCAGGCGGTTCCAGCGGGTCGGGTCCAGGGCGCTGCCGTCGACGGCGAGGGGCAGGTGCTCCTCGCGCAGCGCCAGGCGCCACCCGGTGGCCGTGCCCTCGTCGGGACGGAGGTGGTAGCTGCTCGGGAAGGGCAGGCTGCAGCGGGTGCCGTCCAGGGCGTCGCAGCCCTCGAAGCTCCACGGTCGGTCGGGCTCTTCCGGGGTGGCGCAGGAGAGCAGCGGCAGGACCAGGAGGGGGAGGAGATGGCGCACGGGGCCTCCGAGGGGAGCCCACGAGGGTAACCCGGAGCGGGCGTGCCGCCCGGGTACGGCGGGCGGGGCATGGGGCGCATGGAGCCCGCCGGATCAGCGGTCGCGCAGCAGGGTCGACCGGGTGGCGGCGGCCTCGACCGCCTGGAGGACCGCGCCGGGCAGGGCGATGCTGCGGCGAGCGGGATGCCGGGCCACCTCACGGAGCGCGCCCTGCAGGTCCTCTTCTCGGGCCCAGGCCTCGATGAGGCGTCGGAGGAGCTGGGTGGCGGGGCGGGGAGAGCGGACCCGCGCGAGGGCCCCCTCGGCCTCCACCGGCGTGCCGTCGAGGGCGTAGACAGCCGCTTCGAGGGCCGCCACCAGATCCCCGGGGGCCGCCGGCTCGGCCAGCAGCGGCCGCAGCCGGGCCCGAGCGCCGTGGAGATCCAGGTCGATGAGGTGGATCATGGTCGCCTCGAGGTGGCCCACGAAGCTGGGGAAGGCCGGCGGCGCCGCGGCCAGGGCCTCGTAGCGGGCCAGGCTCTCCCGGGCCTCGTCGAGACGACCGAGCAGGGCCAGAGCCCGTGCGCGCTGGATCCAGCCCTGGTGACGCACCGACCAGACGCCGTACAGCTCGAGGTAGCCGTCGCTCCGCTCGAGGACCCGCACCGCCGAGGCCGGGTCCCCCTGGGCGGTCAGGTAGGTGGCGAGCCAGCCCACGCCGGCGGCCGCTCGACGGTGATCCCCCACGCGCTGGAGCACCAGCAGGGCCCGGAGCAGGTGGCGGGTGTCCTCGTCCCGGGCGCGCCCCTGGGCGGCACGGGCCCGCCACAGATCGGA
>CAZPJM010000199.1:0-9113 GCA_964586865.1 uncultured Enterobacteriaceae bacterium
TCTGCCTGGAGGGGGATCCGGCGGCCCTCGAGGGGCTGGGGGTCGGGGTGGTGGGGACCCGCCGGTGCACGGCCTACGGCGTGGCCGTCACGCGGCATCTGGCCGGGGCCCTCGCCGATCGGGGGGTCGTGGTCGTCAGCGGGCTTGCCCGGGGCATCGACAGCCACGCTCACAAGGCCACCCTCGGTCGCGGTCGGACCGTGGCCGTCCTGGGCCATGGGCTCGCCCACACCGCCCCGGCCTCCAACCGGCCGCTGCGGGCGCGGATCGTGGACGGCGGGGGGGCGGTGGTCTCGGCCTTCCCCGACCGGCTGGGGCCCGCCCGGTGGACCTTCCCGGTCCGGAACCGCTGGATCGCGGGTCTCTCCGAGCACGTGGTGGTCATCGAGGCTCCCCGGCGCAGTGGTGCGCTCATCACCGCCACCGAGGCCGCCAGCTTCGGGCGCGAGGTCTGGGCCGTGCCGGCGGCCCTCGGGGTCGAGAGCTCCGCCGGCTGCCTCGAGCTCCTCGCGCTGGGCGCCCGCCCGATCGTCTCGGTCGAGGGCTGGGTGGCCCAGGTGGCGGGCGCGGCCGAGCCGGTCGGAGATCCGTTGTTGGAGCGGCTCGCCGCGGGCGACACCGCCGTCCAGGCGGCCCGGGCACTCGGGCGGCCCGTGACCGAGGTCCTGGCTCGGGTGGCCGAGCACGAGGTAGAAGGACGCCTGACCCGCTTGCCGGGTCACCGCTACGCCGTCCGCCCGGGAGAGTCGTGAACGAGCCCCTCACCACCGCCCTCTCCGGGCCTGCCGCCCGCTTCCTGCGCATCCTGGGCGATTTCGGGCACCTCGACGGGGACACCGCTGCCGAGGTGCTCATCGCGGCCGCCGAGGCCGCGGTGGCCGAGGGGGCCGACGCCATCGAGCTGCCCCTTTTCCGCCGGGTGGCAGCCCGCTACCTCTTCGAGCACCACGGCGTGGACATGGCGGACCACGAGGGCATCCTGCTCGAGGACTGGCCCCTCCTGTTCTCATGACTCACCCCCTACTCGAGCGCTTCGACGACTGGCTCTCCGCCGAGCGGGGCGCCTCCCCCCACACCCGCCGCGCCTACCGCCACACCCTCCAGCGTCTCGTCGACGAGCTCGGCGAGGGCGTGGATCTGGACAGCCTCTGCGCCGAGGCCCTGCGGCACGTCCTGCGCCGCATCGAGACGGGGCGCGCCCCGGCCACCCGCTCCCGGCATCGGGCGGCCCTCCGGACCTTCTTCGCCTGGCGGGCCCGGGAGATCGGGCGCGCCGACGGCTCCCCCGCACATGGGCTGCGCGGGCCCCGGTCCGGCCGCCCCCTGCCGCGGGTCCCGTCCGAGCCCGCCGCCGAGGCCGCCTGCGAGTCCGCCGTCTCCCCCCGCGATCGCGCGCTGGTGGAGCTCCTCTACGGCTCTGGCCTGCGCGTCTCCGAGGCCGCGGCGCTCGACTGGGCCGACCTGGACCTCTCCGAGGGGACCGTCGAGGTCCGGCGTGGCAAGGGCGGCAAGGCCCGGCGCGTCCCCCTTCCCGGTGAGGCCCTCCGCGCGCTGCGCCGGCTGCGTGAGGGGGCGGCCGATGGCCCCGTGTTCCGCAACCGGCGCGGGGGTCGCCTGTCCGATCGGTCCATGCGGCGCATCGTGCGCCGCCAGGGCCTGCAGGCCGGGGTCGGGGGCCTCCACCCCCACGCCCTCCGCCACGCCTGCGCCACCCACCTCCTCGACCGGGGCGCCGATCTCCGGAGCATCCAGGAGATCCTGGGCCACCGCAACCTCTCCACCACCCAGCGCTACACCCACGTGAGCCGGGCCGGGCTCCGCGAGGTCCATCGACGGGCCCACCCCCATGGGGGCGGGTCGGGCGACGACGACCCGGTGGGTTAGCGTGGTTGGCCGTGCCCCGAGGTCGGGGCGCCGAAGGAGACCGGGCATGCCGAACGTGGTCGTCGTGGGCACCCAGTGGGGCGACGAGGGGAAGGGCAAGGTGGTGGACGTGCTGTCCAGCCGGGTGGACGCCGTCGTCCGGTTCCAGGGCGGCAACAATGCCGGCCACACCCTGGTCGTGGACGGCGAGCAGTCCATCTTCCACCTCATCCCCTCGGGCATCCTGCGGCCGTCCTGCACCTGCGTCATCGGCAACGGCGTAGTGGTCGACCCGGCGGTGCTCCTGACCGAGCTGGACGCCTTGTCCCGCGCCGGTCGGCCCGTCGGCGCGGAGCAGCTCGTGGTCAGCGTCGGTGCCCACGTGATCATGCCCTGGCACCGGGATCTGGACGGCCTGCGGGAGACCACCGAGGGGGGCCTGGTCATCGGGACCACCCGCCGGGGGATCGGCCCCTGCTACGAGGACAAGGTCGGCCGCCGTGGGATCCGGATCGCCGACCTCCTCGACGACGATGCCCTCCGGGCGCGGCTCGAGCACGTCCTGCCCGACAAGAACCGCATGATCACCGAGTGGTACGGGCGAGCGCCCTACGACCCGGACCAGGTCCACGCCACCTATCGGGCCCACGGCGAGCGCCTCCGCCCCTACATCCGCGATGCGGTCAGCCTCCTCGCCCGCATCCAGCACGACGGCGGGAGCATCCTGTTCGAGGGGGCACAGGGCACCTTCCTCGACGTGGACCACGGCACCTATCCCTTCGTCACCTCGAGCAACGTGGTGGCCGGCAATGCCTGCGCCGGCAGCGGGGTGGGGCCCACGGCCATCGACGAGGTCGTGGGGATCGTGAAGGCCTACACCACCCGGGTGGGGGGCGGCCCCTTTCCCACCGAGGACGTGGGGGAGCGCGGCGAGGACCTCCGCCGGGTGGGGCACGAGTTCGGCGCCACCACCGGCCGGCCCCGGCGGTGCGGCTGGTTCGACGCCCCGCTCGTCCGCCACGCCGCCCGGCTCAACGGCCTCACCCGCCTCGCCCTCACCAAGCTCGACGTCCTGTCCGGGCTCGACGAGATCCCCGTCTGCGTCGCCTACGAGGGCTGCGACACCTTCCCCGCCGATCTGGACGGCGTCACCCCGCGCTACCAGACCCTGCCCGGCTGGGGCGAGGAGATCCGTCACTGCCGCAGCATGGCTGAGCTGCCCAGCGCCTGCCTCCGCTACATCGCCACCATCGAGGAGCTCATCGGGCTCCCCGTCGAGCTCGTCTCGGTGGGGCCCGGCCGCTCCGAGACCATCGTGCGCGGCGACCTCTTCACCCGGGGTCTCGCCCGTTGACGGCGTCGCCAGCGGTCGTTACGGCGCCGCGCTCCCCCGGGGCCGCTAGCTCAGTCGGAAGAGCACCGGACTTTTAATCCGAGGGTCACAGGTTCGAGCCCTGTGCGGCCCACCAGCCCCCCCCTCCGTCACCCCCGACGTGGCGCGACGGCCGCCGCGACGGCTCGCGGCAGGGGCTTGCCAGGATGCGCTGCGGGGATACAAGCGCGGCCCCGACCCCATCGTCTAGTCAGGTCCAGGACACCGGGTTTTCATCCCGGCAACGCGGGTTCGAATCCCGCTGGGGTCATATCTCCCGAGATCGCAGCTTCCTAACGCGTGCCCGCCGGTTGAAAGACTGGCGGGTATCGCTGTAGTGGGACCCTGTCGGGCCGCTTCAGGCCTCGTGTGCCCCATGGGTGCCCTCGGGCGGCTGCAGGGCATCTTCTTCGAGGGCGAGGATGTCGGCAGGCCGCAGCGCAGGCGCAACGCCCGGCGGCATCCCCCGTCGTGCATGTTACTCACGGGACAGGGAGGTCGAGCATGTCCGTCCGCATCTACGAGGTCAGCCTGCGCGATGGCCTGCAGAACGAAGCGAAGGTCGTGCCCACCGAGGTCAAGGTGGGGCTCGCCGAGCGTCTCGTGGCCGCTGGCTTCCAGGACATCGAGTTCGGTTCCTTCGTCTCGCCCCGCTACGTGCCCCAGATGGCCGACACCGACGAGCTCTTTCAGCGGCTCCCTCGGTCGCCGGGCGTGCGCTGGTGGGCCCTCGTCCCCAACAGCCGGGGTCTCGACCGTGCCCTCGATGTCGGCGTCTCCCACATCGCCACCTTCCTCTCGGCCAGCGAGACCCACAACCTGAAGAACGTCAACCGGACCATCCGCGAGTCGCTGGCCGGACTGGTCCGGGTCATCGAGACCGCCCGCGCCGAGGAGCTGCGGATCCGCAGCTACATCTCCACGGTCTATGGCTGCCCCTACGAGGGCGAGGTGCCCGTCGAGCGCACCGTCGAGCTGGCCCATGCCCTCCTGGACGCCGGGGCGCACGAGATCGCGCTGGGCGACACCACCGGCATGGGCAATCCGGCCCAGGTCCGGACCATCCTCGAGGCGCTGTCCGACGCCGGCATCCCGCTCGATCGGGTGGCCTGCCACTTCCACGACACCCGGGGGACCGCAGCGGTCAATGCCTGGGCGGCCTGGCAGGTGGGGGTCCGCAGCTTCGACGGCTCCATCGGCGGGATCGGCGGCTGCCCCTATGCCCCCGGTGCCACGGGGAACGCCTCCACCGAGGACCTGATCCAGATGTTCGACGCCTCGGGCGAGCCCACCGGCGTGGACCTGGACGCGGCCTGCGAGGCCGGGGTCTACATGGAAGACGCCCTCGAGCGCGAGCTCCCCGGCCGCTACCTGCAGTACTGGAAGGCCGCTCGGCGGCGCGCCGCCCGCCACGAGGCGCGGGACGGGCAGCAGACCGCCTGATGTCCCGCGCCTTCCTCCAGGTGGTGGGCGGGGTCCGCCAGGGCCTCGACGTCCCGCTCCACACCGAGCGGGTCCTGACCATCGGCCGCAAGCGGGGGGACCTCATCCTCGAGGACCCTCTCGTGAGCGGGAGGCACTGCCGGATCGCCTTCCGGGATGACGGCTGGTACGTCGAGGACCTGGGCAGCACCAACGGCACGCTGGTCGACGACCGGCTGGTCAAGGAGGCCCGCCTCGAGCCCGGGGCCGAGCTCACCGTCGGCGCGTGTCGGCTCGTGCTCTACGTGGGCGACGACGAGCCCGCCGACCGCTCGGGCGAGCACCCCACCCCCGCCGGCCAGCTCGACATCGCCTGGCTGCTCGACGAGGAGCTCGTGGAGCTGCGCGGCAGCGGCGAGCGCACCCGCACCCCGGCCGACGTCATCGGGCAGGATCTGCGGCTGCCTCCCGGCCTCAACGCCGTGGTCGAGGTGGTGGCGGGTCAGGACGCCGGCAAGGTCTTCCGCTTCACCCGCGGCAACGTCACCGTCGGTCGGCGCCAGGGCGAGGTGCCCCTCTCGGATGTCGAGGTCAGCCGGCGCCATGCGGTCGTCGAGGTCTTCGGGCGCGAGATGATCTTCCTCCGCGACCTGGGCAGCACCAACGGCACCTACCACAACGGCCGGCGGGTCAGCGTGAGCAAGGTGCAGAGCGGCGACACCATCGGCTGTGGCAAGACCGTGATGAAGCTGCAGATCAGCCGCTGATCCGCCGCTCGGAGACCGAGCTTCAGAGCTTGAGGCCGGCCCGCACCGGGCCGGGGTAGAGCTGCTCGAGTGCGTCGATGGCGGCCCTGGCGCCTTCGCCCTCCACCGGCGGCAGCTCCGGGCGGAGGATCAGGTAGAGGTCGCCCTTGCCCTCGTCGGCCTGGACCCCCCTGCCCCGGAGGCGGAGCTTCTGGCCATTGCTGGCCCCCGCCGGGACCCGCACCCGGACGTCGCCGGTGGGGGTGGGGACCACCACCTCGGCGCCGTTCACCGCCTCGCCGACCGTGATGGGCACGTCCAGCTCCAGGTCGCGACCGCGCCGGCGCAGGAGGGGGTGCTCGGGGATCCTGAGGGTGATGAGCAGATCCCCCGCCGGACCACCACCGGGCGGCGGGGCGCCCTGGCCGCGGAGGCGGAGGCTCTTTCCGTCCTCGACCCCGGCCGGGATCCGCACGCGGAGCGTGTCCCGCTGGCCACCGCCCCGCGCGACCACCACCGTCGTCTCTCCCCCGGTGATGGCCAGCATGGGGTCCAGGTCCAGGGTGGTGCGCTGGTCCCGGCCGCGGGCGGTGCGACGACCGAACCCGGGGCCTCCGGCGCCGAACATGGAGGAGAGGACGTCCTCCAGATCGACGCCGCCGCCCTCGAAGTGGGACTCGAAGCCGCCCCCGAAGGGACCGCCCGGGCCGCCCGGTCCGAAGCCGGGTCCGCCGCCCCCGAAGCCGGGCGGGGGGCCCTCGGTGGTCCCGAAGGTGTCGTACATCCGCTTCTTCTCGGGGTCCTTCAGGATGTCGAAGGCGGCGTTGACCTCCTTGAAGCGCTCGTCCGCGTCGGGCTCCTTGCTCACGTCGGGGTGGTACTTCCGGGCGAGTCGCTTGTAGGCCTTCTTGATGCTCTCCTCGTCGGCGTCGCGGGAGACACCGAGCACGCTGTAGGGGTTCATCATGGCGCATCCGTGGGCACGGGCGTCCCCGCGGCCGACCCGGGGAGCCGACCCGGCGGGGCGCCGGTTACGCAAGGGTTCTCGTCCACAGACTACGACCCCGCCGCGCGCGGGCAAGGGGAGGGCATGGCCGGAGGGCTGGTGCCACGACCGGACCCGTCGGTCCGAGAGCGTCGCGTCGCCGCCGCGCTGTTCCTCCTCACCTGCATCACGGTCTTCCTGGTGCACTGGCTCGGGTGGCAGGACCCGAGCGCGGGGTGGCGCGCCGGTGGTCGGGCGATGCTCTTCACGGCGGCCCTGATGGGGATCCTCCTCGCCCACGAGCTCGGGCATCTTTTGGTGGCGCGGGCCCACGGCTTCCGCCTCGGCTGGCCCTGGTTCCTGCCCGTCCCCTTCCTGGTGGGGACCCTGGGGGCCGTCATCCGGCTTCGGGAGCACCCGAGGACCCGCACCGCCCTGCTCGAGATGGGCGCCGCCGGACCCCTCGCCGGGCTGCTGGCCGCCCTCCCCGTCATCCTCGCCTGGGCGGCCTCCTCCCCCGACCCGGCCGCCCCCGAGGGTTGGGGGCTTCATCCGCCGCTCCTCCTCCATCTGGCCCACCTCGGACTGCAGGGCCGGTGGGCCTCCGTGGTGGACCCGACCGACCCGCTGGGCTTCGCCGGGTGGCTCGGCTGCCTCGTCACCGCCATGAACCTGGTGCCCCTCGGTCAGCTCGACGGAGGCCACATCACCGCCGCCCTGGCCCCCGACCGCGCCCGCACCTGGGGCTGGTTCGCCACGGGTGCCCTGTTGGCGCTGGGCCTGCTGTGGCCCGTCTGGGCGCTGTGGGCGGCCGCGCTTCACCTGATGGGGGCGCGTCACCCGGTGGCGGTGCGCTCCCCCGGGCGGCCTCCGAGCCCGCGCGCCCGGCTGCTGGCGGGCCTCACCGCCCTCGCACTCCTGCTCTGCTTCAGTCCGGTCCCGGTCCGGGGGATGGGTCTCCTCGCCGGGTGACCTGGTCGAGGGCCTCCACGTCGAGATCCTCCTGATCCGAGCGTCGCCAGCCCACCAGCGCTCCAGGGTCGCGGCGCACGTGCAGGACCTTCTCGTCGTGGACCAGCACCGTGCCGTCGGGGGCGCCCTTGATGCTCTTCACGTGTCGCGCGCGGGTGTACTGCACATCGGCGGCGGCGCCCTCGGGGATCCGGGCGTGGGCGAGGACGATCTGGGCCACCGCCAGCAGGGTGTCCAGGTCGGGGGTCTTCGCCTTCTGGACCCGCAGCACCACGTGGGCTCCGGGCCGGCCCCGGAGGTGGAACCAGAAGTCGTCCCCCCGAGCCACCTGGAAGGACAGCCGGCGGTTGCCGGCCGCGTTCCGGCCCACCAGGACCTCGCTGCCGTGGGGGCCGTGCCAGGTGTACCAGGGCTCGTCCCGCCCGGTGGCCCGTCGTCGGCGCTCCGGCGGCGCCAGGGCCTCCAGCTCGTCGAGGGTGGCGTCATCCGCGTCATCGACCACGTGCAGCGCCGCGTCCAGGGTCCGGAGCCGTCGCTCGACGCGCTCCAGGTGGTCCAGGACCCGGTCGCCCATCCGGTCCAGACGCCGGGCCCGGTGGTAGAGCCGCGAGAGGTTGTCGCCGGGGGACAGCTCGGGGTCCAGGTGGACGCGGTGGGTGATGGAGGGATCCTCCAGGTCCGGGACCTCCAGCTCGGTCTGACCGCGCTCCACCCGGTGCAGGGTGGCGGCCAGGGCATCGGCCCGCCGCCGCGCCGCCTCGGCGCCCTCGGCCTTCTCCAGGTCCCGATGGAGGGCCCGGACCAGGCGTCGATCCCTCTGGAGACGGGTCCGGAGCCGCCGCCGCAGCACGGTCCGTCGCTCGTGACGCCGAGCGGCGGACTCGGCGGCCCCGAACCAGAAGCGCGCTGCCCGGTCCCAGGACTCACCAGGGCGCGGGGTGAAGCGGGGCGTGGAGCGCGGTGGGGGGTCCGGAGCCGGGGGGAGGGGAGGGAGGTCCGCCTCGGCCGGGCCGTCATAGGCCGCCAGCACCCGGTCCTCCTCGAGGAGCCACAGTCCCCCCGATCTCCCGGTCAGGCGCAGGTGCAGCCGCCGGGTCCGGAAGCGGAGGTCCACCACCCGGTCGTGGGGATGCTTCTCGAGCGCCACCAGCGGACCCTTCAGGCTGGCCCGAACCGCCCCCTGGAAGCTGAAGGGGTGAGGGGGGTTGCGAGGACGGCCGCCCACCGTGTGCAGGCGGGCGAAGGGGCCACGTGGGACCAGCAGGAGGCGGCGGTCTCCCAGGCCCAGCACCACCCGGTCCCGCCTGGGCTGCCACGCCCCCGTGATCCCGGTGCCGACCAGGTCCTGGAGCGCCTCCACCACCCGTTCCAGCTCGGCCTCGTTCATGCTCATTGGACCCTCGGGACCCGGTGCACTAATCCGGTGCCTCCCGGAGGCCTCCTGATCCCGCTCCTCGCCATCCTCCTGCTCGGGCCCGCGCAGGCCGCCCCCGGCGCCGACCCGGACCCCACGGAGTCCGCGATCCGGGCCGAGGGCCCGAGCTTCCTCCGCCGCGCGGCCGCGGCCCGGCAGGCCCGGATGCTCCGTCGCGGGGGGCTGGACCCGGACCTGGTCCGCCTCCCCGTCCTGACGGGCCCCGATCGGTGGCGGGTGGAGCTGGGGCCGTTCCCCGGGCTCGAGGCCGCGAGGGCCATCGCCGAACGCGCCACCGCTCTCACCGGGCGCGGGCACGCCCTCGTGGCGAGCGGCCCC
>CAZPJM010000200.1:0-1302 GCA_964586865.1 uncultured Enterobacteriaceae bacterium
ACGGCCCAGCGCACCGGGGCCAGGATCCCGTGGGTCCGCAGCGCCTCGAGGGGCCCCTCGGCGAGCCCGGGCACCGCGCCCGCGCCGAGGGCTTCCACGGCGGTCGCATCCGCCTCGGAGAGGTCCAGGATCACCGGGTGTCCATCCGGACCCCGGCGCAGGGCCAGCGCGGTGGGCCGCCCCGGCACCGGGGCGCCGTCCACGTCCTCGAGGGTGTCGCCCGTCCGCACCACGTCGCCGAAGTCCACGCTGCGGGCCAGCTCCACCACGTCCACCCCCGCGCGCAGGATCCGCGCCCCCCGGGCCAGGCGGTAGCGGCCGTCGAGGGCGTCGGTGCCCAACCCCACCACATCGGGGTCGGGCCCTGGGAGGTGGACCAGAGCGGCCTCGTAGCGGGTCAGGTCCGAGAGCGGCCCCCCGACGGCATGCGCCAGCCACGCCGCGAAGCGCTCGCCCAGGGGCACCCGGACCGCCGTGTCCCGGGCGAGAAAGGCGGTCACCCGGTCGGGGAGGGTCTCGCCCAGCAGATCGGCGGTGAGCGGCACCGCCGAGACCACCCCCTCTTCCACCTGAGCCCGGGAGCGCCCGGGGTGGACGCCCAGCAGGTCCACCCCCAGCGAGAAGAGGGCGTCCGGATCGGGCAGCACCCAGTCTTCGTGCAGCGCCCGGTAGCCCTCGAGCGCCCCCCGGATGGCCGCCCGGGCCCGGTCCAGCACGGGCCCGGAGGGCTCGGTCCCGGCCGTGGCCTGGCAGGCCCGGGCCAAGGGCTCCACCAGGTCCAGCAGCACCCGGGCCGCCTCGCCCTCGGTCTCGTGCCACAGGTCCAGCAGGCGGGCCCCCAGGTCCTGGAGCACCCAGCGCACCCGCCCGTGAACCCGCGTGGGGGCGAGCGGGGCGAGGGGGGCGCCGGTGGCGATGGCGTCGCCCACCGCCAGCACCCGGGCCTCGAGGGCGTCCAGGTGGTCCCACCAGCCGCCCTGGGGGATGGCGAAGCCGTCGATCCAGCGCCGGAAGGCCTCGCTGTGCAGGCGAGGGCCGTGGGCGGCGGCGTGGGCCACCCCGTCGGAGCACAGGTCCAGGCTGCCGTGGACGTGGGGGACGGGCGTGCCGAGGGCGCGGGTGCGTCCGATGGCCAGCAGCTCGGCCTCGAGGAAGCGCCGCCCCTGCTCCAGCCACGCCTCGGCCCGCAGGGCGTCCACCCGTGCCGCGGCGAGGGCCTCGCAGTCGGGGCACAGCCGGCCGTACAGGGGGCCCGTGTCCACGTGGCGGGGGCAGCGCCGGAGGTGGGCCTCGTCCAGGAAG
>CAZPJM010000200.1:1402-9096 GCA_964586865.1 uncultured Enterobacteriaceae bacterium
AGCGCCGGAGGTGGGCCTCGTCCAGGAAGTACCAGAGGACCACGGGGAGGAGCTCGGCCAGGCGCGCCGCGGTGGCCAGGAAGAGGGGCGGGGCGTCGGCGCGCCAGCCGAAGCCCACCAGGGCATGACAGAGCTCGTGGGCGGTCCACTTGGCCCGCATGCCAGGGTGGTAGCCGCCCAGCGCCTGGTCGTGTCGGAAGGCCTGGTACTTGCGCTCCGGCAGCACCCCGCCCTGCCAGGCGGGGGCCCGGGCCAGCTCGGGGGCATGCTCGGGGATCCAGTCGGCGGGCAGGTCCAGGTGGTGGCGCCACTCGGTGTGGTGCAGGGCCAGCCCCTCGGCGGCGGCCAGCGCCCCCACCCGGGCGGCGGCGGGAGAGCGCACGAGCTCGCCGGCCGGGACGTTCTCGGGCCAGCCCCCGGGCGGCGCCTCCCCCACCGAAGCGACGGCATCGGCGAGGTGTTCGGCGGCGCGACGCGGGTCGTAGGGCACGGCATCTCCCGGCCGGGGGTGATACCCCGGGTCGCCATCCCCGGCGAAGCGCGGCAGGACATCCCCCATGCCCGAACACCCCCACCTCGACGCCCTGCACCGGGCCCTCGCCGCGGCCGGGGCCCACGAGCGCGACGCCCTCGAGGCCCTCCACCAGCTCCCCCTCCCCGAGCGCATCGAAGCCGGGGTCTCCTGGCCCCGCCTGGAAATCGAGGAGGCCAGCCACGCCGGCAAGGGCCACACCCGCCTGCTGCTCCGCGCCGCACGGGGCGTCATGCTCCACGAGGGCCTCTCCCCCGGCGATCGGGTCGAGGTCGCCCTGTCCGACGGCGCCGGCCTGTTCGAGGGCCGCCTGGAGGACGCCGGCGATCGCTGGGCCGAGGTGCGGGTGGATGGCGATGCGCCCCCGCACGGCGGGGCGGATCTCACCCGGCTCTTCGACCCCACCCCCTGGCGGCGGCTGGCCGATGCCCTGGCCCGGGCCGACGGGCACCGCTCCCGGCTCCGGGACGTGCTGCTCGGCGAGCGGCCCCCGAGCCCCCCGTCCTCCCACCGCCCCGACGCCCCTCCGGGCCTGGACCCGAGCCAGGCCGAGGCGGCCCGGGTGGCGCTGGACGCCGGCGAGCTGGCCCTGATCCACGGGCCCCCCGGCACCGGCAAGACCCACCTGCTGGTGGCGCTGCTGGGCGCGCTGGTGGATCGGGGCGAGCGGCCCTGGGCCCTGGCCGACAGCAACGCCGCGGTGGACCACCTGGCCGGCCGGGCCGCCGACGCCGGCCTGGACGCGGTGCGCCTGGGGTCCTGGGGCCGCATGTCGCCCCGCGGCCGCGCCCTCTCCCTGCGCACCCGCATCGCCGAAGGCCCCTACGGCACCGCCCTCGAGGCCCTGGACCGGGACCTCTCCCGGCTGGTGGGCCGCACCGACCCGGACAGCCGCGACGCCCGCAAGCGCCTCTACGGCGAGCGGCGACGCCTCCGGGACCAGGCACGGGCCCAGGCCCTGCAGAGCGCCCAGGTCCTCCTCACCACCCTGGGCACCCTGGCCCGCCTGGCCCCCGACCTCCCGGCCCCGCGCACCGCCCTGGTCGACGAGGCCACCCAGGCCCTCGAGCCCGCCATCTGGACCGCGGTGCCCTTCGTCGAGCGCCTGGTCCTGGTGGGGGATCCACACCAGCTCGGCCCGGTGGTCAAGCTGCCCGACAGCCCGCTCGAGGCCAGCCTCCTCCAGCGCCTGCTGGACGCCCTTGACCCGGACGAGCCCGGCGCCCTGCCCCTCCCCATGCTGCAGACCCAGTACCGCATGCACGCCCACATCCAGGCCCTGGTGGCCGATGTCTACGGGCCCACCTACCATCCCCACCCCGACGTGGCGGACCATCGGCTCTGCGACCTGCCCGGCGTGTCCGACACCCCCCTCACCGCCCGGCCCACCCTGTGGATCGACACCTCGGGCGCGGGCCTCGACGAGGAGCTGGACGCGGTGACCCGATCCTGGTCCAACCCGGGCGAGGTCCGGCTGGTGGCGGCGGTCGTCCAGCGCCTCCGCCAGGCCGGCGTCGCCACCGAAGCCATCGGCGTCATCGCCCCCTACAGCGCCCAGGTCCAGCTCCTGCGCGAGCAGCCCGAGCTCGACGGCGTCGAGGTGGCCACCGTCAACGCCTTCCAGGGGCGCGAGAAGGAGGCCATCGTGTGCTCCTGGACCCGCTCCAACCCCCACGGTCGCCTCGGCTTCGTGGAGGATGGCCGCCGGCTCACCGTGGCCCTCACCCGGGCCCGCCGGCTGCACGTCTCGGTGGGCGACACGGCCACGCTCGGCACCCACCCCCGGTTCTCGGCGGTCCTCGAGGCCCTCGCGGCCCAGGAATCCTGGGAGAGCGTGTGGTCGCCCCCATGGTCGGACATCCCATGAGCGGGTACCCCGCACGTGGAGGCGCCATGGCGGTCCATCCCATCCCCCGGCTCGCGGTCCTGACTCTCCTGGCGCCCCTCGCGCTGGCGGCCTGCACCTTCGGGACCGACACCGAAGAGGCGCCCTCGCCGGCCCCCGAGCGGACCGAGGACCCCGGCCCCGCCGCCACGGCGCCGGCCGCGAGCCCCTCCCGCCTGACCCGGGACGACACCGCCAACGTGGCGGCGTGCCGGGCCTGGGTCGACACCTTCAACGGGCTGCCCTGCCTCCCCGCCCAGGCGCGCCTCGACGCCGCACGACAGTGCCCGCCGACCCTGGACCGTCAGGCCTGCGACCAGACGGCCTACTGGGACTGCGTGACGTCCAGCACGGCCTGCGACGCCGGGCACCCGACCCGGGTCCGGCCCGATGCCTGCCCCCACCCCTGCGGCGAGGCCCTGACGCTCAGTGCACCGACGCCGGATCCGCCAGGGTGAAGGTCGGGATCACCGCCTCGAACTGCTCGCCCGAGTCGAGCCGCATCCGGTAGGTGCCGCGCATGGCGCCCAGCGAGGTCGGCAGGGGGCAGAAGGAGGTGTAGCGAAAGCCCTGCCCCGGGGCGAGGTGCGGCTGCTCCCCCACCACACCGGGCCCGCGGACGTGCTCCTCGTGGCCCGTGGCATCGGTGATGATCCAGTGGCGCGCCAGGAGCCGGACCGGCTCTCCGCCCCCGTTGACGATGTCCACACTGTAGCTGAAGAACCAGGAGCCCCCGCTCGGATCGGAGCGCTCGGGGTGGTAGCGGGGCTGGACCCGGATGCGGATCCCCCGCGTGATGGCCTCGGCGAGCATGCGCCCTCCCGCCGGGATGCTACCGCGCCGCCCGCCCCTCTCCCAGGGCCCGCCACGGGCCCGGGCCGGAGCGGGTTAGCGATGGCGCATGCGACTGCTCGCCATCGGCGATCTGCACGTGGGCCACGCCCGCAACCGCGAGGCGCTCCACGCCCTGCCCCCCCACCCGGACGACTGGCTCATCCTGGCGGGCGATCTGGGCGAGACCGAGGCCCACCTGCGCGAGGTCCTGGACCACGTGGTGCCCCGCTTCGCCCGGGTGCTGTGGGTGCCGGGCAACCACGAGCTCTACACCATCCCCCGGGACCCGTGCAGCCTCCGCGGCGAGGCCCGCTACCACCACCTGGTGCGCCTCTGCCGCGGCTACGGCGTGGACACGCCGGAGGATCCCTGGCCCGTCTTCCCCGGCCCCGACGGTCCGGTGCGGCTGGCCCTGCTCTTCCTGCTCTACGACTACAGCTTCGCGCCCGACGGCCTCGACGCCGAGGCGGCCCGGGCCTGGGCCCGCGAGCAGGGCATCGTGGCCACCGACGAGCGCCTGCTCCACCCCGACCCCCATCCCTCCCGCGAGGCGTGGTGCCGGGCCCGCGTCGACGCCGCCGAGGCGCGCCTCGACGCCCTCGACCCCTCCGAGCGGCTGGTGCTCGTCAACCACTGGCCCCTCCGCCGCGACCTGGTCCGCCTGTTCCGGATCCCCGGCTTCACGCCCTGGTGCGGGACCCGCCGCACCGAGGACTGGCACCGTCGCTACCCGGTCGAGGTGGTGGTGAGCGGCCACCTGCACATGCGGGCCACCGACTGGCGCGACGGGGTCCGCTTCGAGGAGTGCGCCCTGGGCTACCCCCGCCACTGGCGCCGCGAGCGGGGGCTCGCCGGGTATCTGCGGCCCATCCTGCCGGGCCCCCCGGCACCCCTCGACGGCTTCGCCGGCCCGGTCTGGCACCGCTGACCGGGCGGCGCCCCGCGCTCAGAGGATCTGCTTGCCCAGGGCCGAGAGGATGAGCCACACGGCGAGCTCGCCGGTCTTGTTGCGCACGTCGAGGGTCGGGTTGAGCTCGACCATCTCCATGCCGATGAGCCGGCCGGTCTCGGCCACCATCTCGCACAGCATGTGGGATTCCCGCAGGGAGAGGCCCCCCGGCACCGGGGTGCCCACCCCGGGGGCGTCGCCCGGATCGACGCCGTCGAGATCGAAGGAGAGGTGCACGCCGGCGGTGTGCCGGGTGACGTGGGCGATGGCCTCCTCGGCGCAGGCGGCGGTGCCCCGCCGGTCGATCTCGGTCATGGTGTAGACGCGCACCCCCATGTCCTCGACCACCGCCACCTCGGTCGGGTCCACGTCGCGGGCGCCGAAGACGACCACGTCCTCCGGGTGGAGGGCCGGCTCGGGGCCCGCCAGCCCCACCAGCTCGGGCAGCCCCCGGCCCAGCAGGGCCGAGAGGGGCATCCCGTGGATGTTGCCCGAGGGGGAGGTCTCGGGCGTGTTCATGTCGGTGTGGGCATCCACCCACAGCACGCCGATCCGCTCCCCCCGGGCCCGTCGCACCCGGGCCATCCCAGAGATGGTGCCGATGGCCTGGGAGTGATCGCCCCCCAGCACGAGCGGCAGGAAGCCCTCCCGCACCTGCCCCTCGACCCGATCGGCCAGGGTGCTGCAGACCCGGTGGATGACGGGCAGGAAGCGGGCGTGGGGATCCCCGCTGTCGGTGGCCTCGAAGGAGCGGGTGCCCAGGCTGACCACGTCGGTGATGCGGTGGCCCAGGCTGCGGAGCCGGGGGAGCAGGTTGGCCACGTGCATGGCCGACGGGCCCATGTCGGTGCCGCGGCGGCCGGCCCCCAGGTCCAGGTGCACATTGGTGACGGCGATGTCCATGGGACCTCCGGTCGTGTCCCTCACGTGCCCCGCCACGGCGGCCCGGTCCACCCTCCACCTCACGTCAAGCGGCCCGCCCCTCCGCCGATGGCACCGACGCGCCCAGCGCTGGAGGCCCCGTGAACGTCCTGCTCCCCGGGACGCGGCACCCCCTCGTGCCGCTCCTCGTCCGTCCGGGCACCGCCCCCGGTCTGCCCCTGGTCCCCGGCCACCTCGACGTGGCCGTGGCCACCTGTACCCCCGACGGGCTCCGGCCCCTGGACCAGGCCGGGCTCGACGCCCTGGCGCTGCCGCTGGTGGACCTGGTGCACCGGGCCCTGTGGGCCCTGCGGCGCCTCACCGACCCGGATGATCTGGTCCCCATGGAGGCCCTGGACGGGCTCTGGCAGGTGGTGGGCCCCGAGGGCACCGCGGCGAGCCGGATGCTCTGCCTGGACGAGCTGTTCCGCCCCTGGCCCACCGAGGGGGTGGTGGCCTGCTGCCCGGGATCCGACCGCCTGCTGGTGGTGCCCCTGGACGATCTGGCCGCGCTGCCCGCCCTCCAGGCCCTGCTCGGCGTGGCCCGGGAGGCCCACCGCCGCCCCGACCTCTCGGACCAGCTCTTCTGGAGCGAGGACGGGGTCTCCTGGACCGCCCTGCCGGTCCGGCACGACCAGGACCGGGTGGATCTCCTGGACGCGCCCGCCTTCGTGGCGGCCGTCGAGCGGATGATGGCGGTGGAGCTGGTCTCCGAGCCCGCCGAGGCCTGAGCCGTCAGTCGCCCAGCAGGAAGCTCACCCGGCCCGCGCGGCTGTTGGTGCCGGGGGCGCCCACCGCCAGGTCGTCCTTCCCGTCGTCGTCCAGATCGGCGGCGAGGAGGGCCCACCCGAACAGATCCCCGTTGTTCCGACCGGTGACCGAGGCCCAGGCGGCGGTCTCGTCGGTCCGCCCGGTCGCCGTGGCCAGGACGCTGCCCTGCCACACCCACACCTCGCCGAGCTGGTCCCCGGCCCCGAAGATGCTGGTCGAGTCCGGGGCGCCCACCGCCAGGTCGTCCTGGCCGTCGTCATCGAAGTCGCCGACGGCGATGCCGGTGCCGAAGGCATCGGCGGCACTGGTGGGCTGGATGACCACGTCGGCGTCGCTGGTGTCGTAGTCGCCCGTGAGGCTGCCCGCGCTCCACCACAGCCGGACCTCCTCGCGGTTGCGGTTCGGCACCGCCAGGTCCAGCTCGGTGTCGCCGTCGAAGTCGCCGATGGCCAGCCGGCCCACGTCGCCGAAGCGCTCGTTGTTCGCGCGCCCCCCGATGGTGATGTCGGCGCGCGAGCCGATGGACCCGCCCTCGGGGAGGGTGGCCCCGCCCAGCACCACGTAGCAGGCTCCTGCGTTGAAGTCGGGCGTGTCGGCGTACACGGCGCAGGCCACCAGGTCGTCGTAGCCGTCATCGTCCAGGTCGGCCCCGTCGAGCATGGTGCCCAGGTAGTCGTAGTAGTTGTCGCCGTACCAGATCGCGAGGGCGTCGTCCTGCAGGTCCAGGTCGCCCGAGGAGGTCGTGCCGTCGAGCACCCGGACGGCGCCGCGGAACCGAGACCGGAAGTCGGAGATCGCCGGATCGGAGGCCCCGGGGTCGGAGTGGACGATCTCCGCGGTGCCGTCCCCGTCGAGGTCGGCGTGGGAGAGGACCTGGCCGAAGTCCTGGGCCTGGGCGCTGCCGCTCCAGGTCGCCTGCGCATCGTCCAGGTCCAGGTTGCCGCTGATGCCGCTGCCGCCCTCGAGGAGCACCAGGGCGGGGCCGTCGGAGAAGCTGTAGCCGTCGATGCCGCCCATCACCACATCGGCCGTGCCGTCCCCGGTCACGTCGCCCTGCATGCGACCCACCATGCCCAGGTGGGTCCAGCGACCGGCCACGTCGATGAAGGCCTCGTCCACGTCGAAGGCCGGGTCCGCGTAGGTGTCGACGTCGGCGGCGTCCAGCACGTAGGCCAGCCCCTCGACCGAGCTGGCCCGGGTCGTCGCCGCCATGAACTCCAGGTCGCCGTCTCCGTCCACATCGCCCATGGACAGGCCGTTCCGGACGGTCAGGTACTCGTTGCGATCGCCCTCGACCCAGCCGTCCTCGAGGGCGTCCAGGGTGGCATTGTCGGAGATCCCGTCGCAGTCCTGGTCGATGCCGTCCCAGATCTCGTCGGCGCCGGGGAAGATGGTCGGGTCGAAGTCCTCGCAGTCCCCCTGGGCCGCGGTGATGTTGTCCCCGTCGTGATCCACCGTGGCGCACAGGTCGTTCTCACGCCCCGGCGTGCCCCGGTCGCCGGCGGGCATCGGGCTGGTGGCCGGGCACCAGTACTCGGGAAGGCTGGCGGTGGACCCGTCCGTGAAGAAGGGATCCAGAGAGAGGGCCCGGCCCGGCCGAGGGCGGTAGCGCTCGTCGTACTCCAGCAGGCTCACCGTGTTCTCCCCGACGAGCAGGGCGATGGTGTCGGAGAGGTTGTCCAGCTCGAAGGCCCCCCGGGCGTAGACCTGATCGACGAGCACGCCCCCATTGACAGAGATGTCGTCCGACACCCCGAAGACCCACCGCTCCCCGGGCTCGAGCACGGCGGGCCCCTCGGCGG
>CAZPJM010000201.1:0-9094 GCA_964586865.1 uncultured Enterobacteriaceae bacterium
GCCGCCAGCCCCTCCGGCTGACGCCAGCCCGTCCTCACCGCCGCCGGCGCCGGCGCGCCCCCAGCAGACCCAGCCCCAGCAGCGGCACCACCAGGGCCGCCTCGGCCCCGTCGGCATCGCCTCGGCAGCAGCCCCCGCCTTCCTCGTTGGGATCCGCCCGGTCGTCCTCGAACGTCTTGAAGGTGGCGTCCACCGCCCAGCCCGGGTTGCCCTCGCCCACGAACTCGTAGGCGCCGATGGTGGGGGTCTCGCCGTTGCGCTCGAGCCCGTTGAAGTCCACATCGGGGACGAAGGCCTCGCCCGAAGCATCGGCGCCGTCGCGCAGCACCGCGTTCCGGGTCGGGTAGTAGTCCAGGGCCGACCAGTCCACGACGTCGGTGTAGCCGCCGCCGAAGTAGAAGGCGCCCGACTCCGTGTCCAGCAGCTCCACCTGGCCCGTCATCACGTTGGCCGAGATGAGGATCCCCTCGTCCAGATCCTCCTCGTCCGCCTCGAAGGCCTCGCCCACCGGGTTGATGACCGCATTGTTGGCGAAGACCATCCCCGGCTTGCCCGCCCAGTCGTTGAGCCGGACCGCGGCGTTCTCCGAGGTGGCGAAGGTGTTGAACGTGACCACCAGGTTCTCGAGCTTGTCCTCGTTGTTCTCGCTGTAGAAGGCGTGATCACCGGCCTGGAAGACCAGGTTGTTCCGGACCAGGGCCGCCCCCGAGATCCACAGGCCATCATTGCCCGTGTTCCAGACCGCGTTGCCCTCGATGGTGTTCCGGGCGCCGAACTCGGTGCTGTGCGCGATGATGCCGATCCGATTGATGTCCACCACCACATTGTCGCGAAGCGTGTTGCCCTGGGCACCCGGCGCCAGGAAGATGCCGTCGGCCCTGAACTCCTCGGGGCTCTTGATGTCGACGATCAGGTTGTTGGCGATGAGGCTGTCCTGCATCCAGCAGGAGGCGTCCCCGCAGCCGGCATAGACCCCGTTCCCGTCGCGGGTGTCGGCGATCTCGGTGTCGACCAGCGCCACGTCCACATTGTCCCCGGCGAAGACCACCCCGGTCCCCCCCACGTGCCGCACCACGCAGGACTCGATGCGGACCGCCTGGCTGTTCTCGACCCGGACGCCGTTGCCGCGGGTGTTCTCGTAGCGGTCATCGTCCATCTCGAAGGTGAGCCCCTGCACCCGCAGGTGGGTGCTGTCCACCACCCGGAGCACCCGCGAGCCCTCGGTGGTCAGGCGCAGCACGGGCGCAGCGCCGGGGGCCGGGCGGAGCAGCACCGGCTCGTCCTCGGTCCCCGAGGCGGTCACGGTCCACTCGCCCGGCAACACGTACTCCCCGTCCGAGAAGATCACCTCGTCCCCGGGCCCCAGCTCCCTCGTGAGGGTCCGCAGGTCGTCGCCCGGTCCCACCTCGATCTCGAGCGCATGGGCCGGGAGGGCCACCGCCACGGCGAGGACGGCGAGGGTGCGATGCGTCATGGGGATCCTCCGTGCCGGGGAGTCTACATGCTCCATCGGCCGGATGGCCTGTCCCCGACCTGCCCGTTCACGGCATCCCCCGGCAGGGGGGCGGCAAGCGCGCCGCAGGGCGGAAGTTTTTCATCACATGAGGCCGTTCCTTTCCGGGTCGCTGGGTCCCAGGAGGGAAGCGCCGGTCGGACGCGTTCCTCGGGCGCCGACGGGATCCGGTAGACTGTGAGGGTCCGGGATCCCTCCACCCCTGATGCAGGGAGCGTCGTGATTCCACGCCTCGCCCTCACCCCGAGCACGGCCGGCCTCTCGGCGGCCCTCCCAGCCGTCGTCCTCCTCGGGTTGGTGGGCCTGGCTCCCGCCTGCTCGGGCGGCGACGAAGAGACCGACCTGCCCGATCTGCCGCCCGAGGACACGGACACCGGCGCGCCGGACACGGACGACACCGGCGGGGGCTTTCCCATCGACACCGACGACGGGGGCCCCACCGACCTGGTGCCCGCCAACTACCTGCACCTCTACCAGGACGGCGCCCTCACCCTGGGACCGGCGGGGGGCCCCTACGAGGCGCTCGAGGGCACCCTCCACGTGCTGGAGTTCCTGGACTACCAGCTCCCCCCGCCCGGGGACGACACCGACGTGGGCGACACCGATCCAGTGGACACCGACCTCTCCGACACCGACCCGCCCCCCGACCGCCCCTGGGAGGCCCTCGAGGAGAGCCCGCTCGTCTGCGAGGTCGTCTACGCCCTCTCCGGCGCGCCGCCCGAGGTGGCCCCCGACACCCCCTGCCCCGACTGCGCCTTCGTCATGGACGTGACCTTCACGGTCGTCGAGGGCAACCCGGGCCCCTGCTACGACCCCGAGCTCCCCGCCGACGGCGAGGTCCGCCGCTTCGGCTGGGCCGACGGCAGCGCCACCCTGCTCATGGACCTGGGCGGCCTGGGCGCCTGGTACCCCTGGTACCGGGGCAGCCGCACCGGCGACGTGGTCACCTTCGCCTGGGAAGAGGTCCTGGCGGTCTCGGTCGAGCCTGACGAGGAGGAGGACTGATGCGCGCCCGCCTGCCCCTCCTGGCCCTGGCCCTGCTCGCCTGCGGCGCCCCCGAGGACACGGACGAGATCGTCTTCGACGACCCGGTGGAGCTCCCACCTCCCGACCTGGAGGGGGTGGACCTGGAGGCCGCCTTCACCGACGCCTTCCGCCTGATGGCGGCGGTGGACCTGCGGGCGGGCTGGGCCGGCCACGTGGACGCCCTGGAGCGCCGCCGGGCCGGCTGCCCCGACATCTACCTGGGCAACCCCGACATCGAGGGGATCGACCTGGACGGCGACGCCCGCGGCTATGCCTGGCGGGACTTCTGCCGCCAGGGCGACGAGATCGAGTGGGGTGGCTTCGCCTTCTGGGAGACCGAGGCCGGGGTGCAGGGCGATCCCACCACCGCCGAGGGCCGCACCATCGAGGCGGAGCGCCTGCTCTTCGCGGATGCCCTCGTGGGCCAGGGCGACGAGGTGCTCTTCGCCTTCGACGGGGAGGGGACCGACGCCCTCACCCGCACCGATGCCGCCGACGGCTACGAGGCCTGGACCTACACGAGCCGGGTGCAGGGCACGGTCAGCGGCACCCTGGCCTTCCCGGCCGAGGTCACCAGCACCGCCATGGCCACCCCGGGCGGCTACCGCACCGACCTGTACCGCCGGGCCACCGGCGGGGTGGATGCCTCGCTCGAGGCGCGGGGCAACGTCTACCTCTTCGAGCATCGCATCCAGGACCGCTTCGACAGTCTGGGCCTGGACCTGGAGCTGAAGGGGCCCGCCGGCGCCGGACCCGAGGACTGCACCGCCGAGCCCCGGGGCTGGATCGCCCTCCGCGACGAGGACGCCTTCTGGTACGATCTGGTGTTCGAGCCCCGCTACGACGGCGATCCGGACGACCCCGACTACCCGAACGACCCGTACTCCGAGTGCGATGGCTGCGGCACCCTCTACGTCCGCGGCCTCGAGCAGGAGGGGATCGAGGTCTGCGTGGACCTGTCCTTCCTGTGGGACGGCGCCTTGGCGCCCCCCTCGGCCGACGCCTTCGCCTTCACCCTCCGTGACCCCGGGGAGGCCCCATGACCCGTGCCCTCACCTGGCTGCTGGTCCTCGCGCCGCTGGCCGGCTGCGGGGATCCCGCCGACGACGTCACCACCGGCGTGGCCCCCGAGCCCGTGGTGGCCGACGGCGTGGAGCTCCTCTCGCCGCGGCGCCAGCTCATCCGGCTCTCCGTCGACCTCCGCGGGGCCCACCCGTCGCGCGCCGAGCTGGAGCACATCGAGGCCCACCCCGACAGCTACGGGCAGTTCGTCGATCGCTACCTGCAGGACCCGCGCTTCGTGGAGCGCATGAAGGCCATCTGGAACCGCTCCTTCCGGACCCGCACCGGCGAGACCTTCTTCGACCCGGACGAGGCGGGGCTGGGCGAGCTCCCCGAAGAGGTCGTGGCCGACAGCGTGGGGGAGGAGCCCCTCGCCCTGGTGGGCCATGTGATCGCCAACGACCTGCCCTGGAGCGAGGTGGTCACCGCCGACTACACCCTGGCCGACCCCATCGTCGCCGCCATGTGGGACCTGGACTACCCCGAGGGCGAGACGGGGTGGCAGAAGGCCTGGTACCTGGACGGGCGCCCGCACAGCGGCGTGCTCTCCAGCACCACCCTCTGGACCCGGTACCCGTCGGCCGGGGTGAACGCCAACCGCCACCGGGCCAACACGGTCACCCGCATCTTCATGTGCGACGACTACCTGGCACGGCCGGTGAGCTTCAGCCGCACCCAGATCGACACGCTCACCACCGGCGATCCCGAGGAGGTCATCCAGACCACCCCCGCCTGCCAGAGCTGCCACAGCACCCTCGACCCCATGGCCTCCCACTTCTTCGGTTTCTGGTGGGAGGTGGAGGGTGACCTGGCCGATCAGACCCTGTACCGCCCCGAGGAGGAGCCCACCTGGCGCACCCAGATGGGCGACCACGTGAGCCCGGCCTTCTACGGCATCCCCACCAGCGGCCTGGTCGAGATGGGGGAGCACCTCGCGGAGGACCCCCGCTTCGCCAGGTGCGCCGTCGAGACCGTCTTCGACGGGCTCACCCAGCGTAACGCGTCGGACGACGACCGCGAGGAGCTGGAGCCCCACCTGCGCGCCTTCCAGGACGGCGGGCTCGTCATCCGCGATCTGGTGCGGAGCATCGTCACGAGCCCGCGCTACCGCGCCGCCCGGGTGGAGGATCCCGGCCTCGAGGCGCGGGTCCCGGTCCTCAAGACCGTCACCCCGGCCCAGCTCGAGGGCATCATCGCCGCCAAGACCGGCTACCGCTGGACCTTCGACGGCCGCCCCGGGCTGGCCCGCAACGTCGACGGGCTCGCCGTCCTCTCCGGCGGCACCGACGGCCGCTTCGTCCACCACCCCAACCACGATCCCTCGGTGGGCCTGGCCTTCGTCCAGGAGCGCCTGGCCCAGGCTGCCGGCTGGCACGTGGCGCGGCACGACCTGGACCCCGAGCGCGAGGGGGAGGCCATCCTGCTGCGCTACGTCACCCGCCAGGACACCCCCGAGTCCAACCCCGACGCCTTCCGGGTGCAGATCGAGCAGCTCTACGCCGAGGTGCTCGGGGTCCCCCTGCCGGTGCCCGACGCGCCCGAGGGTGCCGACCCCGACGACGAGCCCCCCGCGGCCCCCGAGGTGGCCGAGCTCATCCTGCTCTGGAAGCGGCTGTACAGCGTCGACGCCAGCCCGGACCGGGCGTGGGCCGGCGTGGTCAGCGTGGTGCTCCGCGACCCCATGCTCCTGTTCTACTGAGGAGGCCGACATGACCCGGATCGACCCGAGCCTCACCCGGCGGCGCCTCATCCAGGCCGCGGCGGCGACCGCGGGCGTGGGGCTGCTGGGCTCCATGGACGCCCTCCTGGCCCACCAGGCCCGGGCGGCGGGCCGCGGGGATCGCAAGTTCCTCTTCTTCTTCGCCAGCGGGGGCTGGGACGCCACGCCGCTGGACCCCAAGTTCGGGAGCGACGGCGCCAGCCCGGTGGACGGCACCGACATGGACCCGGGCACCACCCTGGGCCGGCTGGGCAACCTGTCGTGGTCCTCGGGGCCGGACCGGGTCAACATGGACCTGTTCTTCGCGCGCTGGGGCAGCCGGACCACCCTGCTGCGGGGCGTGAACGTCCACTCGGCGGGCCACGAATCGGGCACGCAGTGGATGATGACGGGCACCACCACGTCCGAGGTCTCGGACTGGCCCACCATCCTGGCCGCCAACGGGACCGTCGACTACCCGATGCCCCACCTGGTCTTCAGCGGGCCGGCCTACCCGGGCCCCCTGGGCGCGGCGGTGGTGCGCGGCGGGGGCGGCACGCTCCTGCGCCTCATCGATGGGACCCTCAACACGCGGGTCGACACCCCCGCCCCGGTCTTCGCCCCGCCCTCCGACGCCATGATGGACGCCTTCGTCTACAACCGGGCCGGGCGCCTGGCCGCCCGACAGACCGGGCAGGGGCGGGCGCGCATGGACGACTACCTCTCGAGCCTGGAGCGCTCGATGGAGCTCGAGGGCCGTCGCTTCGAGGCCGGCCTCGGCCAGCAGAGCCGCGGCATGCTCGCCCAGGCCGAGATGGCCCTCGAGGTGATGCGGCTCGGCCTCACCCGCTGCGCCATGATCAACATCCCCGGCGGCTGGGACACCCACGGGGGCAACGGCCCCACCGGCCCGCAGATGAACGCCTTCTTCGGGGCGCTGGACCGGGTGCTCGAGAAGATGCACACCACGCCCGGCCTCGGTGCCCCGCGCCTCGCCGACGAGGTCGTGGTCGTCTGCACCAGCGAGCTGGGCCGCACGCCGCGCTTCAACGGGTCCATGGGCCGGGACCACTGGCCCTACACCTCGATGCTGCTCACGGGCTCGGGGATCCGGGGGAACCACGTGGTGGGGAGCACCGATGATGGCTTCATCGCCGACACCATCGACTTCGCCACCGGCCGGCCCAGCGCCTCGGGCGACCTGATGGGCACCGAGCACGTGGGGGTCACCCTGCTCGAGCACGGCGGCGTCGATGCCGAGCGCTTCCTGCCGGGCATCCGGGGCGTGCCCGCCATCGTGCAGGGGTGAGGTCCAGGATGGGGCGGTGGCTGCCGATCCTGGCCGTGGCCCTGCTGGGCTGCGCCGACGAGGAGGACACGGACACCCTCTGCGACCGCGAGGTGCCGCTGACCTACGAGGGCTTCGGCATGAGCTTCATGGACACCCACTGCAACGGCTGCCACAGCAGCCTCATCGCGCCGGCCCAGCGCCGCGGGGCCCCCGAGAGCGTGAACCTGGACACCTACGGTGACGTCCTGGCCTGGGCGGAGCGCATCGAGGAGCGGGTGGTGCTGAACGCCGAGATCGAGGGCGCCTCGCGCATGCCCCCCGGCGGCGGCCCCACCCGGGAAGAGCTGGACATGCTCCACGAGTGGCTGCAGTGCGGGGTCTACCCGGACAAGGCGCAGATCGACGGCGACGGGGAGGCCGGGTGAGGCCCCTCCTGCCCGCCGTGCTGGCCCTGCTGGCCCTGGCCGGGTGCAGCGAGACGCGGGTGCGCCGTGGGGAGCTTCCCGATCCGGCCGATCCGCCGGAGCGCGAGCTGGACCTGTGGGGGACGCCGCCCTCCAGCTGGCAGGACTGCTTCGGCGGCCTGCGCGGCCTCTACTACAACCTCACCCCGGATCACCCCGATGTGGGGCCCGAGGCCCTGGAGCCGGTGGAGGAGAGCGACACCGATCTGCCGCCCGACGGCCTCGATGCCATGGACTGGTGGGAGGGGGAGCTGGCCTTCCAGCGCTATGACGGCACCACCGACTTCGGGCCCAACTGGTGGCCGGTGGACGGTGGCTTCGCGGGGGATCCCCAGCACTTCGCGGTCCGGTGGGTGGGCTGGCTCCGGGTGACGGACCGGGGGCAGCACGACGTGGTGGTGGGCGCCTCGACCGACCTGCTCTTCCGGCTCGGGGACGAGACCCTCATCGAGCGGCGCGGCGTCGACGACTTCGAGACCGAGACGGTGACGCTGGACCTGGACACGGGCGTCTACCGGCTCGACCTGCGCTACGCCCACCGACACGGCTTGCGCAATGGGATGCGCTTCCGGGTCGCGAGCGACGACATCCTGATCTGCTACCCCGAGTTCGGCGACGATCCCGAGGAATAGGCGGCGCCCGCTGTCGTGGGCGGGCAGGCGCCCTGCCGCGTCAGGCCTCGGCCCAGTCGTCCTCGGGCCCGAGGTCGTCGTCCTCGGGGTCGAGCGCCACCACGCCGGCGTCGCGCTCGCGGACCAGGGTGAAGGCCATGTAGAGGATCACCGTGAGCAGGCGGGTGACGGCGTCGATGATGGCCCGCTTGGTCACCTCGCGCTCGATCTCCACCTCGACCCCGTCGCGCGGCTCGCGACGCCGGTCCTGGCCCCCTCGCGAGGACCCCCCCGCCGCGCCGCCGCCCGACTCGGGCCCGTCGTCGCGCAGGTCCGGGTCGAAGTCGTCGAAGTCGTCGCCGGGTTCGGCGTCCTGCACGGAGACGCGGGACATGGGACCTCCTGCGGCAGCATCGCCCACCGGAGGGGTGCGGTCAACCGCGCGGCGGCTCAGGGGGAGGCCTCGAGGGCCGCCTCGGCCAGGCGGGCCGCCCAGCGAGCCGCGGACGCGTCCACATCGGTGGTGGGGACACCCGGCGGGGGCGCGTGGGTGTAGGGACGCGGCGCCCCGGCCGGGCTCCAGGCGAGCTCCGCCAGCGACAGGTGCAGGTCGAGGGCCGGCACCTCCAGGTCCACGGCGCCGGGCAGGGGCTGGTCCCCGACCGGGTGCCACCCGGACCACGCGAGCGTCAGCAGGCGGGAGCCCCGGCCATCCCGGAGGATGGCCCCACGGGGGCGACCGGCACCATCGCGGTCCCAGGTGAGGGTACGGGGCGGCGAGACGGAGACGGGCCGGCCCTGCAGCAGGCCGATCAGGCCGCCGGGGGAGAGGCCGGTGAGGGCGTGGAGGCGGGCGGGGGCATCGGCCAGGAGCAGGTGCCGGGGGCCCGGACGACACGGGGGCCGACAGCCCGGGACCCGCCCCACGAGCACCGAGAGGCGCCCCTCGGCCAGCACCAGTCGGAAGGCGGGCTCGCCGAGGGGGGTGGTGGCCTCGATGTGGAGACGCCCGGAGGGGTGGAGGCGCACGCCGCCGGTGCCCTTCACCGCCACATCCAGCGCGGGGGCCCGGGCCCGGAGGCTGGCCCGCGCCCGGAGGGGGACCGCCGGCCGGGTGCTCGCGGGCTCGGGCGCCGCGCCCCCCGGAGGATCCAGGAAGGCGGGCCCCAGGAGGAGGCCTGGGGCGAGCACGCCGAGGGACAGGGCCACCGCCGCCACCCACCCCCTCACGGGGCCTCCCCCGCCCGGGTCCGGGACAGGGCCTGGCCGAGGGGATCGGCCTCCCAGGCCCGGGTCCGCCACCGCTCGGCCTCGCCGGGGGGGGCCAGCTCGGCCTGCAGCCGGAGCGCCGGCGCGCTGCAGGGCCCCCGGTCGATCGCGGTGGCGGCGTGCTCCCGGGCCCGCTCCGGCTCAGATCGGCAGAGCGTC
>CAZPJM010000202.1:0-9076 GCA_964586865.1 uncultured Enterobacteriaceae bacterium
AGCTGGCTCGCGACGTGGGCGGTGACGGCCCTTTCGGTCTGGGCGTCCTCGTCGACCGGCCACACGGGGTCGAGGTGGCCGGGCTCGAGCCCGAGGGCCACGACCTGGTCGAGGTCCTGCGGCACCCACCGCGCGGAGCCGGCCTGACGCGCGCCGATGGTCAGGCCCTTGATGCGGCCGAATTCGGCCAGGTTGGTCTGCTCCGGGTTGAACTGGTTGGGGATCCCAACGCGCAGCCCTTCCCAGACCGGCGCCTGCCCCTCGATGGGCACGAGCACGTCCTGGTCGCGCACCACGTACATCCACTTCGCCCACGGCCAGGCGGCGGGGTCCATGCGGGCGAGGTCCTTCAGCCGCTCCTCAGCCTCGAGGCGCAGGCGGGCGGACTCGGCGGGATCGGGCGTACGCTCGGCCTTGCGGAAGCGCGCGTTGACCGACCGGAGCAGGCGCGCGGCGTCGCCGGCGACCTTCTTGCGGGCCTCCTCCTCGCGCCGGGCCTTCACGGCGGCCAGCCGCTCGGCGGTCTTGCCCGGGTCGCGGCTGATGAGGAGCAGGATGTCCTCGGGGCCCATCTCCATCTGGGCGCCGGGGTTGTTCGTGTCCCGCTTCTGCGACCGCAGCAGCTCGGTCATCCACCCGAGCTTGCCCTGGATGAGGTTGAACCGGAGCCCGTCCTGGGAGCGCCGCGCGAAGTAGTAGTTGATCTCGATGGCGCCGAGCGTGTTGCCCTGACGCACGCCGCGGCCGTTGCGCTGCTGGAGCGTCGCCGGCTCCCACGGCAGGTCGAGGTGATGGATGGCGCAGGTACGCGTCTGCAGGTCGATGCCCTCGTAGGCGATCGCATTGGCGATCACGACGTCGTACTTCGGCGCGATGCCGTCCTCGGGGCTGCCGTTGAAGGCCTTGGCGATGCGCTGGCGATCGGCGGCGGCCTTGGCGGTCGTCGCGTTGAGCACGGCGATGCGCTCCTTCGGGATGCCGGACTCGACGAGGACCTGGCGGGCCCACTGGTGCACGGCGACGTTGTCCACGAACACGATGTGGCCGCAGGTCCGGTTGGCGGCGACCCGCTCGGCCATGGCGTCGAGCTTGGGGCTGTGGGCGTCGACCTGGAGTGCGGTCTTCCACCGGTAGCCCTCGTCGAGCGACGGGTGGATGGCGACCAGCGCCATGCGGGCGAGCAGGCCCAGGATCTGCGCCTTGTCCGACGGCCGGGTGGACTCCAGCGCGTCCTCGATGGCCTTCACGTACCGCTCGTACTTGTCGTCCTGGTCGGCGTTCATGTCGACCTCGACGACGTTGACCGTCGGCTCGGGGAGCTTGAGCCCGACGTCCTCGGCGGTCTTGAACTCGCCGTAGCGGAAGATGACCTCGCGCAGCTCGTGCAGGTTCTGGAAGCCCGTGACCGCGCTCCGCTCGACCACCTCCATCTTCGTGTCGACGACGGGCTTGAGCTCGATGCGCAGGTAGCGGTCGATGAACTGCTCGGGGTCGCGGATCCCCATGCGCGACCAGGCCTCGTGGTCGATGAACTGGATGAGGTTGTAGAACTCGAGCGGACTGTTCTTCGCCGGCGTGGCCGACAGGAGGACGACGCCCGAGCCGCCGGTGTGCCGACGGATCGCGGCGGTGCGGAAGTCGAGCTGCCAGGCGCGCTTGGAGCCGGTGCCGGCGTTGCCCATGAACCGCGGCACGCCGCCCTCGCGGGCCTCGGGCAGGTACAGGTTCTTGAAGTTCTGGGCCTCGTCGACGATCAGCAGGTCCACGCCGATGTCGTCCCAGGCGATGCCGGGGTCGTAGTCCCACGACTCCGGCAGCTCCATCATCTCGGCGACCCAGGCGGCCACGCCTTCCTTGAGGATGGCCTCCTGCCGCTCGGTGAGCTTCTTGCTGTTCGCGGCGTTGCGCTGGCGCAGCTTGACCTCGCGCTGGATGGCCTCGGTCTTCTCGGCGTAGGCGCGCACCGCGGCCTCGTTCATCCGGGTCCGGGCGAGTGCCGTGTAGGCGAGTAGGACCACGTCGAACTCGCCAGCCTGGAAGCGCGTCCACTTGCGGGCGCGATCCTGGGGCGTGTCGGTGGTGCTCGTGACGAGCCCCTTGCGCTTGCCGCGGGTCATCACCTTGCGCTTGGAGCCGATCACGGCGACCCGGTAGTCTGGAAGGACACGGCGGATGTCGGCCTCCCACTTCCACACGATGGAGTTGGGCACGAGGATGACGGGCCGACGGCACCAGCCCTCCTGCCGGGCCCGCGCCAGCGTGGCGATGCCGGTGTAGGTCTTGCCGACGCCCACGTCGAAGGCGAGCAAACCGCCACGGTTGGCGAGCAGCCGACGGGCACCGGCGACTTGGTGCGGGTGCAGCCGGATCCCGTCCTTCACCCAGCGGGCGATGGCCAGCGGCTCCGACGGGTAGGTCGGCGCGACATAGCCCTTGAACTGTCGGTTGTAGGCCTCCTCGACCCGGGCGCGGCGCTCGTCGTCCGAGCCCACCCAGGCGCGGAAGCTGGCGTCCCAGGTCTTCGCCTTGGCCATCCGGATCTCATCGAGGTTCTCGTGGCGACGCTTCTTCGGGCGGAACACCGTCTTGTCGTGGTTGATCCACCCGATGCACCAGCGCGCCTCGGGAGCGAGCTCGTAGGCCTTGCCGATGTCCGCGTAGTCGATGCCCTGGACCTGCACGAGGCCACGCTCGCGCACGAGCTCGACCGCGCCGTAGCGCCCGTTCAGCGTCTCGGAGAGCCAGTCCTGGACAAGGTCGAGAGGGATCCAGCCCTGCCGCGCGGACACGCCCTCGATGTCGTCGAACACGGCGGGCTGGATGACCTCGAGGAGCTTGCGGGCCTGGGCCGCGGCGACGCCGTCACCCTTCCGGCCGCGCTCCAGCGCCCGGTCGACCCGGGGCCACAGATGGCCGGACAGGTAGTCGTCCATGGGCAGGACGTGGTCGCCGTCGACCGCCCAGCCGCCGTCGACCAGGGCCTCGATGACCGCGTCGGTGGTGCGGAGCGCACCGCCCTGCTTGCGGTGGAAGGCCAGCAGCTCGCCGGCGGTGAGCACCCGGGAGGTGCGGTAGAGCATCTCCGCCTGGGCCACGACGTCGTCCGGACGGCCACGGTAGCGGGGCTGCCAGGTGGGCTTCGTCCGCAGGCCAGCGATCAGGCGCCCGGTCTTCTCGAAGGCCGACAGGAACCGCTCGGCCCCGGTGACGCCCTTCTTGACCAGGGCGCGGAGCTTACGGCTCGACCACGGGTTGCCGTGGGTCGCCTGCCACGCCGTCAGCGCCTCGTGGAGCTCGTGCCACAGGTACTCGGGCTCGCGGGACTCCTCGGCGGCGAGCGCGGCCAGGTAGGTGTCGACGCGCAGGCCGAGGGCGACGGCGGTCGCGATCTCGGGCGGGAGGCCGTCGGTCGTGGCGTCCACCGAGCGGGCGACGCCGGTCTGCTTGGTCGGCTTCGCGGCGGGCGCGTCGAAGCGGACCACGCACTGTCCGCACACCTTGCGCTCGACCAGATCGGGCAGCCGGGTGAACTCGCCGACGACCTGGTAGCCCCAGCGCGGCCTCTTGGTCTGGTCGTCGTCGCCGCCGTCCTTGCCGACCTCACGGCCGAGGATGTGTGCCGGAAACTGCTCGAAGTAGCCGCCGTCGAGGATGAAGCGGTCGCTGGCGTCGACCTCGGCGAGCTCGCCGCCGCGCGACCGCAAGAACAGCAGGTCGGTGACGAGCTGGGCGCCGGGGAACAGGCCCGACGGCAGGCGGTAGGCGGCCGAGAGGTGGTGCCGCTTGAGCACCTTGTCGCGCAGGGCGACGTTGCGGGCACCGCCCCCGGTGAGGAAGCCGCCGGGGATGAGGAACACGCCGAGGCCGTTCGGGGCGAGAAGGTCGAGGCCGCGTCGCAGGAAGTAGGCGTAGGCCTGCTTCTCTCGGTAGTCGCGGATGGGGTCTTCAGTAATCGACGCTCCACGCTGGCCGTAGGGCGGGTTCGCGACGACGAGCTGGATGCGGCCGGCGTACTCGTCGCCGTGCTCGCGGACCCACCGCTCGAACGGGCCGTTGTAGACGGCGAGGTCGGGCCGGATGGCCTGGAGCATGCGGGCAGACAGCTCGGACCACTCGACGACGAGCCAGCGCAGGGCGTCGAAGTCGGAGCCGGAGAGCGAGCGCACGAAGCGACCGATGCCGGCGGAGGGCTCCAGGGTGAGCACCGTGCCGTCGGGGCCGGCCAGGTCGGGGAGCAGCGGTCGGAGGACGCGGGCCACCTCGTCGGTGACCTTGGACGGCGTGTAGTACTCGTGGATGAGCCCCCGGGCCTCGGGCGCGGGGAAGCCGGCGGGGAACTGGTCACGGACCTTGTCGATGGAGAGGCCGCCCCAGCCCGAGTAGCCGGCGAGGACGCGGCGGTCGTCGGCGGTGAGCTGGTCTGGCGGCATGCTCGCGGCGACCCGCATCGCGGCGAGGTTGGCGGCGGTGCGCTTGGCCGGCGTCCACAGCTCGGGCGGGGCGTCGGTGAGCGGGACGCGGCGCTTGTCGGCCCCGGAATGGGTCCGTCGCGCGCGGAGCTCGCGCTCCAGCACGCCGACGAGGGTGCGGCGGTGCCGGGACAGGAAGCCGTCGAGGTAGGCGGGCGAGATGCCCGGCGGCAGGTTGCCCCGCACGGCGACGGCGATGCGGTCCAGGAGCTGGTCGGGAGTGGCGTTCACGGAGGTCCTCGGGACCATCGTGATCGCCTGGGATCACCGGGGCCAGCGGAATCGTCTCCCCGTTGCTTCCCCATCATTGGGCGGAAGCCTCACAGCCCCTTGCCGCCAATCCGGTCCTGGGGGCGTTCCTCGTTCGCCGGCCGTCGGGCGTCGGCCTCGCGTCGCTCGCTGTAGCGGTCGACGAGGAAGTCTCGGATGTCCCGCGTCAGCAGCGTGAACTTGTAGAGTTCCTCCATCACGTCGACTACCCGGTCCCGGTAGGGGGAGTCCTTCATGCGGCCGTCGTCGTGAAACTCGTTGTAGGCCTTGGCGACGCTGGACTGGTTGGGGATCGTAATCATCCGCATCCATCGACCCAGCACGCGCAGCGTGTTCACCACGTTGAACGATTGGCTGCCGCCGTTGACCTGCATGACGGCCAGGGTGCGGCCTTGCGTCGGCCGCATCGCCCCCAAGGACAGCGGGATCCAGTCGATCTGGTTCTTGAACACACCGGTGATCGTGCCGTGCATCTCCGGGCATGACCACACCTGGGCCTCGGACCACAGCGACAGCTCGCGGAGACAGGTGACCTCGGGGTGGTCGTCGAGGCCCGGTGCCTTGACCGGAAGGGCCCGCGGGTGGAACCACCGCACCTCGCAGCCGAGTTCCTCGAGGATGCGGGCCGCCTCCTCGGCGAGCAGGCGGGAGTAGGAGCGCTTCCGCAGGCTGCCGTACAGCATCAGCACCCGAGGGGGATGCGTGCTGCGCGGGAGATCCGGGAATGCGGGAGCTGCGAGAGGCGGCGGCGCGCCGTCGTGCCAGTCGGCCATGTCAGGGCGCTCCGGTCGGCAGATGAAGCGTGGCACCTCCCCCGAGGCGCACAGAGACGAGATGCCCGGCCACGTTCGCTGGAGGCGCGACAACGTGGAGGTGGCCGTCCAGCGACGGCGGTACGTACTCGCCACGGGCACCCGGTGCCCACAGGCCGACGATCACCACGTCGACGTCCTGTTCGCTGCCCTGCTTGCCGGACGGCTGACCGACGATGCTCCACGTGAGCTCTTCGGCCCGGCCCCGGACGATGAACGGAACGGCATCGGCCTGGGCACACGGGGTTCCCACCCGCTGGGAGGCGACCTCGGCGAGGACGGAGGTCGCATCCGTGGCGTCGATGGGTCGGCCCTCATCCCAGGCCTCGGGGGTCGCCACCGCGAGCAGCGAGCCGCCCTGGTCCTGGGGATCGTGCTGGACGTCGACGCCGTCCGCAGCTGGTGCGACCACCCAGAGCTTGCCGTCCACCGCCGTAATCTCGGCGGCCTTGCCCGCTGTTGCACCCAGCGCGATGGTCGTCCCGGACCAGTCCAGGTCCGCCAGCGCCACCGTCTGGGACAGGTCCCCCTCTCGAAAGCGCTGCATGGAGCCGAACACCTGCACGCTCGGGCAGGAGGGCTGCTGGGCGAGGGGTGCCGCGGCGGTCGCAGGGGCCGGGGGCGTTGGCGTTGGGGTCGGCGGATCGTCCGGGGTGCTCTTACCGCATCCCCCGGCCAGGGTGAGCGTGAGAGCAAGGCGGTAGACGGTTCGCATCACGCCCCCTCGCCGACGAGGAACCACGGCTCCTTGTCCTCGGGCATCTCGGCGTACTCGGAGTCGGAGAGCCGCGCGTAGACCTCGACGAGGTTGCCGCCGGGGTCCTTCAGCCACAGCTCGTGCAGCGGTGTGCCCCGCCAGGTGGTCCGGGCAGGCTTGTGCACGGTCCATCCCGCGGCGACGGCGCGGTGGTGTGCGTCGATGACCGCTTCCCGGTCCGGGAGCTCGACACCCAGGTGGTACAGCGTGTCCTGGTGCAGCTCCTTGCCGTCGTCCACCAGGATCACGAAGTTCGTCCGCAGCGCCTCGCTCACGAAGGTGACGTACCGGTGCGTCCACTCCTTGGGCTCGACGCCGAGCAGCCAGACGTAGAAGCGGGCGGCTGCAGCGATGTCGGGCACGCGGATGCTGGCGTGGAACTCGTTCGGAGCCAATGGTTCGGGCGCGTCGCGCACGGCCGCGAGGACTTCGAGGCGCTGGGCGATGGCGTCGCGCGCGACGCGGAAGTGGTGCAGGCGCTCCTCGTCGTTGAGGTCCTCGCGCTTTCGGTCCGGGTCGGGCATGGCCCAGCTCATCCGGCGGGCGTCGCCGAGGAACACCGGGCAGGACTCCTCCGCGCACAGGGTGATCACCAGGTCGACCGAGGCGGGGTCGATGGTGTCGACGTGCTTGCTGGTGTGGCTCGACGCGTCGATGCCGACCTCGGCCAGGGCGCGCACGGCGTAGGGGTTCACCCGCGACGGCTCGCTGCCGGCGGACTGGACGCGCACGGCGTCACCGAAGCGCCTGCGGGCCAGGCCCTCGGCCATCTGGCTGCGGGCGGAGTTGGCAACGCACAGGAACAGGATGCTGTCGAACTGCATGGGGGACCTCAGGCGGCGGCCGCGCGGGCCTGAAAGGCACCGCGGGTGCGGTTGGCGATGGCGACGAGCGAGAGCATCACGGGCACCTCGATGAGCACCCCCACCACCGTGGCGAGCGCGGCACCGGACTGGAGCCCGAACAGGCTGATGGCGACGGCGACGGCGAGCTCGAAGAAGTTGGACGTGCCGATCATGGCGGCGGGGGCGGCGATCTCGTGGCGGATGCGGAACACCCAGGCGAGCCCGTAGGCGATGACGAAGATGCCGTAGGACTGGATGAGCAGTGGCACCGAGATCAGAGCGATGACGCCGGGCCGGGCGAGGATGGTCGGTGCCTGGAGACCGAAGATGAGGACCACGGTGGCAAGCAAGCCGATGATGCCGGCGGGCTTGAGGCGGTCGTTGAACCGGTCGAGCGCACCCTGACCACGTGCCAGGAGCGCCTTGCGGGTGATCGCCCCCGCCACCAGCGGGATGACCACGAACAGCACCACCGACAGGACCAGGGTGCTCCAGGGCACGAAGACGTCGGACACCCCGAGCAGCAGACCGGCGATGGGCGCGAAGGCGAAGACCATGATCAGGTCGTTCACCGAGACCTGGACAAGCGTGTAGTTCGGGTCTCCCTTCGAGAGCTGGCTCCAGACGAACACCATCGCCGTGCAGGGCGCGACGCCGAGCAGGATCATGCCCGCGATGTACTGGTTGGCGTCTTCGGGGGTGACGAGGTCGGCGAACACCCCCTTGAAGAACAGCCAGGCCAGCAGCGCCATCGAGAAGGGCTTGACGAGCCAGTTGATCACGAGGGTGAGCGCGAGCCCGCCGGGGCGCTTGCCCACGTCTCGCAGGCAGCCCAGGTCGACCTGGACCATCATCGGGAAGATCATGACCCAGATGAAGACCGCGACGACGAGGTTGACGCTGGCGAACTCGAAGCTGGCGATGGCCTCGAAGGCGCTCGGGAACAGCGCGCCGAGGCCGACGCCCGCGGCGATGCACAGCGCGACCCAGAGGGAGAGGTAGCGGCCGAAGAGGCCGAGGGGGTTGGACGCGGTGTCAGTCATCGAGGGACTCCAAGGCGACGAGCTCCCCGACCACCTCGGCGGCGATGCCGAGGGTGCCGGAGACCGTGCCGTACTTGCGGATGTTCTTGTGGAGCAGCTCCACGCGACGCTCGGGCTCGTCGGTGACGAGTTCGAGCCGGTAGGAGAAGCGGGTGAACCGGGGTGGGCTGTCCTGCCGCTCGGCGACGACATGGACGCGAGCTCCGTCGTACCGGAACGGCAGCATCCCGCTGAACCGCTCGACGTTCTTGAGCAGGCACGCGGCCAGCGCGCCGCAGAGCAGCTCCGCCGGACCCGGGTGGACCAGGTTGCGGTCGGCGGCCGCATCCACGCGCAGCTCGCGTCCGAACAGGTCGAGCGTGGCGCGTCCCCCGGGCTGGCTGGTGCCGATGACTTCGTAGCGACTCACAGCTCCCCCACGAGTCGCTGAAGGTCTGCAAGAGCCTCAGGAGCGATGCAGTAGCAGCGGCGGGGGCCATCGACATCGCCCTGGATGAGTCCAGCGTCTCGGAGGTGCTTGAGGTGCTGGCTGACCGTGGACGCCGCAATAGGGAGCTGGTCGGCGATCTCACCGGCGAAGCAGGCCTGCTGGGAGAGGAGGAACCGCAGGATGTGCACCCGGTGGGGATGCCCCAGCGCCTTGCAGTAGGCGGCGAGTCGGGCGTCCTGCTCGGGGCGGTGCTCGAAGTCGCCGGGGGCGACGACGCAACAGGTGTCGGGCTCCATGATGGCTCCATTTCGGTTTTCAGCGAATAACGAAACCATAGTTGCCTGTCCATCAGGACGACTGGACTCGCACGTCGATCAGGCCGCGTCTGACTGGAGCGCCGCCGAGATCGCCGCACTGAACGCATCGATCAGCGCCTTGTCCTTCTCGGCA
>CAZPJM010000203.1:0-9075 GCA_964586865.1 uncultured Enterobacteriaceae bacterium
TAGGCCCGGCGGGGCCCGGGGGCGAGGCTCTGGCGCCGGGCGGGGCTGCGGGCTGCGAGCAGGACCAGGGGGCAGGCGATGCGCACGGGACCTCCGGGGCGCAGGATAGGCCCGGCGGGGCCCGGGGGCGAGGCTCTGGCGCCGGGCGGGGCTGCGGGCTGGGAGGAGGGCCCGTCGTCCGGGTCCACCGGATCCCCCAGGAGGGGCCGGAGGGCGTGGGGGGCCGGACGGCGAGGCAGGACGGCCGACACGGTGATGAGCAGGACGAGGGAGAGGGTGGCGCCGACGCTGCCTTCGACGCCGTAGGCGCCCCCGCCGAGCCAGTCGGGACCGCCCGCCTGCAGGTCCAGGAGCACGGGCAGGTGGACCCCCGACTCGGCGCCCAGCCCGCTCACCGGCAGCCCCAGCACCAGGCCATGCACGATGTTCCAGGTGAAGTGGGCCGCGCACGCCCCCCACAGCGAGCGTGTCCGGAGCACCATCACGCCGAACCAGACCCCGGCCAGGACCGTGTTGGCGGTGGAGAGCCAGCCCGACGAGGGGTTGGCGCCGTGGGCCACCCCGAACAGCGCGGCCGTGCCCAGCAGGAGCCCCCCGAAGGCGAGGGCGTGGGAGGTCCGGCGGGCCGCTGTCGGCCCGAGCCCGAGGGCCTCGAGGCCCCACCGGACCAGCCGGGCGACCCCGGCGGCCAGCCACAGGGCCAGGTAGCCCCGGAAGGCCAGCTCCTCGAAGGTGCCGGCCAGGACCAGGGCGCCGGAGAGGCCCACGAAGGCGCCCCACCGGGACAGGGTCCAGGGCGGCACCTCGAGGGAGAGGCCGGCGAAGGCCATGATGGCCAGGGCCGGGACCAGGCCCAGGGCCCCCAGGGCCACCCCCACCGCGAGCTCGCCCAGGGCCCGCCCCAAAGGCCCTCCGAGCCCGGCCCCCCGAAGCCGCCCGCGACGCCACCCGCCGGTCCACCGGGCGTCCAGGACCAGGGCCGAGAGGGCGTGGGCCGCCAGGAAGGCGACTCCGAAGCCCGCGCCCTGGAGCCCCAGGGCCACCAGCCGACGATCCCCCCCGGGGGGCCAGCCCAGGGCCAGGTAGGCGAAGACCGGCACCAGACCCGCCACGACCGCGCCCGCGAACAGGGGGAGGTGGAGCAGCGCGCGCCACCCCGCCCGCAGCCGGTGGCCGCGGAGCAGGGCCCACCGCAGCGTGTCGGCGGCCCCGGCCACCCAGCGGTCCGTCAGTTCCAGCCGGCGCGGCGGAAGAGCCCGAGGGCGCTGGTGTAGCCGTGCAGGTGGGTGCGCCCCTTCACGGGGCCGATCTCGCCGTTGCAGAAGAAGCCCGTCAGGGGGGTGGGGCCGAGGACCTGCTCGATGAGGCCCACGTCGTGGTCGGGCTGCCCGAAGAAGCGACGGCCCCTGCCCAGGCACGAGAAGAGGACCGCGCCCCGGGCCGGCTCGGTGAGCCCCCCCTCGCGGTGGCGCTCCAGCAGGGTGCGCAGCTCCTCGCTGGCGCTGGCGGCGTCGCGCACGTGGAAGCGGACCTCCTGGCCCGCCTCGGCGGGAAAGCCCACCGCCAGGGTCCCGCTGGCCCGGTGGACGCCGAGCACGCCGCGGACCAGGTAGTCCCCCACCCCCGCCCCGCCCTCGGGGCTGATGCCGATCATGGGCTGACGCTGGAAGAGCGCCCGATCGGTGGGCCCGAGGGCCTCGAAGACGGCGGCGAGCCGGGCCGTGGCGGGCTGGCCGTCGAGGGTGGCGAGCAGGTTCCCCCGGGCCGCGGTGACGGCGAGGGGCGGCCCCACCGGCCGGGCGCCCTGGGCCACCACCGTGTCCATGGCCACGTCGCCCGTGAGGGCCACCGCCACCACGCCCCGACGGTGGACGAAGCCATCGGCGAACAAGGCCACGTCGCCGGGGTCGTCGCCGCCGCTGGCCACCCCGCCCACCTTGGGGCTGTGGGGGTAGGCCTCGTCCAGGGTGCGGACCAGGACCTCGCCGGCCACCGAGAAGGGCTCGGGGAGCACGATGAGGACGGGCTGGGCGAGGGGTTCGACGCCCACCAGGGCCCGCCACTGGTCCACGTCCAGGGGCGGATCGGAGGGCTCGGCGTGGACCACGCGGACCTCGACATCGGGGAGGTGGGCCGCCAGCACCCCCAGGGCCGGGCCGTCCTCGACCTCCTGGCCGACGGCGGCCACCCCTTTGGCGGAGCAGCCGGCGATGGCAGCCCCGGGGAAGCGCTGCCGCAGGAGGGCCGGCACCGCCGGGAAGCGCCCGGCGTGGTGGTCGCTCACGAAGGCCAGCAGCAGGTCGGCCCGGTGGCCGTCCAGAGCCGCCTCCAGGTCGCGCGCGGCCGCCCGCACCGCCTCTTCCGTGTCGCGGCCCGTCTGCAGGGTGGAGACCCACCGCATCTCACCTCCGAAGCCGCCTCCCTAACGGGCCCGTGGGCGACCGCGAGGGGATCGGGCTCACCGCCCGGACGGAGGTGGACGCCTGCGGTAGGCTCGCCCCTCCGTGGAGGCCCTCCTGCGCCCGCTCCTCGCGCTGCTCCTGCTCCTCCCCCTCCCCTCCTTCGCCGGCGGGGGGCGCAACCCGTTCCGGGAGCCCGACGAGTCCGAGTTCTTCGAGCTCGACCAGAAGCTGGTGACCGTCTCGAGCCGCTACGCCCAGTCCCTGCGCAAGGCCCCCAACATCGTCAACGTCATCGACGCCGAGCAGATCCGGGACCGCGGCTACCTCACCCTGGGTGACGCCCTGCGGGACCTGCCCGGCATCTACGTGTGGACCACCCAGGAGGGTCGCCTGCTGGCGAGCTTCCGCGGGATCGTCTCGGCGGACAACAACAAGGTCCTCCTGCTCATCGACGGGATGCCGCTGTACGACGGGGTCTACACCCACGCCTGGGTCGACGACTACCTGCCCATCCACCACATCGCCCAGATCGAGGTCATCAAGGGGCCGGGCTCGGCGGTCTACGGCACCAACGCCTTCGCGGGCGTCATCAACGTGGTGACGCGCGACGCCAGCGACCTGGAGGGGGCCTCGGCCCGGGTGGTGGCCGGCGCCCCCGGTCGCCTGGACGTGGGGGTGCAGGCCGGCGGCACCACACGGGTGGGGGGCACCGCCGTCTCGGCCACCGCTTTCGCCCGCTACCTCCAGCAGGACGGGGAGGGCCTGGACACCACCCCCCGCGGCCGGCGGGACATCCTCGGCCAGGACCCCAAGCGCAACCTCGCGGTGGGGGCCTCGCTCCAAGCCGGCGGCTTCGAGGGTCGGATCACCCACATCGACCACCGCCACGCCTTCCTCATCCAGGAGGTCGACGATCTCTTCGACGTGGTGGGCACCGACATCGACACCTTCGGCCTCCAGTACCACGCCACCGCCGCCGATGTGCGCTACCGGATCACCCCGGTGGACGGCCTGACCCTCACCCCCAGGGCGTGGGCCCAGGTCCACGACAACCCGGGGAGCTACGCCTTCTGGGGCTGGGGCGCCGACGAGGACGGCGCCCTCGACACCCTGGGGATCACCCTGGTCGAGACCGAGAAGCGGACCCGCCAGTGGGCCGCCATGCTCGACGTGGAGGCCCGCCCCCACCCCGACCACGTGACGGTGGCCGGCATCGGTCTCGACAGCCTGACCGTGCTGGAGCTGGTGGACCGGGAGTTCGCCGACTTCGGGCGCGAGGCCACCCTGCCCGGCTTCCAGGCCCCCGCCGGTGCCCGGCTCACCAATGCCTGGGCCCACGCCGCCCACACCTGGACCGTCGCCCCCCAGCTCGAGGTGACCCTCGGGGGCCGCCTCGACCGTCGCTTTCCCACCGAGGCCGATCAGGACCCCTCCGATGGGGCCTTCCGGCTCCTGGTGAGCCCCCGGGTGGGCGTGCTGCTGGCCCCGAGCCCGGTGGTCCATGCCAAGATCCTCTACGGCCGGGCCTTCCGCCACGGCAACGTCCGCGAGACGCTGGTGCAGAGCACCCTGCCCGATGGCGCCGAGATCTTCCCCTTCGCCAGCGGCAGCCTGGACCTGCGCCCGGAGCAGATCGACACCCTGGACATCGAGGTCGAGGCGGATCCGGTGGACGCGGTGACCCTCCGGGCTGCCGGCTCCTGGTCGAGCCTCACCCGGGAGATCGACAAGGTCACCCCGCCCAACGCCTACCGGAACCTGGAAGGGCGGCTCGACATCCTGGCCGCCGAGCTCGAGGCCACGGCCCGGGTGGACATGCTCTTCGTCCGGGCCGCCTACGCCCTCACCCTGGCCTCCTACAGCGACGCCGGGCCCTACGCCGGCCGGCGCCAGTACGAGTTCCCGCCGCACATGGTCAAGGCCAACCTGGGCCTGCGCCCCACCGACGCCCTCACCGCCACCCTCACCGGCGAGGTCTACAGCCCCCGCCCCCGCCGCGACTGGTCCCCCACCGCCCGGGTGGACGACGGCCCGGCCTTCGGTCTGCTCCACCTGGGGCTCCGGGCGGCCGACCTGGGGCCCGGGGGTCGGGTCAGCCTCACCGGCGCCATCCGCAACCTGACCAACACGGACTACGCCACCGGCGTGTACCGGGACGAGGTGGATCGCGTCGTGGGAAGCCCCGACGAGCCCCAGCCCCGCTTCCCGCTGGGCCAGCAGGCCCCCGGCCGGAGCGTGCATGTGGGCCTCGAGGTGGGACTCTGAGGGGCGGCCGGGCGATCCGCCCGCGTGGCTACTCGACCACCACGTCCACGAAGTCGAGCAGCAGCTCGTCGAAGCCGGTGTCGGCCTCGCGGGCCCGCCCGAGGTGCAGCACCAGGTCCACCTCGGCCGCGTGGGAGCGACTCCCGTCGAGGGTCTCGCCGTCGAGGGCGGCCCGGACGCGGCCAGCGGCCTCGCGGCCCACCCCCACGGGGTCGGGCACCACCGCGAAGAGCCCGCCTGCGCGGACCATGTTCTCGGTCTCCACCACCAGCGGGGTGCGGGTGCGCTGGGCCTCCTCGACCACGAAGCGGTACGAGGGCCGGTCCAGCACCTCCCGATCGGCTTGGAGCCAGATGGCGTCGACCTCGTCGGAGAGCCGGGTGAAGGCCGTCCGCACATCGCGGGGCCCCCGGACCCGCTCCACCCGCAGCTCCAGGCCGACCAGCCCGGCGGCGGCCTGCATGGCCTCGATGCGCGCATCGGGGATGCCGGGGCCACGGAGGACGGCCAGGGTCCGCAGGTTGGGGAAGAAGCCCGCCACCTCGCTCACCGCCCGGGCCGGATCGGCCACCATGGACACGCCGGCGGTGCCGCGGCCCTCGATGTCGAAGCGGGAGGGCGACAGGATGGCGGCGTAGACCAGCGGGATGCTGGGGGTGCGCTCGTTGACGATCCAGGCGGCCTTGGCGCCGAGGGCGAAGACCGCGTCGGGCGGGTCGTCGCGGAAGCGGGCCGCCAGGGTCTCGGCCTCCTTCTCGCGGCCGTGCAGGTTGTAGACCTCGACGGCGACACCCGGGCCGAGGGCCTCGGCGAAGGCCTCCACCGGGGCCGTGTAGGGCGGGAGGGTGTCGGACTGGACCACGGCCACCCGCGCGGCGAGGGCGGCGGGGGCCTGGAGCAGGAGGAGAGCAGCGAGGAGGTGGCGCACGCGGGCTCCGGACGGGCCGCCATCTTGCCACGAGGGCCTCACCGGAACACCACGGTCCTCACGATGCCGCGACCCAGCGTGACCTGCCGCGCGCTGTAGCCCGGCACCTCGACGGTGTGGGTGCCCACCGGCCAGGCGAACTCGTCGCCCGTCGTCCACCGGGTGCGGCGGCCATCGATGGTGATGGGCAGGCCCGCCTCGGGGGCGCTCACCCGGATGATCCCGGTCTCGGCGGGCTCGCTCGGAGTGGGCTCGTCCGGGGGTGCCGGGGTGGACTCGGTCGTGGCTCCCCCAGCGGGCCCCGTCCCGGCCGTGGGCGCCTCCTCGCCGGCGCTGCCGCCCGCCTCCGCGCCTTCCTCCGCGGCTTCCTCCGGTGCCTCGACCCCCGGGGGCTCGCCGTCCGCGGACCCGTCCACCCGGTCCGGGCCCTCGGGCGGGACCTCCTCGCGGGGGCGCTCCGGCGCCGGGTCGCCCGTGGTCGCCAGGCGGGCCGGGGGCTCGGAGGTGGAGGGGGCGAGCGCCGGCCCCCCGGACGTGGGCGGGGCTGTCGGTTCCCCCACCTCGCCGGTGGAGCGCACCACCCCGATGCGCAGGGGCTCACCGGGCACGCTCCCGGCCGCGGGCGAGGGCAGGGCCGGCTCTCCCGCCGAGGGATCCCCGAGGGTGGGGTCGTCGACCACCTGGGTGGCGAGCTCGGACGGCGGCCCGTTGCTGGGCCGGAAGACGGTGAACCACAGGGTCCCGCCCACGACGAAGCCGCCCACCAGCACCAGCACCAGCACGGTCGCCAACCCCACCGTCCCCACGCCCGCCGCCACCACCGCCGGGCTGGCCAGGGTCCCGGTGACGGGACCGGTGGGGGCCACGGTGGCCCGGTCCAGGGTGTTCGAGTCCTCGGGGCCGAGGGCGCCCTCGGGGACGGGCCCGTCGGGCAGATCGGCGGGGAGCGGGCCGGACCAGGACTCCATCTTCCGCCGGACCTTGTCCTCGAGACCGGGCAGGGTCTCGTCCACGAAGGCGGCCAGCTCGGCGGTCTCGGGCATGCCCCCGAAGGCCTCGGCCACCCGGGCCACCTCGCGACGCATGGCCTCGGCGGACGCGAAGCGATCGTCCGGAGCATGGGCCAGGGCCCGGGCCACCAGATCCTCGAGGGCCCGTCCCGGCTTGCCCCAGCCCCGGGGCGCCTCGAGGGTGGGGAGGTCGCCCTGGAGGATGCGGTAGAGGATCTGGGTCTGGTCCAGGCCCGCGAAGGCGCTGCGCCCGGCCAGCATCTCGTAGAGCGTCAGCCCCATGGCGAAGACGTCGACCCGGTGGTCCAGGTCCTTCCCCTGGACCTGCTCGGGGGCCATGTAGGCGATCTTGCCCTTGAAGTGGTCGGTCTGGGTGCGCTCCAGGCGGTCGCTGGCCCGGGCCACCCCGAAGTCGATGAGCTTCACCTCGCCCGCGATGCTGATCATGATGTTCCGCGGGTTCACGTCGCGGTGCACGATCTTCATGGGGCGGCCCATGGCATCGGTGCGGGTGTGGGCGTAGTGCAGCGCCGCCAGCACGTCGGCGGCGACCTTGAGGGCCTGCCGGACCGGCATCCGGCGGGCCTGCTTGCGCAGGGCCTTCGTCACGGCGCGCAGATCGGTGCCGGGCACGTACTCGAGGGCCAGGTAGTACTCGTCGCCCACCCGGCCGAAGTCGTAGACCTGAGCGATGTGGGTGTGCCGCAGCTCGCTGGTGATCCGGGCCTCGTCCTTGAACATCCGGACGAAGGCCTCGTCCTCGACGTGGTTGGCGCGGATCCGCTTGATGACCAGGAAGCGTACGTAGCCGGCGTCCTCGATGGAGCGCCGAGCCAGGTCCACCTCGGACATGCCGCCCGTCGCCAGACGCTCGAGCAGGGTGTACTGGGCATAGCTGCGCGGGTACACGGAGATCACCAAGGGGGGGCACCGCAGTGTAGCGCGGGCGTGCGACCGGGCGGCGTCGGCCGGGTGCCGGGGTGGGTTCGACCGGACGCGTCCTGCGGGGACCCGGGAGGGCCGGGGCGACCTCGTTCCCCATGAACCGGGCATCCGCGCGGTGCGGGTCCCACACGATCCTCACGCGCACGTGCGCCCGGCCGATACCGAGCTAATGCGCGCGTGGCGGATCCACCGCCCCTGGAGGAGACATGCGTACGTTCATCTTCAGCTTCGCGGCCGTCTCGGCCCTGTCGACGCTGTCGGCCTGCGGCCCCAGCCCCGACGCCGTGTGGCTCATCACCCTCGACGGCGAGACCAGCTCCGACACGACCGCGACCTGCGAAGAGAACCTCATCGACGCCAACTGCCCGGCGGGCGGTGGCGGCGAGCCCCCGGAGTTCACCATCACCACCGAGCGGGTCCGCAGCGGCGCGGCCCTCTTCGTCCAGATCCTGGATGGCCCGGACGGCGAGAAGTACCTGATCAACGACCAGGACGTGCTGGTCGGCACCCGCGAGGACGGGGTGTGGACCTTCACCTGGGAGGGCCTCGACGAGACCGACTCCACCCGCAACCACCGGAGCGACCCCTACACCTACCGGACCGAGCGGATCCGGCGCCGGACCACCACCATCTCGCTCGAGCTCTCGGGCAGCACGGCCACCGGCACCATCGAGGAAGAGGCCTACGACTTCGACCGCGTCGAGGAGTCGGACACCTGGTCCATCGAGCAGGTGGGCCTCACCTTCGGCCAGCTCGCCCCGCCCACCCCCCTCGAGGGCGACACCTCCAACATCGGCGACGCGGCGGACTGCGCGGCGACCCCGTGCTTCGTGGAGTCGGAGGAGACCACCACCACCACCATCCCCATCATGGGCTACCGCACCGACCTGGATCGTGAGGGCTTCGACGGCGTCGAGGACGCCTTCCAGGAGTTCGGCTCCGGCACCACCAACTGATCCCTGCGGGGGTCCGCGGCGCGCGGGCCCTCACGGCCAGGCCCCCTCCCGCCACTCGGGCTCGGGGTGGGGGCCTTCGATCATGGTGAAGGCGTGCCAGCCCAGGGTGCGCCCATCCGCGGTCTCCACCGTCACCCGCCAGGGTCCAGGTCGGAGGCCGTTCCTCTTGCAGGTGTGGTGGATGCTCCCCTCCTGCCGCCCGCCGCGGGCGCGGATCCAGGTGCCCGTGTCGCGGGTCCAGGTCCACGCCCCGGCCTCGGCGTCCCAGAAGGCCCACCGGTGGTAGAGCCGCGGCGCCGTCCCGCGGGGCGCGTAGACCGGGGCGAAGAGGCACACCCGGTCCCCCTCCCGGAGCCGGAAGCGGGTGTCGTCCACCGCCCAGAAGCGCCACCACGGCGGGGCCTCCCAGCGGAGCATCGCGCCCTTGGCCGTGTGGCGCACCTCGCGCACGATGCGGGTCTCGAGCACCGACAGGGGCACCGGGGGGATGGCGTCGGTGACCGCGAGGAGGAAGAGGCCCAGCAGGGTCAGGCCCCACAGCAGGCCATGCCCGGCGTAGCCCAGGGGGT
>CAZPJM010000204.1:0-8942 GCA_964586865.1 uncultured Enterobacteriaceae bacterium
GCGGCGACATGGGGCTGGGGCGCGGGGTGGCGCGGGAGGTCTCCACGGGGCGCGGGGTCGGGGCGGGGCGCGGGGTGGCCCGGCCGCCCTTGGGGTTCACCGACTGGTACTGCAGCGTGCCGCCCGGGGTGGCCGGGGGCTCCATGCCGCGCCCGGCGGCGTAGTGGGGCAGGGCATCGGCGTCGGTGGACAGGCGCGAGCGCGGCATGTCGATGGCGGGGGGCGCATCGTCGCCCTGGTCGGTCTGGATGAAGGCGCCGGCGTCCACCAGGGCCGAGAGCTGGCCCTCGATCTTCATCCGCTCCTCCTCCTCCCAGGGCAGCAGGGCGCAGTCCCGGGCGATGGACAGGGCGGCCTGGCCCGCGGTCACCCACGCCACCGCCATGCACAGGGTGAGGATCAGGCTGAGGATGGGGAAGGGGATGGGCAGGCTGCGGTCGATGTCGGCCATGAACCGGGCGGCTTCCGGCAGGATCACCGGCGCGAGGATGCTGGCGAACATGACGATGCCGGCCAGGATGGTGAAGCCGAGGAAGACCCCTCGGGCGATACGCGTGATGTGCCAGGGCCGCTCCCGCGCGAGGCGGGCGTGCAGGACCTTGTTGGATGCCCGGTACAGGTCGCGGAGCTTCTGCTGGAGCTCCTGGGCACGCACGCGCGGGTCGGGGGCCGGCTCGATCGCCTGCATGGTCTCCTCGTTCTCGGGGCACTCTACTGCAGCGGGGCGCGGGGTGCATCCGGGCAGGGTGGGGGAGGCCCCCATCCGGGGGGCGACGCCGGGGTTCAGGGGTTGTCGGCGCCCGTCGAGAGCGCGGGGCCAGGGGCGATATCCACCTCGACGGACACGTCCAGGGCACGCTCGAGCTGGGACTGGCGCTGGACCACCGCCCACCGCTCCAGGTGGGCCGGGCCACGGGTGGTGGCCGACAGGCGGAGGACATCCTCCTCCAGGCTCACGTCCAGGTGCTCCACGTTGCCGTCCCGGCCGCGGTCCAGGGCGTCCGCCACCGCCACCAGGCCCGCCAGCACCAGCAGGCGTCGTCGGCCGTGGCGATCGAGGCGCTCCAGGTCCCGCTTCTTCGGGTGCTTGCCACGGTGGTACCGGGCCACCAGGGCCAGGGCGTCCACCTCGGGGGCGGTGAAGCCGCTCATTCGGGTGTGGCGGAGCAGGTAGGCGCCGTGCTTGTGGTGATCCTCGCCGCTGATGTGGTGCCCCACGTCGTGCAGCAGGGCGGCGTGCTCCAGGAGCTGCCGGTCGCTGCGGCGAAGGCGGTGGGCCGGCCGGGTGGCGTCGAACATCTCGAGGGCCAGGTGGGCCACCTGCCGGGCGTGTCGCTCGTCGATGCCGTAGCGCTCCATGACCCGCAGCACGCTCCGGCGTCGGGGATCGGCCTCGGTGCGGGACCGCTCCAGCTCGGGGCGGTTGCGGAGGACCCAGTCCACCAGCAGGCCGTCGCGCAGCGAGTAGGCCGAGGTGACGAGCTGATCCTGGGCGAAGAACCGGAGCACCTCGGCCACGATGGCGGCGCCGGCCGGCAGGGTGTCGCGGCGCTTGTCGTCCATGCCGGGGAGGCGGGCGAGCTTGCGCGCCGGCAGGTCCTGGAACTGGACGAGCTGGTGCTCCACCTCGTCGCGGGACAGGAGCAGGCCATCCCCCGTGTCGGTGGGCACCTCGCCGCGGGCCCGGGTGGCCATGCGGGCCAGGCACCGCATGGTGCCGCTGGTCCCCACCACCAGACCCACATCGCCGGGGTGGACCCGGGTGGCCAGGGGCGCCAGGGCGTCGCGGGTCCAGCGGCGGACGGCGTCGATCTCGGCCGCCGTCGCGGGGTCCTGCCGCCGGAACAGGGCGGTGGCCCGGAGGTGCCCGAGGGGCAGGCTGGCCCGGACCTGGGTGGTCTCGGCGTCACACAGGACGAACTCGGTCGATCCGCCCCCCAGGTCCACCAGGAGCACCCGGCCGCGGCTGAAGTCCAGGTGGGGGCGGGCCCCCAGGTAGATGAGGCGCGCCTCGTCGAGGCCGGTGATGATCCGGACGTGGATCCCGATCTCGGCCTTCACCTGCTTGCAGAAGTCGACGCCGTTCTCGGCCTCGCGCACCGCCGAGGTGGCCGCGCAGTGGATGTCCTGGACGTCCAGGGAGTCGCAGGCCTCCCGGAAGGCGCCGAGGGCCCGGAGCGCCCGGCGCATGGCCGCGGGCGACAGGCGGCGTCCGTCCAGGCCGCCCTCGCCCAGGGCCACCTGGCGACGTTGCTTCTCGACCACCTGGATCCGGCCGTCCGGGTCGATGTCGGCCACCACCAGGTGCACCGAGTTGGTGCCCACGTCGATGGCGCCGATCCGCAGGGTGCTGCCCGGGGTCATGGCGCCGGCGGGGGCGTGAGGTCGATGCCGAGCTCGGCGGCGGCCTGTGCCACGGCGCCCACCAGGTTGGCCTCGTCGGCGGCGTCGGCCACGGCCCGGGCGGCCTCGAGGTGGCGGGCGGCCTCGGCGGGGCGAGCGCGGGCCAGGGCCAGACCGGCGAGCACCTGGTGGCGGACGTCCCCCACCGAGGCGGCCTGATCCCGGGCGGCCTCGGCGAGGGTGGCGGCGTCGGCGAGGCGCTGGACCTCGAGGGCGGCGGTGGCCTTGCGGACCAGGAGAGCGGCCCGCCGGATCGGATCGCTGACCCCCTGGAGGACATCCTCGACGGGTCGGTCGGCCAGGGCGCGCAGCTCCCGGCGGCGGGCGGCGGCCTGGAAGTGCTCGCTGATGGCCTCGCCGACACGCTGCTGCAGGGCCTTCACCGCGGCCTGGCCTTCCGTGTCGCCCAGCGCCTCGAGGTGCTCGAGGGCCTGCTGGAGCGGCCGGCGGGCCGACCCCGGCTCGCCCGACTCGAGGAGGGCCTGGGCCAGCAGCGAGCAGGCCCGGGCGTGGATGTCCCGGAAGTCGGGGTCGGTGGACAGGTCCGGATCGTCCACCACCGTGCGCAGCAGGGGCACCGCCCTGCCGGGGTCTCCCTCGCGGAGGGCCTGCACGCCCTCGGCCAGGGTCATGGCCAGGTCCACGTCAGCCTCCGGCCTGCTCCAGCGCGTCCAGGGCCAGGCTGGCAGCCTGGTCCTCGAGGGCGGCGGTCACCTTGACCTCGCCCGGGGGCAGCTCGGTGTGGGCCACCCAGTCCAGCGCCAGCCCGAGCAGGGCGAAGTGCAGCAGGACCGGCTCGGGGCTGCCCGAGTTCTCGACGATGTTCAGGGGGTGGCCATCGGCCAGGACCGTCACCCGGGGCCCGCCGTGCAGGCGGTGGCGCACCACCCGCTCGGCCACGTGGTCCACCTGGGCCGAGGCCTCGCGCAGGCCTGCCATGTCGATCTCGTCGCCCCCGTGGCCCGCGTTGAGGACCACCACCCCGTCCCGCGCCTTCTGGAGGTGCTCGACCGCCACGCTGCGGGGCCGGCCGGTGGCGGTGACCACCACGCCCACCCGGGAGATGGCGTCGTCCAGGTCGGGCGTGGGGTAGCCGTCGTAGTGGGCCAGGAGGCGCTTGACCGGGTCGCGCTCCACCACCTCGACGCTCATGCCGGCGGCCCGCGCATAGGCGGCCAGGCCGCGCCCGACGGGGCCGTAGCCCACCACCGCCACCCGGCGGCCGGAGAGGTGCATGCCCGTCAGGCGCTGGACCGCCTGCCAGACGCCCTCGCCCACCCCGTGGCGGTTCTCGACCGCGTTCTTCAGCCGGCCATCGTTGATGTTGACCACGGGGAAGGGGACCCGATCTCGCGCCTGCAGCCGCACGATCCCCGAGCGGGTGACCTCGACCGCGCCCCGGATGCGCCCGGCCACCTCGCCGCCGGCGTCCAGGGCCCGGCCCACCAGACCGAAGCCCACGTCGACCAGCAGATCCGGTCCGTGCTCCAGGGCCTGGGCGAAGCGGTCCTGGTCGTCGGCGCCGGTGTAGACGTCGTGCCCCTGGGACCGGAGCATGGCGACCGTGTTGGGGTCGGTGGTGGCGGTGCTGGCCGCCGAGACCACGAAGGTGCCGCCCCCGAGGGACAGCTCGCGCACCAGGGCCCCCGAGAGGGTGGTGAGGTGCAGGTTGAGCGCGACGGTCCGGCCCTCCCAGGGGCGGCTCTGGGCCCACCGGTTGCCCAGGAGGGGCAGGAGGGGGAAGAAGGCGTTGATCCGACCGATCTCACGCTCGGCCTGGAAGGCGCGATCCTCGTCGCTGCGCATGGTTCCTCCGCCGGCTGGGGCGCCGGGACCTGGTTCGGGCCCGGGCCGCCGCCGTAACCCATGGGCGCGCATCCGCAGGGGTCTGCTAGGGCGCCGGGGGCTCCATCACCGCGTCCACCGGGCGGCGGGGCAGGTCCTGCTCCTCGCGGGCCGGCGAGTGGAAGAAGATCTCGATCCGCTCATCGGGCTGGACGGTGAGGGACCACGCGGACCGCGCCCGCTCGCCCTGGAACTCGATGCGGTGACGGCCCACCGGCAGGCGCAGGTTCTCGACCGGCACGGGCCCCACGTCGACGCCGTCCACCGTCACCCGCCCCTCGCCCCACGACCAGGCGAGCACGGTGGCGCCGTGCTTCTCGGCCAGGCTGTCCTCGCAGATCACCCGGCCGGCCTCGGCGTCGAGGGAGCACCCGATGTCGTCGCCCGGCAGCACCGGGTCGAAGGGCTCCCCGGCGGGCTGGTTGTCCACCAGGATCTCGAGGGCGCAGCCCACGGTGGGGACCGGGTCGAAGACGGCGACGCCCTCGGCGCCGATGGTGCGGTCCATGCGGAGCCCGTCGCAGTCCATCCGCAGGTGGGTGTCCTCGGCGGCGCGGATCCGGACCGGGCCCTCGGGCTCGAAGTCGGTCTGGCCCGTCCGGTAGACCTCGGGGGGCAGCTCCACGATGGTCTCGACCCGGGCCTCGGACTCGGCGCCGGCCACGGGGGGCGAGGGGCGCAGCACCAGGAAGGCGGCGGCACCCACGAGCACCACGGTGACGGCGAGCAAGGCGATGAGTGCCTGGTTCGAGATCTGCAAGCGCGTCCTCTTCGGGGGGGGAGGCGGGGGGATGGTAGCAGCCCGGCCGCCGGGGGTCAGCCCGCCGGGGTGCCGTCCAGCAGACCGCGGTCGCCGAGGGCCTCGACGAGGACGCGCGCCTCGGCGTGGGCCTCGGTCCCGTCCCGGCCCAGGACCAGCTCGGGGTCGAGGGGGGGCTCGTAGGGGGCGGAGATGCCGGTGAAGTCCGGGATGTCGCCGGCCCGGGCCCGGGCGTACAGGCCCTTCGGATCCCGCTCCTCGCACACGGCCAGGGGGGTGGCCACGTGGACCTCGACGAAGCGACCCGCCGGGAGCCGCGCGCGCACCGCGTCCCGGTCGGCCCGGTAGGGGCTCACGAAGGCGGCCAGGCAGAGCACGCCGGCGTCGGCGAAGAGGCGCGCCACCGCCCCGACCCGGCGCACGTTCTCGGCGCGATCGGCGGGCGAGAAGCCCAGGTCCGCGTTGAGGTCGTGGCGCAGGTTGTCGCCGTCGAGGACGTAGGCGGCGTGGCCGGCCTCGATGAGGAGGCGCTCCGCGTGGCGGGCGATGGTGGACTTGCCCGAGCCGGACAGGCCGGTCAGCCACACCACCGCGCCCTTCTGGCCCAGGTGCCGCTCCCGGGCGGCGGTGTCCACGAGGCCGTGGTGCCAGACGACGTTGGCGGAGGGGGGGGCCATGGCACCTCCTGGGAGGGGCCGGGCTATCGCAGGGGGTCTCTCCCGGCCACGCCGAGGCGGGGCCCGTGGCATGATGCGCCCGTCTCGGGTACGGCCAGCCGGTGGAGGAGACGTGGTCACTGTGGCGGTCGACAGCATGGGGGGCGACCTCGGACCCGAGGTGGTGGTCGAGGGGGTGGCGCGGCTCTCCCTCGAGCCCGTCGACATCCATGTGCGCCTGGTGGGCGACACCGGCCGCCTCTCCACCCTCCTCTCCGCCGTCCGCCACGACCCCAGCCGGGTCTCGGTGGTCTCCGCCGACGGCTTCGTCGGGCAGCACGACGATCCCCGCTGCATCTACGACCGCCCCACCTGCTCGGCCATGCGGGCGGCCGAGCTGGTGGCCGCCGGCGACGCGGACGCCCTCGTGAGCGCTGGCAATACGGGCGCCCTGATCCTCTCGGCCGCCGCCCACCTCCGGCGCCTCCCCGGGATCCGACGCGCCGCCCTGGCCGCGGTCCACCCCACCGAGCAGAAGCACGGCCCCCGCGGCGACCCCTTCGCCCTCATCCTGGACGTGGGGGCCACCACCCACGCCGACGCCGAGAGCCTGGTGGGCTTCGCCGCCATGGGGGCCGCCTACAGCAGCATCGTCTCCGAGATCCGCGCCCCGCGGGTGGCCCTGCTCTCCAACGGCTCCGAGCCCCACAAGGGCACGCCCGCCATCGTCTCCGCCCACGAGCGCCTCCGGGACGGCCCCATGAACTTCGTGGGCAACGTGGAGGGGCTCGACATCCCCCGCGGCACCGTCGACGTCATCGTCACCGAGGGCTTCCTCGGCAATGTGGTCCTGAAGATGCTCGAGGGCGTCGGCGAGGTGCTGCGCGACGTGGCTCGGCGCGCCAGCTCCCGCCGGATCGAGTGGCGCCTGGGGCTGTCCATGCTGGGCGGCGGGCTCCGGGAGCTGAAGCGGATGACCGACTGGAAGGCCTACGGGGGGGCGCCGCTCCTGGGGCTCGACGGGGTCGTCATCAAGGCCCACGGCCGCAGCGAGGCCCGGGCCATCCGCAACGCGGTGAAGGTGGCCGCCAAGACGGTGCGGGGCGACCTCACCGGCCGCATCGCCGACACGGTGGCCGCGCTGGGCCTCGACGCCGAGGATGCGGCGTGAGTCAAGATCCCGAGTACTGGTCGCAGCAGGTCAAGGACGGCTGGTTCTTCGCCATCCTGACCGCGAGCACGGTCGCCGTGGCGGTGCTCTTCTGGCCCTACGTCTACGTGCTCCTCTTCGCCGCCGTCACGGTGGTGGTGTGCTGGCCCGTCTATGCCTGGCTGCTGAAGCGGCTCGGCGGGCGGGCCCTGCTGGCGAGCACCCTCACCACCGTGCTCCTGGCACTGCTCGTGTTCGTGCCCCTGGCGCTCGTCCTCTACCTCTTCGCCCTCGAGGTCCAGGAGGTGAGCCAGTACGCCATCGAGCTCGTGAAGAGTGGCGAGCTCGAGCGGATGATCGACGAGTTCCTGGCCGAGCTGGTCATCCCCGAGTGGATCGAGGCCTTCCTGCCCCAGCTTCCCGATCTCACCATGGCGGACCTGGGGTTGGACGGCGGCGACACGGACGCCGCGGGGGAAACCGACACCGACGTCGTCACCGACGCGCCGCCCCAGGTCCCGGACGGCCTGGCCGAGGCCACGGGGGCCGTCTCCCAGGCCGCGGTCGAGGCGGCGGGCCATGGCTGGGCCGGTCCCGCCATCGACGTCGGCGCCCGCGAGGCCCTGGAGCAGGCAGCGGCCGCCGCCACCGAGCCGGTCGCCGCCGAGCGGGGTGGCCTGGGGGACCAGGCGGGGGAGCGGCTCGACGAGCTGCTCGCCCGGCTCTCCGTCGTCGAGGACGACCTCTTCAAGAGCGCCCAGGACGCCACCCTCTCGGTCCTCCAGTTCGCCAGCGGCGAGCTGCCCGGCATCATCCAGGCGGCCGTCGACCTGTCCATCGACTCGGTCATCTACGTCTTCGCGGTCATCGTCCTGTTCACCCGCGGCGAGGACGTGCTGCAGGTCCTGCGGCGCCTCTCCCCTCTGGACGACCGCTACGAGGAGCGGCTCTTCCAGGTCTTCCGGGAGTTCAGCCGCAACCTGGTGGTGGGCTCCATCGCCACCGCCGCCATCCAGGGGGTGGTCGCCGGCTTCGGCTACGCGGTCGCCGGCCTCGAGAACGTGGTCTTCCTGGCCATCCTCACCGCCATCGGGAGCTTCGTACCGGTGGTGGGCACCGTGGTGGTGTGGATCCCCGTGGTCATCTACCTGGTGGTGGTGGGGGACTGGGGCTACGCCATCTTCCTGGGCACCTGGTCGCTGGTGGTGGTGGGGACCGTCGACAACGTGCTCAAGCCCCTCTTCATGAAGGGCAACACGGACATCCACCCCCTGCTGGTGTTCCTGGCGGTCTTCGGGGGCCTGTACTGGATGCAGCTCCCGGGGCTGCTGGTCGGTCCCGTGGTCGTGGCCTTCTTCCTGGCTCTCTACGCCATCTACACCCGCGACTTCCTGGGGGTGCCGGCCGACCCCATGGGCGAGGCGAGCGAGCCGGGCGGGCTGCAGTTCCGACTCGGGCGCTGGGCCCACGCCCTCGCCGGGTGGCTGCGGCGCAGCGGACGGACGGGAGCGGCCGAGCGGGCCGACCGGGTGGCGCGGGCGCTGGGGGGGCACGCCGCCACGGTGGATGCGGCCCCGGCGGCCGCGGACCTTCCCGGCACGGTGGCCCACCTGGAGGGCCCCGGCGGTGTCGGCGAGGAGGACACGGACGAGGTCCAGGCGGGCGCGCCCGAGGGCGGAGCCACCGGCGAGGGGGAGGATCCGGACGCCGAGGACACGGATCCCGGGAGCGCCCGAAGCGGGTCCGAGGCCGTGGAGGAGGAGGCCGGCCACCCGGACGGCGGAGAGGAGGCCTCGGAGAAGCCCGACGCGCCAGACCCCACGTCGGACCCGTCGGATCGCTCGTCGGACGGCACCTAGCCGTCCGTGCCCGCGTCCGACGGCCCGGTCAAGCCGACGGCGCGGCGAAGGGGCGGCCGCAGCGGAGGATCCTAGACCTCTTCTTCGTCGTCCAGCTCCCAGTCCCGCCAGGTCCGACCGCTGGCCCGTCGGTTGGGCTTGCGCGGCGGGCGGGTCTGGGCCTTGTCGGCCTCGCGGTCCTGGCTGCGCTTCTTCTTGCGCTTGCGCGTGGGGTCGCGCCGGGGCCGGTCGTCGAACTCGTTCTCGAAGGGGCTGTCGGGCGGGGGAGG
>CAZPJM010000205.1:0-8884 GCA_964586865.1 uncultured Enterobacteriaceae bacterium
GGTCAACCGGGCGCGCGAGATCTTTTGCGAGGCCTATGCCGATGCCCAGAACAGGCCGGTCTACGACGCGATCAGCGGCAGCTTCCTGGACGCCGGGACCGTCTCGGACCTCGTCGGGTGGCTGACCGTCCGGGAGGGCGTGCCCGTCCCGCCGGCCCCGGCCTCCGAGACGGGCGCGGCCTCCGAGACGGCCCCGGCCTCCGAGACGGGCGGGGCCGATCGGGACGGAGTGGCCGAGCGTCGGCCGGGCCGGGGTGAGGGGACCGCGACGGGTGGCGGGGCCGGCCCCGAGGACGCATCGGAGGGAGACGGGCCCTCCGAGGCCGATCTGCGGCAGCTCGAGGAGGACTGCGAGAACTACGTCCGCGAGGCGGTGCAGGCCCTGCAGGCCGAGTTTAATGAGTACTTCACAGATGACAGCGAGATCCTAAATATCCTGCACACCTTCCGCAGAGCGGTCCGCGGAGCGGCCCAGACGGCCCGCGCCGATGTCCAGGATGTGCTTCGCGAGCAGACCGGGCGCCTGCGGACCAGCTACGCCAGGCGGCATCGGCGCTCCCTCGAGAGTGCCATCCGCGAGCAGATGGTGGACGTCTTCTCCGACGAGCAGGCCCAGGCGCTGCGGCTCATCGGGGTGCGGGGGGGCGGGGGCGTCCGGGTGCGCCGCCAGGAGGGCGATGCGGCCGCCGCCGAGGAGGCGCGTGCCGGTGCCGGTCAGCAGGAGCGGGACGTCGTCGACCAGCTGACGGCCGCGCTCCAGGCCGTGGCGGGGGCCTCGGGCGACGCGGCGGGCGAGGTTCGTCGCGTCCGGGGTGCCTACCGGCTGGCCCGTGCCCAGCTCCGGTCCAGCCATGGCGAGAGCGAGTACCGCGAATCTCTGGACCAGCTCGTCCGCTCCCGGGCGCGGATGGGCCTGGCGGCCCTCATCGCCTCCGTCGCCGGGGACCGCTACTCGCTCCTCCGCCAGCTCGAGGAGATCTGCGAGATCCCGGCCTCGGAGCGCGCACAGGCCCCCGCCGCCCGCGAGGGCGTCGACGTGGATGCCGTCGCCGGCGAGCTCCGTGGCCGTCTCGGGCCCTTCCACAACGCCATCGAGGCCATGAAGGCCGCCGAGGGCGAGGACCGGCGGGACCACCTGGGCGCGGTGGATCGGACCCACGCCGACCTGGTCATGCTGGCGCGCTCGCGGGGGCTGGCGCAGGACCGGGCGGAGGAGGCCCTGGAGACCGCCTACCACGCCGAGACCGGGCACCGGCTCCGACGCCAGCTCCGCCTGGCGGTGCGCGGCTCCCAGAGCCTGGCCGAGGCGATGGAGCGCCGCCTGGGTGTGTCGGGGCTGGTGAACGGCACCGGTCGGGCCGCCCCCGACGACAGCGAGGCCGCTGCGGATCTCGAAGCCGCCTTCGCCGGGCTGGCCCGGGAGGTCCAGGGCACCCTTCAGGCCCTGCGCGACGCCTGGGTCCTCCACGAGCTCCACCTGGGAACCCTCGATGGCCAGTGGGATCAGGTGGCGGCCGAGGCCCGCCGGTCGGGACGGGGCCGCAGGGCCGACTGGATGCCCGTGTGGAATCGCGTCTATCGGCGCGTCGCCGGCCTGCCCTTCGAAGGGCACATCCGTCAGGCCTGCGAGGGGCGGACGGATCGGCTCGAGGCGGTCAACGCCAGACTGGGCCTGCGGATCGCGGCGACCGGGACGGCCGCGTTCGAGGCCGAGGCCGAGGACATGGGGCGCGAGGAGGCCCTGGAGCACCTGGACGTGACCCTCGAGGAGCTCCACAGCACCTTCGAGGAGTCCTTCGTGGAGGACGAGCAGGTCCACCGGGCCCTCCGGCACTGCCAGCGCTGGGCGCGGGTCGCCGGCATGGGCCGAGAGGCGTGGATCGCCCGCTATGCCGACCGCTACGGGAGCGGGTTGGCCTCACCGGTCCGGAACCGGGTCAGCGACCCCGAGACCCGCCGGGCCTGCCTCCAGATCATCGGCGAGGCCGAGGACATGACCGCCGAGCTCCTGGATCGCGCCACGGAAGACGGCGTGGACGCCGCCGGGCGGAGCGCGCTGCAGGGCCTGGCCGAGCGGGCCGAGACCTTCGCCGGCCTCATCCGTCGCAACCGCAGGAACGCGGCCCTCGCCGACGCCAACCTGCTCGCCTATGCCCACTACTACCGCGGCCATCGCGAGGCCCTGCGGTCCCAGGTCCCCGACATGGAGGCCGCCCGGGAGATCCTGGAGCGGCGGTACGGCGCCCTGGGCGGCGACCTCATCCTCGACCTCTACAACATCCGAGACGGTCTTGGTCGGGGGGCCGAGGCCGTGGGGCTGGGCGACCTGGAGAGCTGGATCGGCCGTCGGATGATGGACCTCTACGAGGGGCGGCAGGCCGAGGGGGACGGCGAGGACACCTGGGCGCTGGCGGCCCGCGCGCGCGCCAACTCCCTGTTCCGCCGCATCGAGAGGATTCCACGTGGGAGCCGGGACCTGGACCTCAACGCGCGGGCCGACTCCATCATGGCCGCCTTCCAGGCCCTGGTGGGGGAGGAGGGTCCGCCGGACGAGGCGCGGCGGCGTCGCAGGGCGCTCGACCTGTACCAGGAGGTCTACGGTATCTCCCTCGAAGCGCACATCGTGGTCAAGACGCAGGGGGTCGGGCCGGGGCACCGCAACCTGCGGGCCCTCCTCGCGCGGCGCACCGGCCTGACCCTGCCCGAGGCGCTGGTGGGGCGGACCGACGAGAGCTTCATCCGCGAGGGCGACCATCTCCAGCTCGAGGAGGACGGGGAGCGCTTCGACGACGAGGCGGCCCAGCAGGCGGCGGTGGCGCTGCGGGGGGCCGTCCAGCGAGGGGATCTCCACGAGATGACCACCATCATGCAGGGCACCCGCGGCGGCCGGGGGCGCACGGGCGACGAGCGCCGCATCATCCGCCAGACCTACGATGCGCGTTTCCCGGCCGAGCCCCTCCGACTCGCCCTGATGCGTCGGTTCAACGGCGAACCCGGGCTGCTGGTGCAGGCCCTCTCGGTCTGTGGGCTGCGCGCGAGCATGAGCCGCCGGGACTCCACCATGGCCATGATCGCCGAACGCAGCTTCGACGGCACCTACCAGGAGATCTGCCGCGCCACCGAGGCCGAGCGCGAGGAGATGCGGGGGGATGGCATGCTGATGGCCTCCCTCCACCGGACCTTCTCGGGCCAGGAGCTCGAGACCCTCCGCAACGCCCTGCGGGGCGAGGCGGGCCTGGACGACCTGGCGCGCCAGCGCGAGGGCTGGCTGTGGAATGACGAGGATGGCCTGCGTCGGGACCTGCGCACCCGAGCCCGGACCCAGTGGGCCGTCTTCCGCGACGAGGTGCGCGCCGAGGCATCGCGCAGCGGGGAGGCCCTGAGCGAGGCGGAGCTGGACCGGCGGATCCGCATGCGCATGCAGGGATGGGCCGCCCGAGAGGGGGCGGATCCAGACGTGGTGGACGCGATCTCCGAGACCGGCTTCGAGGACATGGGCGTCGAGATCGACACCCTGTCGGTCAATGACGGCACCGGAGAGCTCCCGGCGGTGGAGCGGATCCTCGCCGACCCCTCCCGCGAGGACCTGCTCGACCTCATCGACCAGCTCTCCGAGGGCGAGCGGCAGCGGTTGCTCGAAGACCCCGTCTTCATGGGTCAGATTCGATCGGCGCCCCGCGAGCGTCGGATCGAGGCCCTCGCCCGCCTCCGGGGGGATGCCCTCATGCGCGAGGCGGCGGCAGCCCAGCGCGGCGACACGGGCGGCCAGCTCCTGGCCGGCGCCGCCATGTCCGACGAGGAGATGCGCACCTGGCTCGCTGGCCGTGGGGCCGGCGCCGAGGGGGCCGTGGCCGAGATGCAGTCCGAGATGCAGGCCGTGGTCGACGAGTCGGACGCATTGGCCCAGCAGCGCGCACGCCTCGTCTTCCGGCACAAGTGGGCCATCCTGGGCGAGGCCCGGCGCTGCCGCGGCGACTACCGCGACCTCCTCAACAAGGCCCACGAGGCCTACCGCGAGACCGACCGCGCCTTCGATGATGGCGCCCGGCAGGACTGCTGGGAGCAGCTCCGGGAGCCCCTCATCGCCATCCTTCCCATGACGGGCCGGGGTGGGGACGCCATGAACCTGGTCCGGGACCTGATCAAGCGGGTCTCCGGCGCTGAGAGCCGCACGCTGCACTTCCACATGGAGTGGGGGGACAACGTGGCGGGCGTCAACGACCTGCTTCAGAACGCCTCGGACAGCCGCATCGCCTTCGACTGGTCCAACATCATCCAGGACGACCCACAGGGCCGCTCCTTCCGTGACGTGGTGGGGCCGTGGAGCGCCGCCGACTACCCCTCGAGCGGCCCCGAGTGGGAGGCCTTCCAGCAGTTCCAGCTCGACGCCAGCGCCCGGTTCCTCGACATCATCAGCGATGGCAACACCACGACCGAGACCTCGATGATCGAGTGGTCGAACCGCCTGCGGCGGCGGATCCGGGGCCTGTCCAACGGGATCATCCAGGCCGCCCTGCGGCGTCGTGGGGTCACCGTCCACGATCGCTACCGCCACCTGCTCAACCCCGATGATCGCCAGGCCCGGACCCAGTTCCGTGAGAACACCGACGTGCTGAACAACGCCATGGACAGCGGCTGGGGGGCGCGGGGCTTCACGACGGCGGATGATCGGGTGATCGTGTCGGGCATCCGCATGGGCCAGGCCTACAACGACACCGGAGAGGACGGGGTCCGGGACGCCGCGGATCGTGAGCGCATCGACGTGGAGCAGCAGGACGTCGATGCGGCGCGAGGCCAGTACGCCGAGGCGCAGGCGGTCGTGGAGGAGTGGGCCACCGGGATCGGCGCCGCCATCATCGGGCTGGTGGGAACAGCCCTCGGCGGTCCGGCAGGCCCCACCCTGGCCATGGCCCTGCTCCAGGCCTCGGCCCAGGCCGCGTTCACCGTGGCCGTCCGCGAAGCCGTCCGCGGGGATCGCTACTCCATGAGCCGCGAGGGCCTCGTGGACATGCTTCGTGGTGTCACCACCGAGGGCATGACCATCTTCGCCGGGCGGTGGATGCGCTCGGCGGGCGCGGTCTTCGCGCCGGAGGGCAGCCTCATCGCCGACGCGCAGGGATGGCTGTCCTCGATCGCCGACACCAACCCCTTCACCCGGATCACGTCCCGGGTCGCGGTCGGGACCCTCTCGCCACCCGTCGACGAGCTCCCGGCCCGCGCCCTCGAGGGGCTGGCCCAGCAGGTCTGGCACGGCAGCACGCAGAACGGCATGACCGACCACGCCGGCAACATCTGGGCGGAGGTCCAGGGCACCGCGCGGGACCAGCTCTTCGCCAGCGTCCTCGCCGAGCTCCAGCGGGCCAGCCTCCTGGCGGTCCGGGACGAGGAGCTCCGCGCCTACCTGCGCGATGGCTACTACGAGGAGAGCGAGGAGCAGGCCGACCGACGCCGGATGCGGGACGGCCTGGACCGGGAGCCCGAGCGGGTGTCCCCCGATGATCCCAGTGACCGGCGCCGCGTGGACACCCGGCCGGTCGCGGTGATCGGTACCCTCGTGAGCACGCCGGCGGACCTGGCCCGCAGCAGTCTCGAGAGGGAGGTCGACACGGCGGAGAGCGACGAGGAGTGGGACGAGGCGCCCAGCACCGACGTCCCCTCGCCGGGCCCCGGCGCCACCGCCGAGGAGGAGGCCGAGCCGGCCCGGTGAGGGGTGAGCCCGTCGCCGGTGGCCCGGCCTCAGCCCTGCTCGCCCAGGAGCTCCTTCACCCGCGGGGCCACCTTGTGCATGAAGGCCTCCATGTTGCGGATCACCCGGTCGCTGTCGTGGTTGAAGAAGTCGAACCACAGCATGAGGCGGTCCTCGGGGTGGAAGCGGCGGACCATCTCGTGGGCGATGTCCTCGGCGTTGCCGATGAGGGCATTGTCGGCGGCGCGCTCCACCTTGTCCGGGTCCAGGGTGCCCTCGAGGGCGGTCCAGTAGGCTCCGAGGGCCTTGCGGGCCTCCTCGCCGGCGGCCTCTCGGCGCGCCTCCGCCGACAGGCCCTCCTCCTCGTTGAGGAAGACGAAGACGGTGCGCGGCATGTAGCGCCGCTGCCAGGGCCCGCCGTCGGGGTGGAAGGCCTCGGCCATGCGGGCGTGGGTGGCGTCGATGACCTCGGGCTTGGTGATGGAGAGGTTGAAGACGTGCACCGGGTAGAGCGTGTTGACGTGGGCCTGGAGCGCGGGATCGTGGGAGCCGATGACGAGCTGGACCAGCTCACGGCGCCAGTCCTGGGGGACGATCCTGACCGGCTCGAAGGTCCAGAAGCGCTCCACCGGGATGGCCTCGGCGTCCGTGCCGGCCGCCTCCTGCACCGCCCGCCAGTGCTCCGGGCTGCGGAAGTCATCCGCCGTGAACGGCGTGGGGGCCGTCACCTGCTCGCTCGAGAGGGTCTCGCCGTGGACCAGGCGCACGAAGATCTCGGCCGATTCGGCGAAGACCTTGTTCTTCCAGACCCGTCCGGCCGCCGCCTCGGCCGCGGTGCGCGGCACCACGCCGGTCGCCCGGTTCATGAAGTCGAAGCGTCCGGCGGCGAAGCCCACGTGGATCCGGCGGGAGGCCTCGGGGTCGAGGCCGTGCAGGGCGCCGAAGGCGCTCACCCGCTCGGCGGCGGCGATGGGGCCCCCCATGGTGAGGATGTTCATGATGGCCGAGCCCGCCTCGATGCGCTCGGTGCGCTGGAAGATGCGCGTCGCGAGCTGCAGGAAGTCCACGTTCAGCCCGACCTCGCCCTCCCAGTGGGGGATGACCGGCTTCTCATGCGTCTTCTGGACCTCGCTCGACAGGTGGGACTCGGCGATCCAGGCCGTGCCGTACCCGAGCCGGTCCGCCGCCTCGACCTGGTCGAAGAAGTTCCGGAACATCTCGGCCTCGGTGGGGAGGTGCCCGTCGACCGGGGTCTGGGAGATGGAGAAGAAGATGTCGTAGTGCATGGGAGGGTGGATCCTGGGTGGCCGGAAGGCCGCGAGAATAGCGCATGAAGGGTGTCAGGCATTTCCACTTGCCCCTTGCGCAGCGGTGTCAGGGTTTCCTACTTGCTCGTCACGGTTCCGGGTGTCTGGAACGTCTCCGACCTCATCGCCATCCGCGCCGCCCGGGCCGCGCGCGCGCCTGGCGGACGCGTACCTGGACGCGGAGGTCTACCGCGCGCTCGCCGACCTCCGAATCCGGGACGGTTGGGTGGGCGGCGACGCCCAGGTCATGGGTTCGGGGAGGCTCGCGAGGCAGGCGGGTCTCATGTGCCCTCCGCACGGAAGGCGAAGTAGACGCGCTCGGCGTCGTCGCCGCGTACAAGGTCGCGACCGCGGTCGGGCCTGGCGCGTGGCGACCGAGCAGGCGCGCTCACTCCCACAGCTCCCGCACGGGGATGAAGGCCGCGCGGCCTTGGTCGATGTAGGGCACCTCGCACATCAACACGCTGGCCCATCCCTGGTCCGGCGAGAGGAACGGCGGGTCCTCCCACTCCTCGCACGCCATGGTGAACCCCTCGCCCTCGTGCAGCACGATGGGGTCCAGCAGCTCCCCCTCCGGCGTGACCACCGGGCCGGTGGCCCAATCGCCGGGGATCCCGTACCGATTGTCATCGCACCAGTACCCGGGGACCGAATGGATTGGGATGGGACGGTCGATGTAGCGGCAGTGGGCGGGCAGGCTCGCCTGTGCCTCGGCTTGCCGCTTGTACGGATCGATCAGGTCCGGGTCGCAGCCGCCGAGAATTGCGCAGGTGATGAGGCTCGCGAGGCAGGCGGGTCTCATGTGCCCTCCGCACGGAAGGCGAAGTAGACGCGCTCGGCGTCGTCGCCGCAAACAGGATCGCGGCCTCGAACGTCCATGCCCTTCAGCCGGATGCTCGGTGCCGGACCGCCGAGCGGTCCCTGCCAGGGTGGGGCTGGGCGTCCGGCGTGCCGATGCGGCGGTCCCCGATACGGGCCCCGTGAGAGGTCCGATGGCGCGTGCCCGCCGACACCATGCTCCACCCGCGGACTGGCGCGGGGCCCGGCTCGGTGCCGGTCCGCGGCTGGTGCTGTTCCACGGCGGTCCGGGCCTCGATCACCGCGTGCTGCTGCCCCTCGCGGAACAGCTGGCCCCCCACTTCGAGGTGTGGGTGCCCGACCTGCCCGGCCACGGGGACGGGCCACCGGCGGATCCGCAGCCTTCCGCCCTGCACGCGGCGATGGCGCGGGTGGCCGCCTCGGAGGGTGGGGCCGACGTGCTGGTCGGGCACTCCCTGGGCGGGTGGCTCCTGCGGGACCTGCTCCGCCAGGGCCGGGTGGCGCCGCGTCGTGGGGCGGTGCTCATCGCGCCGCCGGCCGGGGGGCAGCCGCGTACGCGCAGTCGGCGGATTCGACGACAGCCGCGGGCCACCCTGGTCGCCGATCTGCTCGCCCAGGTCCACGCCGAGACGGGCCAGCCCCCGTCGGCCCGGTTCGCCGCCTGTCTCGACGAGGCCGCGCTCCGCGGGGTCGACGCCTACCCGACGCTGCGGCAGGCGGTGGCGCGCGCCCTCGCCGGCCCCCTCCCCAGGGTGCGTCCGGACATCCCGGTGATGGTGCTGTCCGGCGCTCTCGACGGGGTCGTCAGCCCCCACCAGGCCAGCGAGGTCGCCCTGGCCACGGCCGCCGACCTGGTCTCGCTCCCCGGCGTCGGCCACTACCCCGCTGCGACCGGCGATGACGGTGTCGCAGCGGCCATCGTGGAGCGACTCGCGGGCTGACCGCGGCGGCCCGCCCTGCGGCTGCGCGGGACGGCGTCGACTCAGGTCGCCCGGCGGTATCGGAGGTAGACCCAGTCCACCTCGACCTGTCGCTCCGGGTCCACCCGGCCGGCGGCCTCGTCGATGGCCGC
>CAZPJM010000206.1:0-8818 GCA_964586865.1 uncultured Enterobacteriaceae bacterium
CGAGCGCGAGCCCGTGGAACGGCCCAGCGAAGTTGGCCCGGGCGGCGCCCAGGGTGCAGGTGATCCGGACCTCGCGGCCCTCGAGGGGGCGTGGCGGCACCGCGACCCGGAAGCGTCCGGGGGCCTCGGCCACCACCTCCACCGGCCCGAGTGCCGGCGCCGCGCAGGACGGGGTGCCCACCCCGCCCTCCCGGCCGCCGGGTCGGGCGGTGGCCAGGCGGACGACACCGGGGAGCGTCCCGGGCCAGGCCGGGAGCGTGGGTAGGGCCAGCAGGACAGGCTCGGCCCGGGCCGAGAGGACGTAGGGCGTGACCAGCTCGTTGCCCAGGTCATCGGCCACCACCAGCTCGGCGCGGGCCTCGCCGGGGAGCTGGTCCAGCGTGGCCTGCACCCGGCCGTCGTCGCCCGCGGCGAACGGGCCATAGCGACGGTCTCCCACCCGCACGGTGAGGGTGGCGCCCGGCTCCACGTCGAAGGTGAGGTCCCGGCGGGCCACCACCCGGGCGGTGACGACCACCGGGGCGTGCTCGCGGCGGAGATCGGCGAGCCCCACGAGCACGGCGCGGGCGCCGCTCCCCTCCAGCTCCAGGCGCACCAGCAGGTCCGGCCCCTCGCGGGTGGTGGTGATCCGGGCCGGCTCGCTGGTGGTGATGAGCAGGGCGTCGGGCGGGGGGACGTCCCCCTCGATCCGGAACTCCAGGGGCCGCCCCTCGCCGAGGCGCACCCGGTCCGGGGCCTGCCATGGCGGCGGGGGGAGGGCCTCGACCGGGACCTCCATCGACACGGGACCGTCGGGGGTGTCCACCTCGAGGGCGACGGCGCCGGGGGCACCCGGGGGCTCCAGCAGCCAGGCCGAGGTGCCGGGCGGGTGGACCGCCTCCCGGTCGCGCCGGATCCGGGCGCCCTCGGTGCGCACCCGGACCCCCTGCTCGGGGAGGGGCTCGCCGGCGTCGTCCACCACCGCCACGTGGAGCAGGGCGGGCTGCCCGGGCCGCACCGGGCCCTCGGGGCTCACCACGGCCACCTCGGCGGCCAGGGCCAGGCCGAGCAGCCACGGGGTCACGGGCCCTCCGGCGCGCCGCCCCGCAGCACCGGCGGCGTGGTGTCCCGCTCGAGCTCGGCCTCATCGGTGATGGCCCGGCCGAAGGGGTCGGTGGCCTCGAGGACCACCGGGTGGGCGCCCTCCCGCAGACGGACCATCGCCTCGAAGCGGCCGTCGGCGCCGGCGCGGACGGTCACCGGATCGGCGCCCCCCGTCACCACCACCCGCGCCCCCGGGGCGGTCCGTCCCCGGACCGGCACCCGCGCCTCCCGGGTGCGGCGCGCCTCGGGCCAGGCCACATCCAGGACCACCTCGTCGGGGATGTCGCCGAGGGCGGCCTCACCCGAGGGCAGGCCCACCACGCTGCTCCCCACCTCGATGCGATCCACGCCGGGCAGGCCCTCGGCGGTGGCGGAGCCGCGGGCCACCTCCACCGCGAAGACGCCGTCCTCGACCGCCACGGCCACGGTGCCGTCCTGGGTGCGCACCGCCCGGCCCTCGCTCGCCACCCGCACCGGGCGCCGCGCGCCCCGGACGTCGGCCCGGACCCGCCCGCCCTCGAGCTCCACGCTCACCACCTGGGCATCCACGCGCCGCACCACCATGGACGAGCCCGGCTCGACCTGGATCTCGGTGTCCGGGCCCGCGGCCAGTACGGCGGTGGCGTCGGCGCCGGTGCGCACGGCCTCCTCGGCCCCCACCACCATGCCGGTGGTGGCGGGACGCCCGGTGCCCCCTCCCCCACCCCGGACCTCCACCTGGCCCCGCACCTCGACCACGGTGAGCCCCCCGGCCCCGCCCGGCGCCGTCACCCAGGCCAGGCCCAGGACGGCACCGGCCACCGCCAGGACCACCGCGGCCGCCACCCACAGCCACCGCATCACGCCGCCGGGAGCTCGAGGCGCCATGCCCCCTCCCCGTCCCGGTCGTCGGGCTCCACCAGGCGCCCGCCCCGGCCCGTCAGCAGCCGCCGCGCCACCCACAGCCCCAGACCGGCCGCCAGGTAGTGATCCCGGCTGGAGCCGGTGGCCACGGGACGATCGGGCACCAGCTCCACCACCGCCACCGGCCCGTGCCCGGACCGCTCGGAGGCGCGGGTGCGCACCGACAGGCTGGCCCCCTCGGGCAGGCCGGCCCCCAGGCCCTGGAGGACCTGGGTGAGGATCCGGACCGCGGCGGCAGGATCGGCCTCGATGTGCAGATCGGGGGCGTCGGTCGCGACCTCGAGGGCCACGCCGCGCCGCCGGAAGACGGCCTCGCCGAGCCGGGCGGCCTCGCGGACCACCTCGTCCAGGGGGATCCGACGGGCGGAAGCGTCGCCCGCATCCTGTCGCGCCACCTGGAGCATGGCATCGGCCACCTCGCGGCAGCGCCACGCCTCGGCCTCGGCCTGGGCGGCGAGGGGGCGGAGGTCCTCGGGGAGGCGCAGCGCCAGCACCTGCAGGGAGCCCAGCACGCTGGTGAGGGGGTTGTTGAGCTCATGGGCCAGCCCGGCCCCCACCTCGGCCACCGCGGCGAGCTGGCCGGCCCGCACCAGATCCCGCTGGGCCGCCTCGAGCTCGGCGGTGCGGGCCTCGACCCGGTCCTGCAGCTCGGCGGCGAAGGCCTCGACCTCGGCGCGGCGGGCCTGGAGCTCCTCGAGGGTGGCGGCCAGGCGGCCCGCCATGTGGTTGAAGGCCTGGGCCAGCTCCCCCAGCTCGTCGCGACGGCCCGCGGGCACCCGGTGGGCCAGATCCCCCTCGGCGACGGTGAGGGCCGCCGAGCGCAGGCCGGCCACGGGCAGGCTCCAGGAGCGGGCCACCAGGATCCCGGCGAAGATGGCGACGGCCAGCGAGACCGCGAGGGCCAGCAGCAGGCGATTCCGGAGGTTGCGCCACGCGGTGTCGGCCGCCGCCGGCTCGGTCATGACCACCGCCCAGGGCACCCCCGGCACGGCCGCCACCGCCCCGACCCGCCCCATCTCGGGCAGCTCCAGGGTGGCGGCGTCCTGGGAGAGGAGCGGGCGGAGCAGCTCCCCGTCGGGGGCCTCGCCGTGGGAGACCACCCGGGTGCCGTCGGTGGTCACGAGGGCGAAGGCCCGCTCGGCCGAGGCCCGGTGGCCGAGCAGGGCGTCCACCTCGTCGAGGGCCAGCTCCACCGCCAGCACCGCCGGATCGCCGAAGGGCCCCCGCGCAGCCACGGGCAGCGCCGGATCGGGCTGGCGCCCCACCACCGTGCCCGGGGGGGTGAAGGGGCGTCCCACCAGGAGCTGGCCGGGCTCGGCGGGGCGCGGCACCCGCTGGAGGAAGGCCTGGGCCCGGGCCTCGGAGCCCCGTGGACGCCGGGAGAGGGGGTCGCCCTCGGGCAGGGAGAGGTCGAGCCAGACCGGGGCGATCTCGGCGCCGGGAGGCCCGGACAGCCCGTCCTCGTCGAGGAGGGCCACGGTGACCGCGCCGGGCACCGCCCGGTAGACGGCCTTGAGGAGCCCCTCGCGGACGGCCGGGGGGCGGACGGTGAGGTCGGGGTAGAGGTTGGCCCAGCCTGCGATGGCCTGGGCCTTGAGGCGCACCCAGCGCCCCAGCTCGTCGGCCACCGCGATGGCCTCGCGCTCCAGGGCCGCCTTGCGCGCGGCATCGGCCTGGGACGAGGTCAGCTCCACCGCCTGCCACGACACCACGGTCAGCGGCGCGAGGGAGACGGCCACCATGGCCAGGGCGAGCTGCTGCCAGAGTCGCATGGCGGCCTCGTAGCGCGCCGGTGACGGCGCGTCCCCGCTTCGGGTCCCGACCCGCCGCGGATCAGGGTCCCTCGACGCTCTCCCCCACCGCGCCGTCGGCCGCGACGGGCAGGCGCACGACGAAGGTGGCCCCCCCGCCGGGCGTCTCCTCGACGGCGACGGTCCCGCGGTGCTTGGTGACGATCCGGTACACGATGTTCAGCCCCAGGCCGGTCCCCTTCCCGGGCTCCTTGGTCGTGTAGAACGGGTCGAACACCTGCCGGCGCTCGGAGGCCGGGATGCCCGGGCCCGTGTCCACCACCCGGATGGCGGCGTACTCGCCGTCGGCCACCGCCTCGATGCGGACCCCTCCGGGGGCCTGGCCGGTGGCCTCGAGGGCGTTCTTCACCAGGTTCACGAAGACCTGCTGCACCTCGCTGGTGCGGGCCTGGACCGTGAGCCCCTCGGCGGCGGTGACGGGCACGGCATCGAGGGCGAGCCCGGCGCTGCGGGCCACCAGGCGCACCGAGTCCCGCAGGATCCCGCCCACGTCGATGGTGGTGAGGTACTCGCGCGCGGCGCTGCGGGTGTAGCTGGTCAGGTCGGCGACGATCCCCTTGATCGTCCGGCTGTACTCCACGATCTCGGTGGCGTAGCCCCGGGCGGCCTCCAGATCGTCCTCGTCGGCGATGGCCTCGGCCAGCCCGAGGATGCCGAAGAGGGGCGAGCTGATCTCGTGGGCCATGCCGGCGGCCAGGGTGCCGATCCCGGCGAGCTTCTCGGACTGGACCAGCTCCTGCTGGGCGCGGCGGAGCTCCTCCAGGCTGGCCTCGAGGGCGTCGGCCTTGTCCTGGAGGGCCTTCACCAGCCGCCGGTTCTCGCGCTGGACCCGCTGCTTCTCGAAGGCCTGGTGCACCTTGCGGCGGACGTCGAAGATGTCCTTGGGGGGCTTGACGATGTAGTCGAAGACGTCGAGCTCCATCGCCTCGAGGGCCGTGTCCAGGGAGGCGTAGCCGGTGAGGATGATGGCCTCGGCGTCGGGCCAGAGGTCCCGGGCCTCCCGGACCAGCTCGAGCCCGCCCACGTCGGGCAGGTTCTTGTCGGTGAGCAGCACGTCCACGCCGGCGGCGATGGCCTCGCGGGCCGAGCGGCCGTCGGGGCAGGCCACGAGCTCGAACCGGTCGTCGGCGAAGATGGTGGTGAGGAGCTGGAGGATGACGGGCTCGTCATCAACGATGACGAGCCGCCCACCGGCCTTTTCGTCGGACACGGGGGCTCCGGGGCGTGGGGGGCCGGGAGGGTAGCACGGACCCGGGCCCACGGAGGTCCGGGATCAGTCGCGCTCGTCCACCGAGCCGTCGAAGTCCGTGTCGGCGCCGCGCTTGACCACCTTGCCCTCGCTGTCGAACTTCTCCCACTGATCGATGCGGCCGTCGCCGTTGGTGTCCCGCTCCTTGCGGACCGGGACGCCGTCGCGGAAGTAGGTGAAGATGTTGGGCTTGCCGTCGTAGTCGGTGTCGACCTCGCTCGAGACCCGCTCGGACTCCCCGTCGGCGTCGGTGTCCTGGTAGTGATCCCACATGTCGATCTGGCCGTCGAAGTCGCCGTCCATCTCCTCGAGCTCGAGGCGGCCCTGCTCGTCGTACCAGGACCGGACATCGACCTGGCCGTCGTCGTTCAGGTCGCTGTCCTTGCGGACCAGCAGCCGAGGGGCGTCGGCCCGCTCGCGGTAGTGGTTGAACATCTCGGGCCGGCCGTCGTTGTTCAGGTCGACCTCTTCCAGGACCAGGCCATCCGGCAGGGCCTTCGTCTTCACGGCGTCCCGGTAGGGGTTGGCCTGCTCGACGATCTCGTCGGTTTCGGGCGTCTTCTTGCAGGCACCGGCGGCGAGGCAGAGCAGGGAGCACAGGAGCAGCGGGCGCATGGCCGAGGTACCTCGCGAGAAGGGCATGGGCGTCATTGTAGTGCTCCCCGGGTTCCGCGCAAGGGGGACGGGTGGCGGGCCGTACAGGTCTCCGACCCCGCAAGAGGGGTACCGCATCCACCCGGTGGTCGGGAGGGGAGCGCCCCGCCTGCAGATCGGATCAGGGCCGGCCGCCGTTAGGACACCGACCGACGATGCGGGCGGGACCGCCCTCGACCAGGGCCACCGGGCGGAGGCGTCGCCGCGGCCACGACAGGCGCATGCGAGGCCCCCGGGGCCTTGGTGGCACCGCCGAGAGGCCGGCCCCCAGGAGCACCAGCCCCACCCCGGGCAAGGCCTCGGGGCCGAGACGCTCCCCCAGGAAGGCCGCGCCCAGACCCACCGCCACCAGGGTGGAGAGGCCGGGCTGGGTCATGGCGAGGGGCACCGGCACCCGGCGCAGCACCTCCACCCAGCCCAGGAAGCCGAGGGCCCCGCACACCAGGGTGAGCCAGGCCCATGCCCCCCACCCCTCGGCGGTGGCCAGGGGGAGGGGCTCGCCCAGCGCCAGGGCCGACAGGCCCAGCCCCAGCCCGCCGGACAGCATCTGCCAGCCGGCCGAGACCGAGGGGGCCACCGCCGTGCTGGAGCGGGCCTCCCACACCGCCGCCGCCCCCCACCCGAGCGCGGCGAGGAGGAGGAGCAGCACCGGCCACGGGCCCACGAGCCCCAGTCCGCCGCCTCCGACCAGCCAGACCAGCCCCACGAGGCCCGCCACCACACCGATCACCCGGCAGAGCCCCGGCCAGCGGCGGGCCCAGGCGGCGTCCAGCAGGACGGCCAGGGCCGGAGAGAGGCCGAGGAGCAGGGCCGCGACGCTGCTGGGCACGTCCTGCTGGGCCACGACCTGCAGCCCATTGCCCACCGACCACCCCAGCAGGCCGGTGAGGCCCACCCGCACCCAGGCCCGGCCGAGGCCCACCGGGCGTCCCCGCAGCCGGGCCACGATCAGGACCAGCGACCCGGCCACCAGCAGGCGGGTGGCGGCGAGCCAGAGGGGCCCCATGCCGCCGGCCAGGGCCCGGTCGACGGCCAGGGGTCCGCTGCCCCACGCCAGGATGACCCCGGCCAGCAGGAGGAGCCCCACCGTGGCGGGGCGGGCGAGCCAGGCCCGGAGGGGGCCCGCCGCCATCGGCCCGAAGCGGGCCCAGGACTGGAACATGGAGGTCGCGGCCTCTCGAGGTCGGGGGCCCACCGGCCCCGGACGACCCGCCCACACCGGGCTGGGGACGACGTGTTCGGCGTACCACCCTCGGGCTGTAGAGCAAGGATGTTTCGTGCACCAGCGCTTCGTGGACGAAACAACCCCGCCGTCCCGTCAGTCCCGCTGGAGGGCCGGTCGGGCGCCGGTGCCGCGGAACCAGGCGGGCCGCACGTGCCGGAGCGCCTCGTACACCCCCACCGCCACGGCATTGGAGAGGTTCATGGACCGGATCCGCCCCGGAGCGGGGATGAGCACCCCCCCGAAGCGCGCCTCGACCTCGGCCGGGAGCCCGCGGGACTCGCACCCGAACAGGAGCACCACGCCCTCGGGGTAGTCCACCTCGGCGAAGGAGCGCTCCCCCCGGGCGCTGAAGGCCACGACCACGCGCCCCTCGGCCCACGCCAGGAAGGCCTCGGTGTCGGGGTGCTCCACCACGTCCACGTCGCGCCAGTAGTCGAGTCCGGCGCGCCGGACCGCCTTCTCGGAGACGTCGAAGCCGAGCGGGTGGACCAGGTGCAGCCGCGCCCCCACCCCCACGCAGAGCCGTCCCACGTTGCCCGTGTTGCCGGGGATCTCGGGGTGCATGAGGGCGACGTGGACGGGGGGCTCGGCCATGGGGGCTCCCGGGGGCGCGCGGGGGATCCGCGCCGCGATGGACCTTGCTATGGTCGGGGCCATGCCCATGCCCACCCCGACCGACCTCGGCCCCTACCAGGCCGTCCGCCTCCTCTCCTCCGGGGCCCAGTCCTCCATCTGGCTGGCCGACGGCCCCCACGGCGAGGTGGCGGTGAAGGTGGCCCGCTCCGAGGCGGACATCCCCGCCATCGAGCGCGAGGCGCGCATCCTCCGCGAGGGTCCCTCCCAGGGCCTGGTCCGGCTGGTGGACACCGCCCCCGATCACGCCTGGCTGGCCATGGAGCGGGTGCGTGGCCTCCTGGTCGACCAGTGGGCCGAGACCCGCACCGACGCCGAGATCGTCGACGTGGTCACCGAGCTCCTCGACGTGGTCGAGGCCCTGCACGGACAGGGGGTGGTCCACGGCGACATCAAGCCCAGCAACGTGATGGTCGACCAGGACGGCAAGCCCCGCCTGCTCGACCTGGGGATCGCCACCCTCGAGGGGGAGCCCCGGGCCGGCTTCCGCGGCACCCTCGGCTACGCGGCGCCCGAGGTCCTCCAGGGCCGCGAGCCCACCGCCCGGGCCGACCTCTACGGGGTGGGCGCGGTCCTCTACCGCTGTCTCGCCCAGCGCGACGCCTTCGATGCCCCCGATCCGGCGGCCCTGGCGTACCTGCCCATGGTCACCCTCCCCCTCCCCCCCTCCACCTGGCGCCCGGGCCTCACCCGCAAGCTCGAGCACGTGGTCCTCACCCTCCTCGCCCGGGACCCCAACCGGCGCCCGGCCAGCGCCGCCCGCGCGCGCGAGGCCCTGATGGACGCCATCTCCGGCGAGCCGGCCCGGTGGGTCCTGGGCATGCTGGACGAGCGGGACCGCCTGGCCCGGGCCGTGGTGGGTGCCGCCGACGGCGAGTCCCGGGTGGTCTGCGTGTACGGCCCCCCGGGGAGCGGACGCCGCACCCTCATCGCCGAGGCCGCCGACGCGGCGCGCCGCCTGGGACTCGGCTCCCTCAAGCTGCCCGACATCGTCCAGCACGGCCTCAAGCAGGCCATCGACGGCCCCAACCCGGTGGTGGTGGTGGCCCGGGCCCGCCAGCGCCGCGCCGTCGAGACCGCCCGCGCCTTCCTCAAGGCCAAGATCCCGGGGCTGGTGCTCCTGCACAGCGAGCGGCCCGTCCCCAGCCTGGGCGACGGCGCCATCCAGATCACCCCGCCCCCCCTTGACCCCTCGGACGTGGCCCGCCTGGCCAGGCACATGCGCATCGACCCCGAGTCGGCCGAGGCGGCGTGGGCCCG
>CAZPJM010000207.1:0-8816 GCA_964586865.1 uncultured Enterobacteriaceae bacterium
CTCGTGCCCTCGTGGCTCGTGCCCTCGTGGATCGTGGGCACGTGGACTCGTGCCCTCGTGCCCTCGTGCCCTCGTGGCTCGTGCCCTCGTCCCCTCGCCAAGAAGTGCCAAGCGGCAATACCTGACACCCTCAGTATCCCTGGCTGACCAGGGCGTCGGCGACGCGCTCGAAGCCGGCGAGGTTGGCGCCGGCGGCGAGGTCGCCGGGTACGCCCCAGCGCTCGGCGGCGGAGGCCATGCGGTCGAGGATGTCGCGCATGAGGGCCTTGAGTCGGCGGTCGACCTTGTCGGAGGACCAGTGCTCCATGGCGGCGTTCTGGGCCATCTCGAGACCGCTGACGGCGACCCCGCCGGCGTTTGCGGCCTTGCCGGGGACGTAGGTGACGCCGGCCTCGCGCAGGGTGCGCACGGCCTCGGCGGTGCAGGGCATGTTGGCCCCCTCGGCCACCACCCGGACGCCGCACTCGACCAGGGCCGCGGCATCGTCCTCGTCGAGCTCGTTCTGGGTGGCGCAGGGCAGGGCCACGTCCACGGGCTGCCGCCAGTGGATTCGCCCCGCGTCGGTGTCGTGATGGACGGCGCCGTCCACGTCGTCGGCCACCTCGCCCAGGCTGCCGCCGGACTGCTTGTGGGCCTCGATGGCGTCGAGCTGCTCGAAGGTGAGGCCGTCCTCGGCCACCAGGGCGCCCCGGGAGTCGGACAGGGTCACGACCCGGCCGCCGAGCTCGACGACCTTGCGGGCCGCGTGGAGGGCCACGTTGCCGGCCCCCGAGATGGCCACGCGCAGGCCGTCCAGGCTGCGGTCCTGGTCCTGGAGGAGATCCTCGACGAGGTAGACCAGCCCGAAGCCCGTGGCCTCGGTGCGCAGCCGCGAGCCGCCCCAGCCCACCCCCTTGCCGGTCAGCACGCCCTCGAAGCGGTTCTCGGTCCGGCGGTAGGCCCCGTAGAGGTAGCCGATCTCCCGCACCCCGACGCCGATGTCGCCGGCCGGCACGTCGGTGCGCGGACCGATGTGGCGGTGGAGCTCGCCCATCAGGGCATGGCAGAAGCGCCGGATCTCGCTGTCGGACCGGCCCTTGGGGTCGAAGTCGCTCCCGCCCTTGGCGCCGCCCAGGTTCTGGCCGGTGAGCGCGTTCTTGAAGACCTGCTCGAAGGCCAGGAAGCCCAGGATGTCGTCGTTGACGGAGCGGTGGAAGCGCAGGCCGCCCTTGTAGGGCCCCAGCACGCCCAGATGCTGGATCCGCCACGCCTGCTGGACCTGGACCTGCTGGTCGTCGTCCTCCCAGGTCACCCGGAAGCCGATGCTGCGGTCGGGGAGGAGGATCCGCTCCAACACGCGGTGGCGGCGGTAGACGGACCGGGCCTCGAGGAGGGGCTCGAGGTCGGCGACGACCTCGTGGACGGCCTGGCGGAAGGTGGGGCGGTGGGCGTGCTCGCGCTCGAGGCGCTCGAGCACCTCTTCGGTGTAGGACACGGGGGCTCCGGGGGCGGGGGTCAGTCGGTCGAGGCCGTCTCGTCGCGGCGCAGGTGGATCCGGTGGATGTGCTCCTCGGCGCGGGCGCGGGTGAGGGGGTCGTCGCCGTCGGGGCGGCGGTGGGCGGCGGGCACCCGGTCCCGGTCCTCGAAGGTGAGGCCGGAGCGGCGGGCGGCGGCCGGGAGGACGGATCGATCCCGCAGCCCCAGGCGCTCGGCCAGGTCGGAGAGGAGCAGGATCGCCTCGCCGTCCGGGGTCAGGTGGTCGGGGAGGCGCTCCAGGAAGGCGGCGAGGGTCCGGCCGCCGGCATCGAAGATGGCGCGGTCGAGCCGCGTCCGGGGCGCCTCGGGGAGCCAGGGGGGATTGAAGACCACCAGGTCGGCGGTGAGTCCGGGGGGGAAGAGGTCGGCCTGGACGGCCTCGAGGCGGTCGTCCAGGCCCAGGCGCCGGGCGTTGTCCCGGGTGCAGGACACCGCCCGGGGGTCGATGTCGGTGGCGGTCACCCGGGCCGACCCCCGCTGGAGCAGGGCCAGGCCCAACACCCCGGTGCCGCTGCCCACGTCGAGGACGTGCAGACCGGTGGGATCCACCGGGTCGAGGAGGCCCAGGTAGGCGTGCCGGGTGGGCGAGAAGACGCCGAAGCGCGGCACCAGGGTGCCCTGGAGCCCGGGGACGTCGAGGCCCTTGTCGGTCCAGCCGGCGGCCCCGAGCGCGCCCACCAGGGTCCGCAGGGCCACCAGACGCGGCGTGTCGGCAGGGCCCCACGCCAGATCCACGGCACGACGGGTGTCGGGGGCCCGGCGGAGGGCCACCGAGCCGTCGGCCCCGAGGCGCACGAGCAGGCGCCCCAGCACCTCGCCCTGTCGACGGCGCACCTCGCGGCTGGCCTGCCAGCGGGCGAGGGCGGTGCCGGTGGCGGGGCTGCGCGGCGCCAGGCGGCGCTCCACCGCCTTGGCGAGCTGGCGCCCCTGGTGCCAGTCCCCCGTCCAGAGCAGGTGCTCGCCGGCCTGCAGGCGGGCGAGGGCATCCCGGGCGGAGAGATCGTCGCCCACGGGATGCAGGTGGCCGGGAGGCGGGACGTCGGCCTCGGTCAGGAAGGTGGCGTGGGCGCCATCGGGCAGCGGGATCATCGGGCTCCGGGGAGAGGGAGCCGCCTATCGCGCTGCGGCCGCCGGGTGCTCCCACGCGGGGGCGAAGCTGGGGTCCACGATGCGACCGCCATCGGCCAGGGCCTCGATACGGCGGATGGAATCGGGGTCGAGGACCATCCCGGAGGCGGCCAGGTTGGTGGCGCGGTGCTCGGCGCTGGCGGCCTTGGGGATGACCGAGACGCTGTCCTTGCCGAGCAGCCAGGCCAGGGCGACCTGGGCGGGGGTGGCGTCGTGCTCCCGGGCGATGTCCTGGAGGACGGGGTGATCCAGCACCCGGCCCCGCGCCAGGGGGCTGTAGGCGGTGAGGGCCAGGCCGTGCCGACGGCACAGGTGCAGGAGATCGTCCTGGGAGAGGAAGGGGTGGTACTCCACCTGGACGGTGAGGAGCTCGGTGAGGGCCGCGGCCTGCTTGACCTGGGTGGGGGTGAAGTTGCAGACCCCCACGTGGCGGACCAGCCCCTGCTCGCGGGCCTCGTCCAGGGCGCCCAGGGTGTCCGCAAGGGGCACCCCGTCGGTGGAGGGCCAGTGGATGTGCATCAGATCGACGTGGTCGGTCTCCAGCCGCCGCAGGCTGTCGCGGACGGCGGTGTGCACGGCGCCGGGACGCAGGTCGGTGTGCCAGAGCTTGGTGACCAGGAAGATGGACTCCCGGTCCACCCCGGCCTCGCGGATGCCGCGTCCCACCGCCTCCTCGTTGTTGTAGACGGCCGCGGTATCGATGTGTCGGTAGCCGAGCTCGAGGGCGTGCTTGACGCCCTCGACGCAGTCCGCGCCGGTGAGCTGCCAGGTGCCGAAGCCGAGCCGGGGCATGCGGCCATTCGTCACGATCACCTCGTCCATGGGTCCTCCTTGCAGGGATCCGAGTGTTGCATCGCAGTAGCTGTATGCAAAACGGAGATGCAGCGCAAAGCGGGGGCGGCGGCGGGACCGGGTCGGTCGCGCCTGCGCTAGGGTCGGCCGCTCGACCCGGAGGGCTCGGTGGACCGCGCATGGTGGCGTGCCATCCTGGACCGGCGGATGATCCTGTGCGCCCTGACCGGCTTCTCGTCGGGCCTGCCCCTGTACGTGGTCCTCCAGCTCGTGCCGGCGTGGTTCCGGGATCAGGGGCTCGAGCTGTCCACCATCGCCCTGTTCAGCCTGGTGGGCCTGCCCTGGACCTGGAAGTTCCTGTGGGCGCCGCTCCTGGACCGCTACGCGCCGCCCCTCGGACGCCGGCGTGGGTGGGCGCTGCTGGCCCAGCTGGGGCTTCTCGCGGTCCTCCTGGCCCTCGGGGCCTTCGACCCCACCACCTCGGTGCCGGTCCTGGCCGGCCTGCTCCTGGTGCTGGCGCTGTTCTCGGCCACCCAGGATGTGGCCCTCGACGCGTGGCGCCGGGAGGTCCTGGCCGACAGCGAGCTGGGTCTGGGCAATGCCTTCTTCGTCAACGCCTACCGGCTGGCCTCGCTGGTACCCGGCTCCCTCGCGCTGATCCTGGCCGACCAGCTGCCGTGGTGGGCGGTCCACGCCACCGTCGCGGCCTTCATGGGGGTGGGCCTGCTGGCCACGGCCCTCATGTCCGAGCCTCCCGCCACCGAGTCCCGCCCCCGCAGCCTGCGCGAGGCCGTGGTGGAGCCGTTCCGGGCCTTCCTCCGCGCCCGCGGTCCTGGTCCGGCGGCCCTCCTGCTCGCCTTCATCGTGGCCTACAAGCTGGGCGACAGCATGGCCACCGCCCTGGCCACGCCCTTCTACCTGGACCTGGGCTTCACCAAGACCGACATCGGCGCCGTCGCCAAGGTGGCGAGCCTCTGGGCCAGCGTGGTGGGGGCCTTCCTCGGCGGCCTGCTCATGCTGCGGATCGGCATCGCCCGCAGCCTGTGGTTGTTCGGGGTGGTCCAGCTCCTGTCCATCCTCGGCTTCGCCGTCCTGGCGCGGGTCGGGCCCGACCGGTGGGTGCTGTTCGGGGTGGTCTCGTTCGAGTACCTGGGAGTCGGTCTTGGGACGGCGGCGCTGGTGGCCTTCGTCGCCGCCATCACCGACCGGCGCTACACCGCCACCCAGCTCGCCCTCCTGACCAGCCTGGCGGGGGTGCCTCGGACCCTGGCCAACGCCACCACCGGCTGGCTGGTGGAGGCGCTCGGCTATGAGCGCTTCTTCGTGCTCTGCGCCGCCCTGGCCCTGCCGGGCATGGTCCTGTTGCTGTGGGTGGCGCCGTGGCGGGGGGCACCGGTGGGGCCGGATCAGGCGCCGTCGGCCGGGTCCTGAGCGGCCTCCGGCCGGATTCGCCAACGACGGGCTTCACGGGCCACCGGGTGGTCGCCGGCGGTGGCGAGCCAGTCTCGCAGGTCGGCCGCCGTGTCCAGGTCGCGGAGGGGGTGCAGGGAGGCCGCCTCCACCCCGGCCCGCTCCAGCCGCCGCAGGGTCTCGGGCAGGACCTCGGGCGTGGACCAGGGCATGCCGTCGAAGAGGTCGGGCAGGGGGCGCGCGCCAGGGCCGAGGCGCATCCCGAGCAGGTAGTAGCCGCCGTCCATGCTGGGGCCGATCACCGTCGGGTGGCGGTCCAGGGCGTGACGGGCCCGGACCAGCAGCGCCTCGTCCAGGTCGGGGGTGTCGGTGGCGATGACCAGGGCCCGCTCGTGGCCCGCCTGGCGGGTCTCGCGGAAGGCCGTCGCCATCCGGGCGCCCAGATCCCCGGCGGCCTGGGGATGGACGGTGAAGCCGTCCCCGGCGATCTCCACGAGGGCAGCCACGTCGGCCGGATCGGCCACGTACAGCCGCCGCGCCACCCGGTCCACGCCCCGCACCGCCGCCAGCGTCCAGGCCAGGCAGGCCCGGTACACCGCCAGGGCGGCGTCTTCGCCCAGATCGGCGGCCAGCCGCGTCTTCACCCGACCCCGACGCGGGGCGCGGGCGAACACCAGGATCGCATCCATGCTGCCTCCGGCGGGGCCATAGCGCGCCCTCGGGGGGCTCAGCGACGGGCCCCGCCCGCCACCCAGCCCGGATCGTCCGCCGTGAGCCACCACCCATCGGGCCCGGCGGGCCGGGTCATGTCCACGGGCGGCGCGGGGGCGCAGTCGGCCTCGGCCAGGTTGCGGTCCGTGGCGGTCCCGTTGTCGGCCACGGCGCACCCCTCGACCGTGGCCGAGCCGGCGCCCCAGCCGTCCAGGCCCACCCGGTTGCCCACGGCCACCACGTCCTCGACCAGCACGCCGATGGGGTGCTCCCCGCCCACCAGCAGTCCGGCCCTCCGGGCGCCCACCACCGTGGTGCGCCGGACCTCCACCCGCCCGCCGTCGGGCTGGAGGGGGGCGATGTGGACCCCGTCGTGTCCGGCCCCCACCACCACGTTGTCCTCGAAGATCAGGCCGTCGACCGGGCCGAAGCTGTCGTTCACCAGGATCCCCTCCCGCTCGGTCTCCAGGACCACATTGTGCGCGTACCTCCCGGGGGAGCCCGCCTCGATCCCCCAGTCGGCCCGGTAGACCACGTTCTCCCGCACCTCCACCGGCCCCAGCCGGTCCTTGATGTTGATGCCGTCGTTGCGGGTGCCGAAGGGGTCCCGGCAGTCGTGGATCAGGTTGCCCACCACCACCACGCCCGTGTGGGAGGGGGCCTCCTCTCCTTCGCTGCCGCCGATGTAGACGCACTCCCCCGGCTGGTTCCACACGTGGCTGTCCCGGAGGACGAAGCCCGCCCCCGCGTGGCCCGACCGGTTGCTGTAGTCCAGGTAGACCGCCGGGCTCCCGCCGTTGTCGTGGATGGCCAGGTCCACCAGCTCCACCGCGTCGCCCGACCACCAGCTCACCCCCTTGTCCCGGCTGCCCGTGATCTCCAGGCCCACCAGGGTGATGTGGCTGTAGGGGCCGCCCTCGAACGGGGTACGGACCCCCGGCACGACGGCCCGGGCTCCCGCGTGGGGGACCCAGTCGCCCACCGCGGTCCGGGCGAGGGAGCGGCCGTCGAGGACCAGGCGGTGAGGACCGGGATCGGCGCGGAGGATTCGCACCACCTCGGGCAGGACCACCGGCGAGGGCTCCCCCGCGGCGTCGAGGCGGGCCGCCGGAAGGTGGACCACCACCGGGCCCGCGGCGAGGGCGGCGTCGAGGGCCGGCCAGTCGAGCGCGGTCCAGGGGGCCTCGGCGCTGCCGTCCCCGTCGGGCGGGGCGTCGGGGTCGAGGAAGAGGCGGCGGGCGTCCTCGGGGGGGACCCACGGCGGCAGCCCGCTTCCCGGGTGGCAGGCGCAGGCCCCGTCGAAGACCGCCCCGTGGCGGCCGTCGGGGCAGTCGCAGGCGGCCCCGGCGAGGCGGGCACACCCGGAGAGCGCCAGGCTGGTCACCAGGGCGAGGGGCAGGGGCAGGTGGGACACGGGACCTCCCGGCCTTGGGACACCGGCGGGCCGGCGCGCCGGACCGTCGTGTTACCCCGCCTTCCTGCCATGGAGCCTGCGTGGCCGTCTACATCGCGGTCGAGGGCCTGATCGGGGTCGGCAAGACCACGCTCTGCCACCTGCTCGCCGCGGCCCGCGGCGCCCGCCTCGTGCTCGAGCCCGCCGCCCACAACCCCTTCCTCGAGCCCTTCTACCGGGACCCCCAGCGCTTCGCCTTCCCGGCCCAGATGGCCTACCTCATCCAGCGATGGCGTCAGCAGCAGGATCTCCGGCAGCTCCGGCTCTTCGACGGGTGGGTGGCCAGCGACTACCTCTTCGACAAGGACCGCCTGTTCGCCGAGCGGACCCTGGCCCCCGACGAGCTCGCCCTGTACGACCGCTTCGTGGAGGCCCTGGACGAGGTCGGACCCCCGCCCGACCTGGTGGTGTGGCTCGACGCGCCCACCCCGGTCTGTCTGGGGCGGATCGCCCGCCGCGCCGCCCCGGGCGAGGAGGCCATCGACGCAGCCTACCTGGAGACGCTGCGCGCCGGCTACCGGGAGCTGCTGGGCGCGTGGACGGCCTGTCCGGTGCTGCGGATGGACACGGCCGACCTGGACCTGGCCGAGGATCCCGACGACCGGGCGGCGGTGCTGGCGCGCATCGAGCGGGCCCTCTCCGCCGATCCCGACCCCCGGGCGGCCGGGCCCCTGTTCGGGGAGCCCTGACCCCCGCCCCTGGAGGCGCCGTGCTCTTGCTCCTGCTGCTGCTCCCCGCCCGGGCCAATGGGCCGTCGAGCCACCTCTGGATCACCGAGCAGGCCGTCGCCCACGTGCCGGAGGGCCCCCTCCGCGACCTCCTCGAGGATCCGGCCCTCCGCCCCCACCTGCGCAACGGGGCCGTCTTCCCCGACGGCGGCTACGGCGTGGACGATCCATACGGCGAGATCGCCCACTGGGAGCCCTTCCACCTGGTCTACCTGGACTGGCTCCGCAGGACCCACCCGCCGCCCCTCACCGAGGCGTCGGCCCCCCACCTGGCCTTCCTGCTGGGCATGGCCAGCCACGGCATGGCCGATCAGGTCTACGATGCCCTCTACCTGGAGCGCAGCCGGGTCTTCGACGCCGAGGCGGGGTGGGCGGCGGGCGAGAGCATGGACGAGGCCACCGATGTGGGGCTGGTGGCCGAGGTGGGACCGGTGGAGCCCCTCGAGGGCGACATCCCGGACGATGTCCTGGCGGATCGGTTCGACGAGGTGGACCACCCGGTCGAGGGGCGGACCCTGCGGCGGGGGCAGGGCTTTCTCGAGGTGGCCATCTGGTACGTCACCCAGGCGGCGGCCAGCGAGGAGGCCCTGGCCGGCTACCGGGAGGACTTCCCGTGGGCCATGGCGCACCAGACCGACCCGGAGGTCCCCGGCAACCCGCCCGCGCAGGCCGTGGTGGTGGCCCGCTACTGGCAGGCCCTGTACGCGGCCTGGGAGGCGCCGGGTCCGCTCCCAGACGAGGACTTCCTGCTGGCCACGGTGCCTGCGCAGGGCGCTCGGGGGCACGGCCGTGGGGTCGAGGACCTGTCGGGCTGGGTGACGCTGGTGTTCGCCCGACGCCTCCGCCAGGAGACCATCACGGCCGAGGCCTTCGCCTGGACCACCGCCGACGGGGCCCCGGTACCCTTCGAGCCGTGGCTGTACTACCGGGACGACAGCCACGTGGTGCATCTCATCCCCCAGGAGCCCCTCGCGGAGGACTCGGACCACGTGGTCACCGTCCGGGCCGGGCTGACCCTGGCCGATGGCTCGGTCCTCGGCGCCCCCCGGGAGCTCACCTTCTCGACCCGCCCGCCCCCC
>CAZPJM010000208.1:0-8804 GCA_964586865.1 uncultured Enterobacteriaceae bacterium
TGAGTTCCTCTACGTCTCCCCGGCCTGTGAGAAAATTACAGGCCACACCGCCGACCGCCCCCGAGGCGCCGACGCCGCCCGGCCCACCGACCCCTCCGGAGGCGCCGGCCCCGAGCCCCGACGGCGCCGCCGGGCCCTCCGCCACCGCGGTCTTCGACGAGCTGGCCCTGACCCTGACGGTGCAGGCCGTGACGGCCACCGACGATCGCCACCGGGCCGACGTGGTCATCACCCTCGAGAACCGCGGCGACACGCCGGAGATCCTCTCCTTCACCAGCGGACAGCGCTTCGACGTGCAGGCCCTGACCGACGCCGGCACCCCCGTGGCCACCTGGTCCGCCGACCGCTCCTTCATGATGATGATGGGCGAGGAGACCATCCCCCCGGGCGAAGAGCTCACCTGGGAGGCCGCCCTGGACCTGGGCACGGCCAAGCCGGGCGATCTGAAGCTGGTGGCCACCCTCCCGGGCCATCCCTACCGGGTGGGCGTGGCGCTCGAGGACGGCTGAGGCGTCTCCAGGCGCCCGGCCACCGGGCATGGAACGCGGGAGACGCCCCATCAGGGCTTGCAGCCCACGTGGAAGGCCAGGGCCCCGAGCTGGCGCTCGTGCAGCCTCACCTCGAAGCCGCGCTCGCGCAGGCGCGCGACCAGCCACCGCTGGCCCGGGTAGCCCGCGACGGTCCGGGCCACGGCGCGGTAGGGCTCGGGATCTCCGCCCAGAACCCGCCCGACGACCCGGCCGGCCCCGTCGAGGGTGGTCCGGTAGGCGCGGTCGACGGCGGGGGAGGGGGGGCGGCCGAAGTCCACGTTGCCGAAGCGTCCCCCCGGGCGGAGCACGCGCCACACCTCGCCCAGCACGGCCTCCCAGTCGCCGAACCACCGGCCGGCGAAGCCGCACATGACGAGGTCGAAGGCATGATCGGGGAAGGGGAGGGCGCCGGCGTCGGCCCGCAGGAAGGCCACCCCCGGCCGGCGGCCCTTGACCCGGGCCCGCGCCAGCATGGCCTCGGAGACGTCCACGCCCACGACCCGACCGTGGGGGGCGCGACGGGCGAGCATCCAGGTCAGATCGCCGGTCCCGCACGCCAGATCCAGGACGGTGGCGGTGGGCCGCACCCCCACAAGGCGGCACAGCCGCGCCCGGTGACGCTGGTGGAGGCCCCCCGAGAGAAGGACGTTGCCGCGGTCGTAGTGGGGGGCCACGGCCTGGAAGACGCGCCGGGCCTGCTCTCGCAGGGTGTCATGGCTGGGGCTCAGATCCGCCTCCTGGCCGAGGCTCGCACACCACCCCCCGGGGCCCGGCCGCCACGACCGGTTGCAGAGGTCCGGTGTCGATCCCGGAGGCCCTCGTGCGACGGTGCTGCAGACCCCACCCTGGAGCACCGTCCTGTGCGGGGCGCTGGGCCAGCCGTGGTGAGCCCGGAGGGCCCCGGCCCCGGTGGGGCGAGGCCTACTCGGCCGCGTACGGAGAGATCTCGTAGACCGTGGTGGTGCCGCTGACCTCGTTGCCCACGATGAGCCATGGGGTGCCGGTGGGCGAGTCGTCGGCGGGCACGAAGGCCATGCCCTCGGGTCCCAGATCGCCGATGTCGAAGCCCGTGGCGGTGAAGTCGCGGTCCAGGGCGTACTGGACGAAGCGCGGGCTCTCGGGGTGGCTCACGTCGTAGACCATGATGCCGCCCATCCGCTCGAGGCCGATGAAGGCGTACCAGTTGGGACCCACCTGGCCCACGGCCAGGGCCTCGGGCTCCGGGCCCTTGGCGTCGGAGCGGGTGTCGCCCTCGTTCTCGTCGTTGTTGTTGTTGAAGTCGAAGCCGTAGCGACGCGCGGTGATGACCTCGAAGTCATGGCCGCTGTCGTAGACGAGCTGCCCGGTGAGCCCGTTCCAGATGCTGAAGGAGCGGGCGCCGAAGGCGTAGAGCTCGTCGTAGTCGCCGTCCCCATCGGTGTCACCGTCGATGGTGGAGACGGTGAGCCGCCCGAGCTGGGCATCGGTCTGGAGGAGCGGGTAGTCGGGGAAGGCCAGGGGATCGAGCATCAGATCCTCGACCCGGGCCTCGTCCACGTAGGTCTCGTACTCGCGGGCGTCGCCCTCGTTGGCGGTGATGAGGTAGGGCGTGCCATTGACCTCGTACTGCACGATGGTGTCGGGCATGTACAGGCCGAAGACGGGCCAGCTGCGGATGTTCACCCGGTCGTCCCGGTCCGAGGCGTCGAGCTCGTTGCCGGGGATGCCGTGGTCCTTGGCGCCGAGCCCCAGGACCGCGCTGATGGTGCCACCGGCCACGTCGACCACGGCCACGGCGTTGTTCTCCTGCAGGGTCACCCAGGCGGTGGCTCCGTCATCGCTCACGGCGATGTACTCGGGCTCCAGGTCGTCGCTCACGCTGGCCGCCGGGTTGAACCGGACGCCGCTCTCGGCGAGGGCTGCCTTGTCGGCGTCGAAGCCGGTGAAGTCCGCGATGGTCACCACGGGGGTCTCGGCGCCACCGCTGATGTCGATGATGGCCACGCCACCATCGGGATCCACGCTGTAGTCGTCGCTGGGCTCGCCCTCGCAGGCGGCCAGGGCGGTGGTGCCGTCGGGGGTGAACGCCACCATGTCCGGGAGGCTGCAGATCTCGGCCTGGCCCAGGAAGGCCAGGGTGTCGGTGCGGTAGAACTGGACGGCCCCCGGATCGTCCACCTCGGGACCGGCCACGGCCACCGCCAGCAGGTCCCCGTTGACGGCCACGCTGTTCACCTCGTCGAGGGTGAGGGTGCCGGCGTTGTCGGTGGCGGTGAGGGTGTCCACCAGGGCGAGGGCGGTGGGGTCGGAGGCGTCGAGCACATCCACCGTGCCCGCCGCCGCGTTGACGACGAAGATCTGGCTGTTCATGCCATCCCAGGCGACGATCTCGGCCTGGCCCTCGTCGAAGGCGGTGCCGCCGTAGGTGCCCACCGGGGAGAGGAAGATCCCGGCCAGCCAGTCGCGGCCGTCCTCGCCATCCTCACCGTCCTGCCCCGGGTCTCCATCATCGCCATCCTGGCCGTCCTGGCCCGGCTGGCCGGTGGGGCCCTGGCCACCCGCGGGGCCCGGGGGGCCCTGGGGTCCCTCGCAGGCGGCGAGTCCGAGGGTGAGGGCAGCGGAGAGCACGGGAATCACGAGGCGCATGGGGACCTCCTCCGGGGGGTGGAGGGGGCGCGATCGCGGAGCCACCGGCCGACCATGGGGGTTCACCGTGTCGTCACCCCCTCGTCGTGGAGGGGTGCGGGGGTGGACGCCCGCCGGGTCCCCGGCGCCCCCCCATTCGGGGGGTCAGGCCCGGCCGAGGAGCTCGTCGAACTCGTCCGTGTGCTCCGTGTCGCCGCCGAAGAAGCCGTCGAAGTTCTCGCGCGCCCAGGCGATGGCCTCGCGGTTGGAGCTGGCCCAGTCGTCGTGCTCGGCGAAGTAGGCGTGATGGAGCAGCTCGATGCGCTCGTCCACGTCGGAGGTGCTCTCCAGCAGCTCGAGCAGGCTGTCCTGGTGGGCGTGCAGGGTGCACCAGTCGCTGATGTCCGAGAAGAGCTTGCCCTTCTCCATGGGCGTGAGGGTGTCGAGGAGCCCGGTCTCCTTCATGTCCTGGACGGCCTCGTGGGCCCGGTTGTCCCGGGTGATGGCATCGAACAGCTCGCCGATGGGGCCTTCCTGGATGAAGTCCGGGATGATGAACTCGACCTGGTCGGTGTCGTCCCAGCCGTTGAAGGTCACCCCGGAGCGGTTGTCCAGGGTCACGTCCAGCGAGGGCCTCCAGACGATGAAGTCGTGGCTGGCGATGGGCACCTCGTACTCGAAGCGCTCGCCCAGGATGGTGACGTAGGGGTTGATGCTCACGCTGCCGTTGAGGGTGGCCTCGAGCGCGATGCCGCCCGTGGCGCTCACCTGGTGGTCGTTGCCCCCGCTCAGATCCACCGAGCCCTGGCCGGCGATGCCCGCCTGCGCCATCAGGTCGGCCGAGACGGTGAGCTCGCCGGCGACGCCCACCCCCGCCACATTGGCCATGCCCACCCCCAGGCCCACCGACCCGGAGGCCGCGACGCTGCCCTGGGCGAGGGCGAAGGCCTCGACCGAGCCGCTGGCCCGCAGGCCCGAGATGTCGATCCCGCCGTCCCAGCCGACGCCCGCGGCCACGCCGCCGCCCAGCTCGAAGCCCACGCCCGCCGAGGCCACGAGGCCCAGGGGGAGCTGGAACTCGGCGGTGCGGTCCACGTCCATGTCGGGGAGGTTGTGCTCGAAGGTGATCCCCGAGAGCACGTCGACGGCTCGGGTGCGGTGCTCATCGCCGTCGATCTCCTCGGTGCGGGTGCCCCAGGCATCCCGATCCTCGCGGCCCTCGTGGTGGCGGCGATCCGCCTCGCTGGCGCCGTCGAGCAGGCCCGGCCCGGTGCTCTCGAAGAGGCGGTCCCGGAGGTCGGCCAGACCCGCCAGGTCGACCCCGGCCCCGCTGCCCGCCGCGGTGGACAGGCCCTGATCGGCGGCGGCGTCCAGGGTGGGCGTACCGCCGCCGACCGCCTCGGCCGGGCGGGTGTGTCGGCTGCCGATCCAGGTCTCGCCCTGCTGGCCCTCGATGGCCACCCGCAGCCAGCCGCCCTGCTCCCCCAGGACCCGGACCACGGCGCCGGTCTCGACGAGGTCGACGATGTTGTCCCCCATCTCGGGGCTCGAGCGCACGTTCATGGTGCCCGTGACCTCGACGAAGCGGCCCTGCCGGGATGCATTGGAGCCGAAGTCGGGGGTGCGGGGGGCGGGCGCGGGGGCGGACGTGCCCTGCTGCGCGGTGGCGGGCATGTGCTGTTGGCCGGGCATGGCGGACTCCGAGGGTGAGGAGGACCCCGATGGACAAATGTGGTGTAGCTCACACCGAGAAGCGGAGCAAGCGTTCTCGAGGCCCGTGAATCCAGACCTCACAGGGATTGTCCCCGGGCTCGTGGTCCGTGGCAACCCCGTGGGCCCGACGCCCCGAGACCGCTACACTCGCGCCGCGGCCGGGAGGCACCATGGGTGGCATCGAGCGAGGGACCGGGTGGGTCCCGGACCGGATCTCGAAGGGGCTGATCCTCATCGTCGGCCTATCGGGCGCGGGGTGCGCGGGTCACGACCCCCGGGGCCTCGAGGATCTGGCCGACGTGCGGGTGCTGGGACACCGCGGTGCTGCCGCCCTGGGCCCCGAGAACACCCTGCCGGCCATGCAGGCGGCGGTCGACCTGGGCGTGGGCTTCGAGATCGACGTGACCCTCTCCGCCGACGGCGAGGTGGTGGTCATCCACGACGACACGGTGGACCGGACCACCGACGGGCAGGGTGCGGTGGGCGAGCTCTCCCTCGAGGCCCTGCGCGCCCTCGACGCCGGCGCCTGGTTCGGCGAGGACCACGCCGGGGCCCGCATCCCCACCCTGGGCCAGGTGCTCGACCGCTTCGGAGGGCAGGTCCTCGTCGACATCGAGCTCAAGACCGGGCCCGACCGGGCGGCCCTGGCCGAGGGGGTCGTCCGGGCGGTGCGCGAGCGACAGCTCGAGGACGCGGTGGTGGTGACCAGCTTCGACCCCTACCTGCTCGGCGAGGTGGCCGATCGGGCGCCGGCCATCCGCCGTGGCCAGCTCACGGGCACCTTCCGCGGCGCCGATCTGAACCTTCTCCAGAAGCTGGTGCTGCGCCACCAGGGCCTGAAGCGGGTGGCGCGCCCCGACTTCGTGGCGGTGGAGCACGTGCGGGCCCGTCGGCGCTACGTGCGGCGGTGGCACCGCCGGGGCTACCCGGTGCTGGTCTGGACCGTGAACGACCCGGCGCGGGCGCGCGAGCTCGTGGAGAACGGCGTGGACGGGCTGATCACCGATGCCCCCGATGCCCTCCTCCCGGTGGCGGGGCCGGGCCGCCAGGACCCCTGAAAGCCCGTACAGGGGCGGTGAGGCCCCCTGTGGCGCCTCCCGGCCACGGGTGAGAGGAGGGTGGGTCCGGACCGGGCCCGCTGCCGTCGGCCGGACCGGCGCCGGCACGCCCCTCGGGAAGTACCCGACCGGATCGGTCGGATCGTGGGGGAGGGGCGATGCCGGGCGGCGGGGCGCGCCTGGAGCCTCACCGTGCAGCGTCCGGTCCGGACCCCTCTGGGCGGTACCGGGCCAGCGCCGCCGAGAGCGCCGCCACCACCCGCTCCCGCAGCCAGGCCGGCGCCAGGACCTCGCAGGTCTCGCCCCACTCGAGGACGAAGCGAACGAGCTCGTCGCCGCCGGTCTCCATCTGGAGCTGGACCCCGCCGTCCGGCAGGTCGTGGAGCCGCGCGGTGGGGTGCCACCGCCGGGCCCGGACCAGGCCGGCCACCTCGGGCGCGAAGCGCAGGATCACGGGCTCGACCTCTCCGCGGGCCACCATGCCGAACCAGGGGGCCAGCTCGGCGTCGGGATCCCAGTCGTCGGGGTAGTCGAAGGCCTCGCCCACCGTCGCCCGGGCGATGCGGTCCACCCGCAGGCGGTAGGTCCGCGCCCGTCCGGGTACCCGGCCGAGCAGGTACAGGGCCCGCCGGTAGATGCAGAGGGTGAGGGGCTGGAAGGCGGGGTAGTGGCGCTCCCCCGAGCGGGCCTCGTAGGCCAGGTCCAGGCTGCGCGCGCGGGCCAGACCGTCCACGATCTCGTCGATGACATCCTGCCAGCGCTCGTAGTGGGGCTCGGGCTCGGAGAGGTGGCGGAACTTGCGGTCCAGATCGGGGAGGGGGCGGCCGGCGCCCCGGGCCGAGGCGGCCTTGGCCAGCCCCTCGGCCAGCAGGGTGCCCTCGAGGAAGCTCACGGCGTCGCGGCCGATGCGCAGGGCGATCCGGTCCATGTCCGTCACCCGCTCCACCCCGTCGAGGGGGTCGAGCACGTAGACCCGGTCCCGCTGCTCGCCCATGACGCGGATGGGCCCGATGGCGCACAGCCGCTGGAGGAGGCGCCGGGTGCTGCGGCGCCCCTGGGTGTCCTCGCGCCCGAGGAGGGCGGAGGCCTCGGCGGTGGAGAGGCGACCCCGCCGCATGAGCTCCAGCAGCAGCACGACGATGGCCTCGGAACGCTTCGGTGCGGTCATGGTTCCCCCGGCTCGGCCCTCGGAGGTTAGCCCACGCGGCCCTCCCGGCCGGTCCCTCGTCGCAGGACCCGGTCGGGGAACCCCCCAATGCGCGCCCCCGGGGCGGCGGCTCCACCGCGGGGCGTGGTACCCTCCGGGCCATGATTACTGGGGAGAGCCATCCCGGCCTGGACCTGCCCGCGCGCCGCCTGGTGCTGCTGGACCGCATCGGCGCGGGCGGCTTCGGCGAGGTCTACGAGGGCCGCCTCGAGACGCCGGGGGGCCTGTCCCGCCGGGTGGCGGTCAAGCTCCTGCGCGAGGACATGGCCAGCCCCGACACCCTCGGCCGGGCCCTGGACGAGGCCCGGCTCCTGTCGTGGCTCTCCCACCCGGGGATCGTGGGCGTCGAGGACCACGCCATGGTGGACGGGCGGCCGGCGCTCCTCTCCGAGTTCGTGGAGGGGGCCGATCTCTCGGACCTGGTCCCGCTGCCCCCCCGCGCCGCGGTCGAGGTGGTGGCCCGGGTGGCCGAGGCGCTGCAGGCGGTCTGGGAGAGCCCCGGCCCGGAGGGCGGGCCGCTGCGCATCGTCCACCGCGACCTCAAGCCCTCCAACATCCGGGTGGGGCCCCACGGGGTGGTGAAGCTCCTCGACTTCGGCATCGCCAGGACCATGGACGGCCAGCGCGAGGCCCGGACGGCCACCGGCGTCATGGTCGGCAGCATGGGCTACGTGGCCCCGGAGCGGTGGCTGGGGGAGGACGGCGACGATCGCGTCGACACCTACGCCCTCGGGGTGGTCCTCTTCGAGGCGGTCACGGGCCAGCGGCTGTTCGGCCACCTGGAGCCGGTGAAGCAGCTCTCCCTGGCGCACACGGTCGAGCGGCACGATGCCTGGATCGACGAGCGCCTGGCGGAGGGTGAGGTCGATCCGGTGGTGGACCACCTGATCCGCTGGATGCTCACCTGGCGGCCGGTGGATCGCCCCACCGCCCGCCTGGTGGCCCGCCGGGCCCGCGAGGTGGTGGGCGGGGTCACAGGCGATGGGCTCCACGCCTTCTGCGAGGCCCGCATCGCCCGCACCGCCACCGGCTGGGCCCGGCGGGACGGCACCCTGTACGTCGAGGGCTCGGCCGGCTTCTCCCTGCCGAACCTGCCGGTGCCCGAGGCGCCTGCCCAGGGCGCCCCGAGCACCACCAGGCCCCTGGAGCCCCCGAGCGGGGGCCGGCGCGGCGGGGCGGTGGGCTGGATGCTGGGGGCGGCCGGCATGCTGGTGGCGCTGGGCGGCGGCGGGCTGGCCCTGGCCGCCGGGGTGGCGGTGGTGGCGTGGTGGGTGTTCGGCGGCTCCCCGGACCTGGAGCGTCCGGCCAACGGGGCGGCCGCCATCGACCAGGGGCCGACCGAGCCCGGCGCCGGCACCGAAGCAGACGTCCCGGCCGAGCCGGCCGCCGGGGCCGACGCCAGCGAGGCTCGGACCCCCGGGCAGGGGACCCCGCTCGGCGAGGAGCCCCAGCCTGGGGCGCCCGGCAGGGAGGGCGCCGGGAACGCCATCGAGGGCGAGCCCCCGGGAGGCGGGACCGAGGGAGCCGGGTCGGCCCCCCCCGCCGACCCCCGAGCGGCGAGCGGTGGGCCCGCATCGGGCGGGGCCTCGGCGGCTCCACCGGTCGGATCCCCGCCCGAGCCGGCGCCCGGCACCCCCACCGCCCCCACCGCCCCGCCCGCTCCGCCCGCCTCGCCCGCTGACGCCCCGGAGG
>CAZPJM010000209.1:0-8784 GCA_964586865.1 uncultured Enterobacteriaceae bacterium
GGGGACCGGCGGCGGGGGTGCGGGCAGCGACGCGGCCCAGGCCAGCGCCGGCGAGGGGGCCCGCGCCTCCACCCGCTTCAGCGGCACCGCCACCGTCTCGACCCTCCGCCCCATCACCTTCGGCTCCGAGGAGGGCACCCGCGTCATCGTGGCCCAGGGGGCCTCCGCCGAGGGCCAGGTCGCCGACAGCCAGCTCCAGAGCATCGACGCCGGGATCCCCTTCTCGGTGGCCGACAGCGCCGGCGAGCTGGGCACCGGCCAGGTGACCCTGCAGTGGAACGACGAGTCCGAGGGCGTGGGCGCCGAGGGCCAGTTCACCCTCACCGACCGGGTGGGCGTGCCCTCCCGCGAGGACGGCCCCATCTACCTGCTGCCCGAGTCCAGCCTCACCGCGGTGGTCGAGAACGGCGAGCCCACCCAGGCCACCCTCGACAACGCCGGCTTCGAGATCGAGCAGGAGGGCGAGGAGGCCACCGGCCGCATCGAGGGCTCCATCGAAGGCACCTGGGACTTCACCACCGAGAAGGCCACCGGCACCGGCCGCGCCGCCATCGCCGCCGACTGGGCCTACGAGAAGGAGTGGGGCAGCCTGGCCTTCACCGAGGGCGGGCAGGTCGACGCCACCGTCACCGAGGGTGAGCTCGAGGCCCTGGAGCTGTACGTCCCCTTCGACGCCACCATCGAGACCGATCTCGACACCCTCGACATCTCCGGCGACGTGGACGGCGACCTGGACGGGGACTTCGCCTTCACGGGCGACCTGGTGGGCGAGCTCGACGAGGCCTTCGACGTGGATCTGGACGCCGGAGACCGCCTCTCGGTCCAGAAGGACGCCACCGTGGGCGCCCACATCGACAAGGACACGCTCGAGACCATCACCATGGACTTCGACGTCCAGTACTACGATGCCCAGTCCGAGCTCTACTTCAACGGTGAGGTCGAGGACGCCTCCTATGACGTGGCCGGTGGCACCGGCTTCTCCTTCGAGGCCGAGCTCGAGCTCATGAAGGAGATCGCCCGCTCCAACGAGGCCGGCGACCTGGAGGCCAAGGTCCTCGCTGGCGGCGAGGTCGAGGTCGAGGTCGAGAACAGCGCCCTCACCCGGGTGGGCGGCGGCCTGGCCTTCGAGGTCTGGGACCAGGGCGGCAAGCTGCTGGACGGCGACATCGAGCAGCTCGACGTGAACCTCGAAGAGGACTGGGCCGTCTCGGGCCACATCCGGGTCCAGACCGGGCGCGACCTGGACTGGCCGCGCACCTCGGAGGGCGGCGGCGGCGAGCAGGAGACCGGCACCGCCTTCACCCTGCGGGTCAAGAAGGACTCGGGCGTCGAGGGCACCATCGCCGACAACGAGGTCGAGCAGGTGAGCGGCGACCTCACCTTCGAGGTCCACGAGGACGAGGGCGGCAAGCTCGCCGAAGGGGCCCTGAACGGCACCTGGCGCATGGCCGACGACGACTTCAGCGGGGGCGGCGACCTCACCCTGGTGCGGGACTACCCCCTGCACGAGGCCGAGGCGAGCGGCGATGGCCCCCTCGAGGGCTGGTCCATCGTGCTGCTCAAGGACAGCACCGTGGCCGCCGAGATGGCCTCCAACCGCCTGCAGGACGCCAGCGTCGACGTGGCGGTCCGCTTCGACAAGAACAGCGAGGAGATCGCGCGCGGCGCGCTCACCGGGCAGTACCGGCTCGGCCAGTCCGAGGGCTACTCGGGCCACGCCCGCGTCACCCTCACCAATGAGCTGGAGCTCGGCAGCGACGAGCAGTTCGACTACTTCCTGGTGCCGCCCACCGAGGTCGGCGCCACCGCCACCGAGAGCGCCCTGACCAGCGCCGTGGGCACCTTCGCGGTCCGGGCCCGCGAGGGCGGTACCGACAAGGTCGACGTCATCGCCGGGCTCGAGTGGGCCAGCGGCACCGGCCTGTCCGGCGGGGGCAGCATCCGGGTCCTCGACGACATCCTGGTCGCCGAGAAGGACGACTGGAAGCTCTACGTGGTCGAGGGCTCCGGCGGCAACGCCACCCTGGCCGAGAACGTCCTCACCGAGCTGGGCGGCACCCTCAAGATGCGCGCCGACCAGGGCGACACCCCCAAGATCGAGGGCGAGTTCACCGCCACCTACACCCTCGGCGAGACCTCCGACGACATCACCGCCGAGGGCCGCATCAAGGTCCTCGACGACCTGGACGCCATCGAGGGCGAGACCTACACCCTCGTGGTCGAGGCCGACACCGAGGCCGAGGGCCGCTTCGAGGACGGCGAGCTCCAGTACCTCGACGGCACCGTCAAGGTCCGGGTCGAAGAAGAGGGCGAGGGCTTCCTCCGCGCGGAGGCCCAGGGCCGGTACGACAACGACGAGTCCGGCGGCACCGTCAGCGCCGAGGGCCGGGTCACCGTCCTGACGAACAAGGTCTTCGTGGAGGACCCGCTCCAGGTGACCCTGCTCGAGGACTCCTCCGGCGAGGCCGCCGTCACCGACAACGAGCTCCGGCGCATCGGCGGCAACGTCGAGGTGATGGTCGCCGACGACGAGGGCGACTACGTCCGCGGCGAGCTGGACGGCAACTGGGTCAAGGACGAGGGCATCACCGCCTGGGCCCGCGGCACCCTCCAGCGCGAGGAGGAGATGGGCCAGCTCGGCGACTTCTCCTTCGTGGTCGAGGAGGACGGCGCCGCCGACGCCCACATCGAGCAGGACCGCCTCACCGAGCTCGGGGGCACCCTCGGGGTGCGCATGGACGACGTGGAGACCCAGCGCCCGTTCGTCCGTGGCGACCTCACCGGCTCCTACGTCATCGACGGCGACCAGGGCTTCACCGGCTCGGGTGGCATCACCGTGGTCAACGAGCGCCAGCTCGCCACCATGGACGACGAGTCCCTGTGGATCGAGAGCGACAGCGGCGGCACCTTCCACATCACCAACAACAACCTGGACCGCATCACGGGCGACGTCACCATCAGCCTGCGGGACGGCCAGGATGCCTACCTGACCCTGGCCTTCGACGGCTCCTACGAGTCCGGCGAGCGGGTCTTCACCGGCGGCGGCGCCGCCACGGTCACCCGCAACAAGAAGCTCTTCGGGCGGGAGGACTACGAGTTCTGGCTGAAGGCCAACAGCGAGGCCGCCGCCAGCGCCGACATCGTGCGCAACGAGCTCACCCGGGTGGGCGGCAACGTGCCCTTCATGGTGAAGGACGGCGAGGAGCTGCCGCTGCTCGAGGGCGCGGCCGAGGGTGAGTACGACCCCGCCACCGGCCTCTTCTCGGGCTCGGGCGAGGTCTACCTGGGCCGCGATGTGGAGTACGAGCTCGGCGAGGGCAAGCTGGTCTTCAAGCAGGGCTCCGGCGGCCGGGCCACCGTCACCGACTCCCAGCTCCAGCGCCTCGGCGGCAACCTCACCGTCGAGATCCACGACGGGGACGGCCACCTCCTGAGCGTCTCCGCCGAGGGCGAGTACGACGCCGTGCAGAACAAGATCCTCTACGTCGAGGGCGAGGCCACCCTCGAGCGGCCCATGCGCCCCCTCGGCAATGACATGCTCATCATCGAGAGCATCGCCGGCTCGGCCCGCGTCGAGAACAACGAGCTCGTCTGGGCCCGGGGCTCGGGCGCCTTCACGGTGGGCCTCCCCTCCCCCCAGAACCCCATGCGGGGCACCATCGAGGCCCAGTACCGCAGCGTGGGCGGCGAGGACCTTTACAGCGGCACCGGCACCCTGGGCTTCAACCTCCTGAACGACCCCGCCAAGGGCCGCGAGATGTCGGGCGAGGTGGGCGCCACCCTGGCCGAGGACGGCAGCTTCACCATCAACGCCCAGGTCGACTACAAGATGTCCGACCTCATCGAGGGCCGGGTGGGCGTCCAGATGGACGAGCAGTTCGACCCCATCATCGACGCCCAGATGGCCGTCCAGAAGACCCTGGTGCCCGGTCAGGACCTGTTCAACCTGGACATGGACCTGATCCCGCACACCACGGTGCCCATCTACGGGCCCATCGCCCTGGCCTTCGGCGCCCGCGGCGAGATGGGCCTGTCCACCCGCCCGCTCGACTTCCAGACCACCATCGGCATCCAGGGCTGGCGCCCCCTCTCCGAGGGCGACGTCCCCACCTTCGAGGCCCGGCTGGACCTGGACTGGGGCATGGACTTCGACGCGCTCCTGGCGGCCTACCTGGCCCTGGAGCTCACCGCGGGGATCGGCAGCGCCGGCGCCGGCATGCGGGGCGAGGTGGCCATCGACGCGCCCCTCACCGTCAGCCCCTACGGCCTGCTCCGCGGCAACCGCGAGGGCTTCTACGGCGAGCTGGGCGTGGGCGTGAAGCTCGAGCCCACCGTGGTGCTGCGCGCCATCCCCTTCGTCTACGCCATGCTGCGCGGCTTCGACCGGATCGACCACGACTTCGAGGCCCTCGAGACCGACCTGGGCCCCATCTTCAGCCTGGAGTGGGGCAGCAAGTACACCTTCGGCGACCGCGAGGGGCGCGAGGCCCAGCAGACGGCGGCCCAGCCGGTCGAGTCGACCCAGGGCCAGACCGAGCACGACAGCCCGCCCCAGACCCAGGGCGAGTCAGTGAGCACCCCCTCCTCCGAGCCGGGCGGGCCCCAGCTCGAGAGCGGCTCGGAGATCGCCGGCGGCTCGGGCCAGGAACGCGCCTCCGAGGGCTCCTCCCAGATGGAGGAGATGCAGCGGAAGATCGAGGACATCCAGGTGCTCGCCGAGGGTCTCGGGGCCATCGGCTACCTGATGGAGCAGCTCATCGACCTGCTCACCACCCTCATCGCCTTCGGCCCGGCGGGTCCGGCGGCCATGCTGGTGCTCCTGGCCTGGAAGATCTTCAAGGGCGAGATCACCTGGGACGGCCTCGTCACCGCCGTCGAGAAGGTGGTCGAGGCGGTGCAGCTCGCGGCCGAGATGCTGCGGCCCCACCTGCCCGACTGGCTGAACAACGTCATCGACTTCTTCAGCGGGGAGCGGCCGAGCCTGATCGACGCCTTCTTCGGCGCCGACGACCGGGTCCGCGAGCAGGTGCGCGAGGGCGTCTACCTGCGCTTCCCCCACGATGACGAGGGCGCGAAGATGATCGCCGGCTTCATCGACACCATGTGCGACGGCATCTGCGGCGGCGCCGACGAGCGAGCCATCCTGGAGCTGCTCGAGCACGCCGCGTCCCACGGCATGCTGCGTAGCGTGCTCCGCCACGTGGACGGGGGCGCCGATCACCTCGACTACAAGATCGACGGCCGCAACAGCCGCCGCTTCCGCGCCCTGATGGAAGACAATGGCATCGAGCATCGGCGCTCGTTCTTCTAGTGGCCGGCGGACCCGCTGGGCCCTCCCCGCGAGGCCCGGCGGCTCCAGCGGGGGGCGTTAGACTCGATCACCCGCCCCGAGGTGCCCGTGTCCGCCGTCCCTGACGCCCTCGTCGCCGCCCTCCAGGGCCTAGTCGACGCCGCCCGCGGCGACGACCCGTACGCCGCCGAGCCCTTCGCCACGCCCGAGGGCTGGGCGAGCCGCGCCAACTCGGCCCGGCGCCTGGTGAAGTTCGTCCACGGGGATGGGCTGGACCTGGAGCCCGTGGGGCCGGCCTTCATCACCCCGGACGACCAGCGGGCCGCGGTCCGCACGCGCATCCGGGAGGGCGAGCGTCAGGTGGACCAGGCCTGGGTGGTCTTCCGCCGCCACGAGGGGTCCTGGCGCGTCGAGGGGCACGCCGAGAGCCCGGTGATCCTCCAGCTCTTCCTGGCCGGGACCTTCAGCCCGGTCACGGCCCTCGAGGATCTGCCCTCCGACCCCGCGGGCGAGGCGGCGGGGGAGGCCCACCTGGCGGCGGTCCGGGCCGGCGAGGACACGGGCGACGCGCGCCTGGCGCGCCTGATCGCCGAGGGCTTCGACCGGGTCCACATCGAGCAGGTGGTGGCCCTCGACGCGGTCGACCGGGTGGGCGTGCTCTTCGTGGCCGAGAACGCCGAGCACCACTCCCGGGACTCCTTCTCGGTCTACCGCCGCACCCCGGACGGCCTGGAGCCGGTGGCCCACGGGCGCCTGCCCGACCTCTCGGACCTGCTGGACGGGGTGGAGATCCTGCCCGCCACCGAGGGCGAGACCATCGAGGAACGCCTGGATGACCTCCTCGGCAGCGTCCTGGGTCGCCTCCTGGAGGCGGTGGGGGTCGGCCCCGGCGAGCTGCCCGCCGGCGGCGGCAAGGCCCTCCTCGAGACCCTCTCGCACCAGGCGGCCCCCGGCGGGGTCCCCCAGGCGGCCCTGCTGGATCCGGAGCTGTACGACGCCGCCGTGGGCGGGGATCTGGCCCACAAGATGGAGCGGCGGGTCCAGGTGGCGGTGGACGAGGCCCTGCGGGCCCAGGGCGTGGACCCGGGCGCCCTCGATCCGGACACCGAGGCCGGGCGACAGGTCCTGGCCGAGCATGCCCCGCTCATCCTGCGGACCACCTTCGGGGCCATCCTGCTGACCGCCGCCCCGGCCGCCCGGGAGACGGCCATCCCCGAGGCCCGGCCCGATGTGGTGCCCTGGATCCGCGCGGCCATCCGCCACCTGGCGAGCCAGCCGCCGGCCCAGGCCTGACCCCCGGGCGCGGGCCCGCCCTACTCCTCGATGGTGGCGGTCCGGAGCGTGGACAGCTCGGGGTAGGCCGCGTCGAGGTAGGCGTTGCCCAGCTTCTGCACCAGGTCCTGCCGCGGGCCCATGCCCCGAGGCTGCCCCTCGCCGTAGCAGGAGTAGAGCTTGTCCACGACGTCCATGCCCTCGACCACCTTGCCGACGGCGGCGAAGCCCTGGCCGTCCAGGAAGCTGTTGTCCTTGTGGTTGATGAAGAGCTGGGTGCTCCGGCAGTTGGGCAGTCCGCACTTGGCGAAGGTCACGTAGCCCCGCTGGTTGCCCTTCACGACGGGCTCGTCGTCGAAGCGGGCCTCGGACCAGGCGGCGTTCACCGCGGGGTAGCCGCTGATCCCGAACTGCACCATGAAGCCCTCGACGTTGCGGAAGAACTTCACGCCGTCGAGGTAGCCGATCTTGACCAGGTTGTAGAGCCGGTCGACGCCCTTCGGAGACCACTCGCGGTGCGCCTCGATGACGATGGGGCCCTCGGAGGTCTCGAGGCGGATCTTGAACACGTCCGGGGCGGTGGCGGTGGCCTTCGTGGGGTCGGTGAGGGCCGGATCGGCGTCGTCCGGGAGGGTGGGGGCCTCGAGGCTCGCGAGATCCACGTCCTTGGGCCGGACCCCGGCGCAGTCCTGCCCGGCGGCGGGCTTGGTCTCGACCTTGGCCTCGACCTTGTCGGCGTCGGCGCCCTTGCCGTCCATCGCGGCCTTGTCGGCGGAGGAGCCGTCCTCGCCGGAGACCCCGTCGCCGGGGGTGGTGGTGCCGGTGCAGGCCGCGAGGCCCAGGGTGAGCAGGGATGCGGCCACGAGGGCGGACCAGGTACGCATGGACTCCTCCGGGAATGGGCGGCGGGCTAACCCGACCCGGGCGCGATGGCCCGCCCGGGCACGGGCCCGTGGGGCGTCCTACCGCCCCCCCATGCCCACCCGGGTACAGCCCGTGTAGGTTCGCTCGCCCACGGTGAGGGTGGCGTCGCGGGTGGTGATCATGCGCCGGCTGGGCAGCTCGCAGAGCGTCACCTCGCGGGCCACCAGGCGCACCGCCTCGCCGTCGGGGGTGGTGGCGCTCCAGCCCGCGCCATCTTCGGTGGCGTCGAGGGTGAGGGTGCCGGTGGGGGGCGTGTCGAGCACCATGGCCCCGTCACCGGCCCGGGCCATCCAGGTGGGATCCTCCCCGCCGGTGATGATGTGGCCCTCGGGGAGGGGCGCGTCGCAGCCGGCCATGGAGCCCTCGACGACGAGGGTGTGGAGGGCGGTCCCGTGCACGCCGTCCCCGTCGTAGGGCGTGGCGCCGATCTCGGCGAAGGCGTCGAGGGGGCCGTCGGCGGCCCGGGCCCGGAGGCCGTCGAGCAGGTCGCCCATGGACTCGCGGAAGGGCCGGGGACGGGCCTCGCCGCAGACCTGGAAGGTGTCGCCGTCGGGCGAGAGGGTGAGCACCCCGCGGACGCCGCCCGGGCGGATGGGGGGCAGGGGCGATGGCGCGGACTCGGCCGCCTCCTTGAGCCCCAGGAGCCCGACCTCGAAGTCGGCGCCCACCAGCGGGTCCATGGCCAGACTGAACCAGGCGCCCAGGATCCCCGGGTTGGTGCCCGAGAAGCCCCACGTCACCTGGGTGCCGCCGTCCCGCGGCTCCAGGAGGAAGTAGCCGTCGGAGCTGCCCATGCCCTCGAAGCGGATCCGGGACGCCACCCGCTCGTGGGGCACGGCCTCGGTGATGGTGTAGGTGCCGCTGCCGCTGTTCTCGCTGGTCCAGGTGTAGACCGCCCCCGGCCCGCGCCGGCTGTCCCCGAAGGACCACCGCATGGTCGGGTCCCGAGTGCGCCAGGGATTCCAGGCCTCGTGGTTCTCCAGGTCGATGATCTGCTCGTAGACGGTCTCGGGCGACGCCTGGACCGCGAGGGTCCGCTCGACCCGGTAGTCATTGGGCAGGAAGACGCCGGCGATGGTGAAGGCCCCGATGAGGGCCACCAGGACGATGCCGACGATGCCCACCACGCGACCGGTGCTCATGGGCGCCTCCACGCTGGCCCCCCTATCCTCGCTGCGGAGGACCGTCGCGGGCGCGCCACCCCGGTCCCCCCGGCCCCCCGACGTGGGCCAGGCCGGCATGGAGCGCGATAGGCGAGCCCATGCGCGCGCGATGGCCCGGACTGCTGGTCTGCGTGG
>CAZPJM010000210.1:0-8764 GCA_964586865.1 uncultured Enterobacteriaceae bacterium
GAGGGCGCCGAGCTCGTCGAGCATGTGGGTGGCGTCGGAGAAGCGATCCTCGGGGCGGCGGGCGAGGGCCCGCAGGAGGAAGGCCTCGAGGTCCTCGCTGACCTCGGTGCGGTAGCCGCGGGGGCTCGGGACCTCGGCGCGCTTGACCCGGGCGAGGGTCTCGTCGCGGCTGCGGGCCTTGAAGAGGCGGCGTCCGGTGACGAGCTCGTAGAGGACGATGCCGAGGCTGAAGAGGTCGGATCGGCCTTCGAGACGCTTGCCGAGGACCTGCTCGGGGCTCATGTAGGCGTACTTGCCCCGGATGGTCTCGTGCAGGGTGCTGGCCTGGAAGGCGGCGCGGCTGATCCCGAAGTCGGTGATCTTCACCTCGCCGGCGTAGCTGATCAGGATGTTCTGGGGCGAGATGTCGCAGTGCACGATGCGCAGGGGCTCGCCGCGCTCGTCGGTGCGGTCGTGGGCGAAGGCGAGGGCCTTGAGGACCTCGGCGCCGATGAAGAGGGCGAGGGGGATGGGGAAGGCGCCCTGGCCCTTGGCCCGGCTGATGAGCCTGGAGAGATCGAGGCCGTGGACGTACTCCATGGCCATGTAGTAGGTGCCCTCGACCTGGCCGAGGTCGAAGACCTGCACGATGTTGACGTGCAGGAGCTGCACGGCGATGCGGGCTTCGTCGATGAAGAGACGCACGAACTCGTCGTCGCGGGCCAGGTTGGGCAGGACCTTCTTGATGACGAGGATCTTCTCGAAGCCGGCCATGCCGTAGGCACGGGCGCGCCACACCTCGGCCATGCCCCCCGTCGCGATCTTCTCGAGGAGGTGGTAGTCGCCGAACGCCTCGGGATCCTGCCTCGTCACGCAAGGGCCTCCGGGTGGGGGGGGGCCACCACAGGGGGCCCCGTCGGGCACGGGCCCCACGTCGGGGCCGCCCCACCCTCTACCGCCCCGAGGCCGGACGGTCGACGCCGTCCGGGGCGCACCCCGCGACCGAGGCCCGGCAGCGCCCGGGCCGCCACCCCGATAGGCACGGCCCGACGGAGGTCCCTTGCGCACCCTACGGCCAGGCACCCGGGTCCTGGAGGACACGAAGGCGGGAGAGGCGGCGTCGTGAGCGCCATGGACGAGCTGCACGCCCTGGTGGCCACGCTGCGCGGGCCCGACGGCTGCCCGTGGGACCGGGCCCAGTCCCCCGAGACGATGCGGCGACACCTCCTCGAGGAGGCCTTCGAGGTGGTGGAGGCCATCGACGCCGCCGATCCGGAGGCCCTCCGCAAGGAGCTGGGTGACCTCCTCTTCCTGGTGGTCCTGCTGACCCGGATGCACGAGGAGCAGGGCGACTTCACCCTCGACGGGGTGATCCGCGGGGTCCACGAGAAGATGGTCCGCCGGCACCCGCACGTCTTCGGGGAGGAATCGGCCGAGGATCCGGCGTCGGTGGGCCGGCGGTGGGAGGCCATCAAGGCCCGGGAGCGCGGGGATGGGGCCTCGGCCCTGGACGGGGTGCCGCGGGCCCTGCCGGCCCTGCTCCGGGCGCACCGGGTGGGCGAGAAGGCGGCGGCGGTGGGCTTCGACTGGCCGGACGCGGCGGGCCCGCGGCGCAAGCTCGACGAGGAGCTGGCGGAGCTGGACGCGGCCATCGACGCCGGCGATGCGGGGGCCATCGCCCACGAGCTGGGCGATGTGGGCTTCACGGTGGCCCAGCTCGGCCGCCACCTGCCCGGCACGGGCGCCGAGGACGCGCTCCGCGGGACGCTCCGCCGGTTCGAGGCCCGCTTCCGAGCCATGGAGGCCCAGGCGACCGATTCGGGCACCACCCTGCGCGACCTGGACGCCGAGGCCCTCGAGACCCTGTGGGGGCGCGCCAAGGCCCGCGAGCGCGACCTCGCCGAGGAGCCCGGATGATCTGGAAGCTCGCCCTCCTGTTCACGGTGGTCCCGACCCTCGAGCTGGCCCTGCTCATCACCATCGGGGCCTGGCTCGGGGTGCTCCCCACCACCCTGATCGTCATCCTCACCGGCTTCACGGGCGCCTGGCTGGCCAAGCGCGAGGGCCTGGGGGTGCTGCGCAAGCTCCGGGCCGATCTGGAGCGGGGCCTCCCCCCGGCGGGCCGCATCGTCGAGGGCGTGCTGGTCCTGGCCGGCGGCCTGCTCCTGGTCACCCCGGGGGTCATGACGGACGTGGTGGGCTTCAGCCTCATCATCCCCGTCACCCGCCGGCTCATCGCGCCGGTGGTCACCCGGTGGGCCGTCCGATGGTTCACCGGCGACCCCGAGGCCGCCAAGCGCGTGAACCTGCGCTTCGACGACCCGCCCCCCGACGACGGGCCCCACGTCCGCCGGCCGGGCCGCCCCCCCGAGCCCACCGCCCCGCCCGAGGGCGAGCCCGGGCAGGATCCCCACTTCGACCACCCGGTCCGCTGATCGCGCCCACCGCGACACGCGCGACGACCGGCCCCCGGAGGATGCATGACCGAGGAACACCAGGCCCCCGCGTCCGAGCAGGAGGCCCTCGAGGCCCTGGGAGCGCGCTTCCTCCAGGCCCTGGCCGACAAGGATGCGGGCCGGCTGGACGATGCCGAGGACGCCCTGGCCGGCATCCTCAAGGAGGAGCCCCGCCTCCCCGAGCCCCGCATGGAGCTGGCGCGGATCCTCCTCGACACGGCGCGCCTCACCGACGCCGAGACCCACGCCCGCCTGGCCCTGGAGCACCTGGAGGCCGGCGGCCGGTGCACCGACATGCTCCCCGAGGGCGTGGTCGAGGCCATGGCGCATGCCCTCCTGGCCGAGATCCTGCGCCGGCGCCTGGAGGAGGACGACGTGATCTTCGGCAGCCGGGAGCGCTTCGAGGCGATGCTCGCCGAGTCCAAGGCCCTGTTCGCCAAGGCCCACGCCCTGGACCCCTCGGACGAGACGAGCAGCTACTACGCCTTCTTCCTGGGGGCGGAGGGCCACGGCGGCGAGAAGGCCTGATCGGGGGTGGGCCGGTGAGGGCCGCCCGAGGGGTCAGGCCCCGGGGGGCCAGGCCACCCGGAAGCACGCCCCGCCGAGCTCGCCCTGGTCGAGGGCGATGGTGCCGCCGGCCTCCTCGACCAGGGTCCGGGTGAGGTAGAGGCCCAGGCCCGTGCCCGCATCGCCCTTGGTGGTGAACCAGGGCTCGAAGAGCCGCTCGGCGACCGCGGGATCCACGCCCGGCCCGCCGTCCTCCACCTCGAGCCAGGCCCCGGCCTCGCCGGCGCGGGTCCGCACGCACACGGGGGCCCCCTCGCGATCGGCCACCGCGTCGAAGGCGTTGCGCAGCAGGTTGACCACCACCTGGCGGGCGGCCACCGGGCGCATCCGGACGGGGACGGCCGCTGGGAAGAGCTCCACGGCGAGCCGGACCCGGTGGGTGCGGGCCTGGCGGCGGACCACCGGGTCGAGGGCGCGGATCTCGGCGTTCAGGTCGAGGGGGACGGGAGGCCCGCCATCGCGGCCGAAGCTGCCGTAGTAGCGGATCAGCGCCTCGAGGTGGGAGACCTGCTCCAGGACCCGGTGGGCCCCCTCGTCGCCGCCGGCGGCGCGGAGCTGGGCATCGGCCTTGAGGACGAAGAGCGGCTGGCGCAGCTCGTGGAGGAGCGTGGCGCTCAGGAGCCCCAGCTCGGAGAGCGAGGCGGCCCGCAGGGGCGGGTCGGACGACGGATCCTCGTCGCTCACGGCATCCCGGGGTGGCGCGGGCTCACCGGGAGCGCCCATTGTCCACGTGGACGGTGGCGGTGCAGGCATCGCCGGCGGTCCCATCGGCGTTCTCGGCCGTGACCCGGGCCGTGTAGGTGCCGTCGTCCACGATCCGGCCGGTGCCGTCCCGGCCGTCCCAGGAGACGGTGCCCACGGTGGGGGCCCCCCCGAGGGCGGTGCGGTGGAGGGCGATCCGCTCGCCCTCGGCATCGAGGATCTCGAGCACCCAGGTGGCGACCCCGCGATCGGCGGTCACCGAGACGTCGGTGCTGTCGGCCTCGAAGCCGGTGCCATCGTCGCCGTCGGGGCGGAAGGTGCCCGGGGTGGGCGCGCAGCGGGTGATGTCGGGGGCGATGGCGCTCACCTTGCCGAAGGTCACGACCGCGTCGGAGGCCGTGCCCGACCCGGCGCCGTCCAGGCGGTTGCCGGCGACGTCGGTGACGGTGCTGGCCAGGGTGAGGGTCCAGGCGCCGGCGGTGCCGTCCAGGGGGGGGTCGAACCAGACCTCGAGGGTGGTGTCGTCGTCGGTGAGGATCACCTCGTCCACGGCGCCGGCCACGGTGGCCGGGCCGGAGAGGCGCACGGCGGTCCGGCCCACGGTGTCGGGGTCCAGGGCCTCCGACAGCTCGAGGACGGCCAGATCGATGTCGCCATCGGCGTAGCCCCGCGGATCGGCCTGGAGCAGCCGCGGTCGGCGGTCATCGCCGGTGACGGTGTAGGTGGCGCGCCCGGCGGCCGCCCCGCCCGCGACCCAGGCGTGGACCGTGCCGGCGCCACCGGTGTCGGCAACCGTCAGGTCCAGGGAGAGCGAGCCGTCGCCGTGCCGGTCCAGGGTGAGCGACAGGCCCTGGCCCGTGGTGGTCACCGAGCCCAGCTCGCCCCGGTCGGCGCGCAGGTAGACGAGGCCGCCATCGGCCGGATCGCCATCGCAGGTGGTGGCGCCCTCGACCTCGAGGGTGGTGCTGCCGGTGCCCACGGCCAGACGGGTGTCGCCGAGGGCCAGCCGGATGGGGCCCACCGCCTCGCCGTCATCGGCGCCGATCCAGGCGGTGCGCCGGGCCTCGACCCCGCAGCCGTCGGCGTCGACCACGAGCCCCCACAGGTCGAAGGTGCCGGTGCGGGTCGTGGTGGCGCGGAGGGTGGAGGAGGTGCTCCGGACGACCTCGGTGCCCTCGAGCCACAGGGCGTAGCGGCTCGGCACGCCGCTGCCCGCGGTGCTCCCCGCGAAGGAGCCCACCACCGATGCCTCGACGCTGTCGTGGCAGACGATGGCGTCTTCGGTACCGCCGAAGGCGAGCTTCAGGTCGGGCCCGGTGGTCCCGCAGTCCTCGGCGACCACCAGGGTGCGGCTCGTCCCCGTGATGCCCGTGCCGGTGGCGGCGCGGACGATCTCGACGTCGGCGGGGTCGGTGAAGGTGAGCTCCCCCGTGGCCCGGCCGTCGACCATGGACAGGGTGGTCCGCGGAAAGGAGGCCCCCACCGCCGTGAGGCTGAGGGTGGCGTCCAGGGCGGCGGGGTTGCCGAAGCCGTCCAGGGCCACGACCGAGACGGGGACGGCCTGGTCCACCCAGCCCCAGGGGGCGCCCACGTCGACGGCGAGGGTGTCGGGGGCGCCGGCGTCGACGGCGATGGGGGGGGCCACGCCGAGGGTCACGCCGGACTGGCGCGCCTGGAGGACGGCCTCGCCGGCGGCGGTGAGGGTGAGGGCGACGGTGACCGCGCCGTCCGCGCCCAGGACCGCGTGGTCGGGGGTGACGGGGGCACCGTCCACCACGAGGCCGATGCGGGGGTCGTCCTGGACCCGATAGCGGTTGCCCCAGGCGTCGTAGCCCACGAGGGTGACGTCGACGGACTCGCCGGCGGTGATCCGGGTGCGGGCCGGGGTCAGGCTCACCCGGTCCAGATCGGCGTTGCGGACCGGGAAGACGGCGGAGGTGCCCTCGAGCCCCGCGCCCTCGGCCTGGAGCCGGGTCGCGTCGGTGGCGTCGAAGAGGGTGCAGGTGAAGGCGATCTGGCCGCGCTCCGCCGGCCCGTCCTCGCGACAGCGGGCGTTGCTGTCGTCGGGGGCGCCGAGCTGGATGGTGCCGGGGGGGAGCCGGTCGGCGGGGACGTCATTGCCGAAGCGGTCCAAGAGCTCCACCAGCACGTCGAAGGGCCGGCCGGCCTCGATGCCCTCGGACAGGTCGGAGGGGTCGACCCGCGGCACGAGCCGGTCGAGGGCGGCGGCGGTGACCTCGTACAGGCCGCTGCTCCCGGACAGGCCGTCGAGGGGGCTGCGGACCACCAGCGCAACGCGGGGATCGGCGTCGGTGGGGACGACGGTGCACAGGGAGAAGGCGTCGCCCGGGGTGCAGCCGGTGAGGGAGACGTCGCCGATGGTGTCGGTGACGAGGAGATCCGCAGCCCGGCCCTCCCAGGCGGCCGTGTTGCCCCAGGCGTCCACCGGCACCACGGTGGCGGCGAGGGGCTCGCCGGCGGGGGTGGAGCGCCGGGCCACGTCGACCTGGAACCGGGAGACGGGCCCGGGCCGGACGTCGAAGGGGGCCGAGGCGAAGCGATCGACACCGAGGAGGACCTCGAGCTGCTGCTCGGGGCACTCGGGGGTGGCGGTGGCGCCGGTGAGGCGGAGGGAGACCTCGGTGATGCCCGCAAGATCCGGGAGCGCCACCGGGAAGGCATCGCCGCAGACGTCCACGAGCAGGGCGTCCACGGGCACGACGGGGTCCTCCACCACGTTGCCGAACTGATCGAGGAGGGTGAGCCGGGACCGGACGATGCCGCCGGCCCCCACCGCGCCCTGCTCGTCCAGGTCCAGGAGGTCCACCAGGACGGTGTAGTCGGTGCCGGCCTGCCAGGAGATGTCCTCGGTGGCGGCGGTGACGTTGTCCTCGAGGGGGCGCACCGAGAGGAGCACGTCGCCGGGGCGGTCCACGGTGAGGGGCAGGGTGGCCCGCCCCACCAGGTCCAGCCGGCCCTCGAGGTGGACCCGGGTGGTGGTGGACAGGTCGATCTGGTCGAGGAGGACGTCGCGGCCGGTGACCACGAGGCCGCCGTCGAGGGCGCCGCCGTCGGCGCGGACGGCGGTGATCCGGACCGGGAGATCGTCGTGGATGGGCTCGCCCTCGGGATCGACGAGCTGGACCTCGAAGGTGGCCACGTCACGGACGGTCCAGAAGGGGCGCGGGTCGAGGGCGGTGAGCTCCAGGCGGTCGGCCCGGGTGCGGGTCACCTGGTAGGCGTCGGGGAGGAGGCCCACCTCGCCGTCGGGGCGCACGACCTCGAGATCCCAGGTCCCGACGGGGGCGCCCTCGGGCACCACGCCGTGCAGGGTGCCGCGGGCGGCCAGCTCGACCCCGGTGAGGGCCACCCGGTCGGCGCCGTCGACGAGGAAGGCCCGGTAGCGGCGATCCACCGCGGCGCCGCCGCCCCGGGCATCGGCCTGGACCGACGGGTAGAGGCGCTGACCCTCGACGCGCACCGGGATGTCGGCGCCGGTCCAGCCGCGGGAGGGGGTGATCTGCTCGGGGAGGGGCGCGGGAGCGGGCTCGGCGCAGGCCACCACCGCCGCCGCCACGATGGCGACGCGGAAGATGGCACTGGCGGGGGGCGCTCCGGTCAAGCAGACTCCACAAGGTCTTGACCCAGCTTAATCGATCACGAGTCGATACCCCAACATCGCGGTGACGCCGCCGACCTGCCCCGTGAAACCCGTGTCGCCACCGGGGCTCGAGAGGAAGGTCCCCCGCACCTCGACCATCACCTCGCCCAGGCCCGCGCGGCGCGCGCCACCGACGAGGGCGGTGAAGCCCGGCGGGAGGACCCCCACCGCCCCGGGCAGGCGCTCGCCGTCGAAGGTGCGGGCGGCGTGGAAGGGCGCCACGGTGAGCCCGAGCCCCAGCCAGCCCGCGGTGCGTCCCCGGGCCCGGCGCAGGAGGCCGGCGGCGGTGATGGGCACGAGGGTCAGGCGCTTGCGCTCGATGCCCACGCCCGTGTCGATGGTGCGCGCGGTGGTGTAGCCGGCCGCCCCCACCCGCAGCAGGACCCGGTCCTCGAGGACGGGGAGGCGCAGTTCGGCGTCGAGGGAGAACACCCCGGCCAGGATGCCGCCCAGGTTGGAGAGCCCCCCGATGCCGACCCCGACGGCGGCACGGATGGGTCGGGGCTCGACCCGGAGCCGCAGGGTGGAAGAAGCGGCCCCCGCCGGGGCCCGGGCCACCAGGGTGGCGGTGCGGCCGCGCCCATCGGGGGGCGGGGTCCAGCTCGCCTCGAAGCCTCCGTCGTCCCGGGCCACCGGGCGGCTCACGTCGCCCGCGTCCACGGAGAGGACGGGGACCTCGTCGATGACCGGGTTGTCCCCCCGGTCGAACAGGTAGATCCGCACCGGCACCCGGGCCTCGGGGCCAGCGGTGACCACGGGGGTGTCGGTCTCGAGGCGGAGGGTGGCCACACGCCCGGCGGTGAGGCGGATGGCCTGCTCGGCGACCAGGTCCGGACGCCCGGGGCCGGCCTCGGTGGGGCGGGCCCCACGCAGGGCCAGGCGGCGGACCTCGCCGTGCTCGGAGCGCACCCCGAACACCACCGGGGCCAGCCCGGGCGTGGGCGTCAGCGAGGCCGTCGCCCACCCCTCGGGGCCCGAGACCACCCGGGCGGTGGCGTCGTCGGCCCGCAGCACCAGGGGCACCCCGGCCAGGGGGCGCCCGTCAGCCCCGCGGATCCGCCCGTGGACCGTCACCACGCCGTCGGAGGGGACCGAGCCGTGGGCCACCTCCAGCCGCCTGGGCGGCGCCTGGCCCGGGGGCAGCACGACGCGGGCGGAGACCACGTCCTCGCCGGTACGGATGGCGGCGGGGCCCCCACGGTACTCGCCCCGGCGTGCCGGACCGTCGGGCGGACCCAGGCGCACCGCGCCCTTCTCGGCCTCCACGGACCAGCCCTCGACCGCGACCCGCTCCCCGGTGGGGTCCACGGCGGCCACCGTCACCTCGGCGACGGGGAAGTCGGTGGAGAGGGTCTCGGGCCACACCCGGAGCTGGAGGGCGGTGGGGGGTCGGGCGGGG
>CAZPJM010000211.1:0-8746 GCA_964586865.1 uncultured Enterobacteriaceae bacterium
GCCCCCCGAGGCCCCGGTCGACGTGGAGGCCCCCGCCCCCGAGCAGGCCCCCGGCGTGGCCGACCAGGGCACGGCCGAGCCCGAGCCCGTGGTCAACAGCGACATGGTCGTCGAGGAGGTGGACGCCCGGGAGAGCCAGGGCGACCCCAGTCCCGACCCCCGACCCCGGCCCGAGGATCTGCTGCGCGACCTCCAGCGGCGGGAGCTCCTGCGGGAGGCGGCGGTGGGCGATGCGCCCAGCGAGGCGGGCGATCCGGACAGCACGGCCACCGAGCGCATCGACCTGGGAGGCAGCGGGCCCATCACCGACCCGGAGCTGGCCCGCTATGAGCAGGCGGTGAGGCAGGCCTTCACCGCCAACTTCAACCCGCTCCCCACCCTCGCCCGGGACAACCCCGACATCGAGGCGATGATCGACGTGCGCTTCGACACGTCCACCGGCCGGATCCAGTCCTGGAGCTGGGTGAAGCGCAGCGGCAACGCCTCGTGGGACGCGGCCGCCCAGCGCGCGGTCGAGGCCCTCTCCGCCGTACCCCCGCCGCCCGAGCGGTGGCGGGATCGCTACGCCACGGGCTTCCGGGTCCGATACAACGCCGAGAGCGCGAGGTAGCTCCATGACCGCCCTTTCCCGCATGCTGGCCACGGGCCTCGCCCTGCTGGGTGGCCTGGCGGCGATGCTCCTGGCGGCCCCCCGGGCCGGCGCCGACCTCCCCGCGGCCCCCGAGGCGCCCCCCCAGGCCCCCATCGTCATCGACGTGGGCAGCCCGACCGGCGAGTTCCCCCTGGGCCTGCCCTACACCCGTGCCGCCGGCGATCCGGAGGCCGCCCGGGCCGTCTGGGACGTGGTCTCCCGGGATCTGGAGCTCACGGGCTACTTCCGCCTCATCGACCCCGACGCCACCATCGACACGGGGGGGCTGCGCCCCGGCACCTTCAAGATGCAGGACTGGCGGACCCTGCGGGCGGGGGCGGTGGCCAAGACCGGCCTGACGGTGACCGGCGATCGCCTCGCTGCCGAGGTCTGGGTCTACGACGCCTCCTCGGGCGAGAAGCTCGCCGCGCGCCGCTTCGAGGGGCGGGCCGGTCAGGAGCGGGCCCTGGCCCACGCCCTGGCCCGGGAGATCCTGCTGGCACTCACCGGCGATCCCGGCTTCTTCGGCGCCAAGCTGGCCGCGGTGCGGCAGCGCGGCAACAAGGAGATCGTGGTCCTGGACATCGACGGCCGGGGCGTGCTGCCCGTGACCCGCAACGGCAGCATCAACCTGTCGCCGGCCTGGTCCCCCGACGGTCGGCGCATCGCGTGGACCAGCTACAAGCGCGACAACCCCGACGTCTACGTGAAGGATCTGATCACCGGACGCACCCGGGTGCTCTCGGCGGCCCCCGGGATCAACATCGGCGCCGCCTTCAGCCCCGACGGCTCCAAGGTGGCCCTGTCCCGCTCCCAGGACGGCGACGCCGACATCTACGTGCTCGACGCCCGGACCGGCAAGCTCCTCCAGCGGGTGACCCGCGGGGGCGGCATCGACGTGGGGCCGGTGTGGAGCCCCGACGGCACCCGCCTCGCCTTCAGCTCCGAGCGCTCGGGGGGCTCCCAGATCTTCGTGATGGATCTGGCCGGAGGCACCCCCCGCCGGGTGAGCCGGCAGGGCTCGTTCAACACGGACCCGGTGTGGAGCCCCGACGGCACCCGCCTGGCCTTCGTGGGGCGCGACCCGGGCTTCGACGTCTTCGTGGTCGACCTGGAGAGCGGGCGCACCACCCGGGTCACCCAGAACATGGGCGACAACGAGGACCCCTCCTGGAGCCCCGACGGCCGCTACCTGGTCTTCAGCTCGACCCGCACCGGCAGCAGCAACCTGTGGCTCGCCTCGGCCGATGGCCGCCACCAGATCCAGCTCACCGACGGCGGCGGCTACACCCAGCCCACCTGGTCGCCCCGTCGGTAGGTCCAGGCCCGCTCAGGCCGGCGGGGCGGGCGCCACCCGGAAGCGCACGACGACCCCTTGGGCAACCGGCTCGACCTGCGCCTGGGGGTCGGCCCGGGTGAGCCGCACCAGGCCCCCCACCACGTCCTCCATCCGGGTGCCCTCGCAGCCGGGGACCTCGATCAGGACGGCCTGGTGCTGGGGCCCGGCGTCGATGGGCTCGAGACCCAGGGAGCCGGCGCCCACGGCGAGGGTCAGGCTGGCCAGGGCCGACAGCACGCTCGCCAGCAAGCTCACCGCAGACCCCCGATCGGTGACGAGCAGGCCCTCGGAGGGGGGCCTGGACCAGTGGAGCGCGGGCAGCAGCCGCAGCCGGTGCTCGGCCAGGCCGCGGGCCAGATCGAGCGCATCCGGCAGGTCGATGGGGCGATCGTGGGGAAGGACCACCGCCTCGAGCCCCATCAGGCTCCGGGAGAGCCGGTCCGAGGCGGCCTGGAGATCCTCGACGATATCGGCCAGGTCGTCGTAGGCGCCGGCGGCCTGGGTGAGCTCCCGGAAGCGGGCCCCCTGCTCCGACTCGGCCACCCGGCCGGCCATGGCCACGAGCGGCGCCAGATCGGCCAGGGCCAGCCGCGCGCTGCCCAGGTTGGCGCGGAGGGGGGTGAGCAGGTTGCGCACCTCGGGGAAGACCGGGGTCATGGAGCGCTCCAGCCGATCCAGCCGAGCCCGGGCCCGCTCCTGCTCCAGGGCCTCGAAGCGGGCCTCGACCCGGCGGGCCATGCGCTCCAGGGTGGTCAGGTCCTGGGCGTCGAAGGAGCGGGGCTCCACGTCGAGGATGCAGAGCGAGCCGATGACCGCGTCGTCGGACCGCACCGGCGCGCCCAGGTAGGCGCGGAGGCCGAGCTCGCGGACGAGCTCCTGGGGGACGCGCGGATCGGCCGAGGCATCCGACACCTCGAGGGGCGACCGGTCCCGCACCACGAGCTGGCAGAACGAGACGTCGCGGTCCGTGGCCCGGCTGGTGGCCAGGTCCGGGTCGAGCCCCACGTGGGCGCGGAAGAACTGCACCCGGTCGAGCACCAGGCTCACCAGCGCGATGGGGGCCTTCAGGGCGGCGGCGGCCTCCTCGACGATGGCTTGGAGCTCGGGATCGAGGCTCCGATCCAGGTGGACCGCCCCCAGCGAGCGCAGGTGGGGGGCGTCGGGGCCGAGGGCATCGAGCCTGTCGTGGAAGGCGTCCATCCCGAGGCCTGTAACCTGCGGTCCGTGGACCGGAGCCCGGATCGACGCGGACCGCGCCGGGGGGCGAGGCCAGGCCCGGTCCCCGGGTTACGCCGTGCCCGCCGGGAGGGTCGCATGCCGAGGGCCGCCATCGACGTGGGCAGCAACTCCATCCTGCTCACCCTGGTGGACGACACGGGCCAGGTGATCACCGACCGGGCCGAGGTGGTGGGCCTGGGGCGGGGGCTGGGCGATCGCGGGCTGTTCCGGCCCGACCGGATGGAGGCCGCCGAGGAGGTGCTCCGCACCTATGTGGACATGGCCTCGCAGCACGGCATCCACCCCTGGTCCATCCGGGCGGTGGCCACCAGCGCGGCCCGCCGGGCCATGAACGCCGCCACCTTCTTCCAGCGGCTCCAGCGCGACCTGGGGCTCAAGGTCCGGATCATCTCCGGCGACGAGGAGGCGCGGCTCACCTGGGTGGGCGCCCTCCGGGACCTGGACCTGCCCGAGGGTCCGCTCCTGGTGGTGGATCTGGGGGGCGGCAGCACCGAGCTCGTGTGCGGCACCCGGGTGGCCACCACCACCCGGGTCTCCCTCGAGGTGGGCAGCGTCCGCCTCACCGAGGCCTTCCTGGGCACCGACGTGGTGGACCCGGCGGATCTGGCCCGGGCGCGGAAGCACGTGGACGGGCTGGTGCGGGGGGTGAGCCTGCGGCCGACGCCGCGGACGGTGGTGGGGGTGGCCGGCACGGTGACCACCCTGCGGGCCATGCAGGCCGGGCTGACCCGCTACGACGCCGAGGCCGTCCATGGCGGGCGAATCACCCGCAGCGAGCTGGCGACGCTCGTGGATCGGCTGCTGCCGGCCACCCCGGAGGAGCGGCGGACGATGGTGCCGGTGGCCCCAGACCGGGCCGACTACCTGCTGGCCGGCGCGCTCATCCTGGACCGGGTGCTGGGCGTGGCCCGCCGGCCCTCGCTCGTGGTGAGCGACCGGGGCCTGCGCTTCGGGCTGCTGCACGCCGGGACGGCCTGAGCCGGCCCTGAAGAAAAGCGGGAGACGGGACTCGAACCCGCGACCCCGAGCTTGGGAAGCTCGTGCTCTACCAACTGAGCTACTCCCGCAGAGCCCGGCGGGTCTAACCCGCGCGAAGGCCGTGGCAAGGAGCGGGCGCGAGCCCGGCGCGCGGTCCCCGCGCTACGGCGTCTCCCGAGATGTCCCCTGCCGTCATCCCGGTCCCGCCCGCCCGCCTCCCCCGCGTCTTATCCCACGATGCCCCTCCCCCGCCGCCGCTGGACCCGAATCCTGCTCCTCCTCGGAGGGGTCGGCCTGCTCCTGTCGCTCCTGGGCCTGGGCAGCCTCGCCGCCATCGTGCGCCACCCGGCCGTCGAGGCGGCCCTGGCCTCCGTCCTCGTGGGCCAGCTCGAGCAGGCCACCCACGAGGAGGTCACCCTGGGCCGCGCCCGGATCGACCTCCTGCCACCCGGCCTCACCGTGGAGGGCCTGTCCATCGCGCACCACGACACCGGCGAGCCCCTGGTGTGGGTCCCCGAGGCCCGGGCCCGGCTCGGGTGGGGCCCCTGGGGGATCGGCCGGGTGAGCGTCCACCGGCCGCGGATCACCCTCGCCCTCTCGGCGGAGGGCCGGCTGGATGCCTTCCGGGCCCCCGCGGGCGAGGGCCCTCCGAATCGCCCCCTGGAGACGTTGCCGTGGGGCTCCCTGGCCATCGAAGACGGCAGCTTCCGGCTCGGCCTCCCCCGCGACGAGGGATCGGTGCGCCTCTCGGGCCTGGATCTGGTCCCCACCGAGGACCACCAGGCCCGCCTGGCCGGGCGGCTGGACGTCGCCTGGCGCGACTTCTCGGACGGCGCCGATCTGGACTGGCAGCAGGTCCGGGTAGGCCCCGACCGGGTCGCGGTGGAGGACCTGGCCCTGGACCTGGCCGCCGTGCAGCTCGCCGGAGCGGCCGAGGTGGCGCTGGCCGGCCCGGTGACGGCCTCTCTCGCCCTCGAGAGCCCCCTGGCGACCCTCTCACCCCTGCTGTCGGGGCCCCGCGACTTCGAGGGGCGGGCCGGGGCCGAGGTACGGATCTCGGGCGAGCTCGCCGATCCCGTCGCGACCGTGACGCTCGACGTCACCGACTTCGCCTACGAGGCGCCCGGCAAGGTGTGGCCCCGGATCCGCTATGCCGTGGACACGGTGAAGGTCCAGGCCGAGGCCCGCCGCGACGGGGTCACCGTGAAGCAGCTCCTGGCCACCTGGGCGGACGGCCGGGTCGAGGCCAAGGGGAAGCTGGGCCCGGGGAGAGACGGGACCTGGCACCTCGAGGAGAGCGAGATCGTCGGCACCGATCTCTCGCTCGCCGCCCTGCTCCGGGCCTTCAGCGCCGCCCCGAACCCCTGGGTCGACTTCCGCGGCCGCGCCCACGCCGAGCTCTCGGGCCCCCTCGCCCCGCTCACCCTCCAAGGCCCCTTCGACGTGACGCTGGCCGACTTCGTGGTCCGACGGGGCCCGGTGGATCGCCCCGAGAGCCCGGACGTCCTCGCCATCCCCACCGCCCGCCTCGAGGGCGCCCTGACCCTGTTCAAGGACCACATCGTCCTCGACGCCGGGACCTTCGAGGCGCCCGGCAACGCGGGTCGGGTGACCGCCGACATCGGCTTCGGGCCCCAGGGGCCCCTCGATCTGGGCTTCCACCTGACCCAAGCCGACCTGACGGTGCTCCGGCCCCTGGGCGGCAGCGGCATCACCGGCACCGGCAGCCTGCGCGGGCGGCTCTGGGGGCCCTTCGACGGGCTCCAGGCCCGGGGCCGAGGCCAGCTCGCGGGCTTCGCCGTGGGGGGCATCCCCTATGCCGACGAGCTCGACGCGGTGGTGGCCTCGCCCGACATGAAGCGGCTGGTCCTCACCGAAGCCGAGGGCCGGGTGGGCGAGACCCGCTACACCGGCTCCTTCTCCATGGACTTCTCGCGGGACGGCCTGCCCATGGAGACCCGGGTGGCGCTCGGGGACGGGCGGGTCGAGGATCTGGTCGGCCTGTTCGTCGACCTGGGCGGCGCCGTGCGCGGGCGGGTCGCCGAGGGCCGCCTGGCCCTGTCGGGCCCGCTCAACCACCTGGACGGCGAGGCCCACCTGGAGCTGGCCGACCTCGACCTGCTGGGGGAGCGCTTCCCCACGGGCCAGGCCCACGGCTACCTGGACGACGGGACCTTCACCCTGGACGACCTGCGGGTGCGCCGGGGGCGCGACCAGGGCCTGACCCTGCGGGGGAGCGTGGGCCGGGACTGGGCGCTGGACATGCTGGCCACCGGCGAGCTCCGCCTGGAGTCGCTGGACACCCTGGCCGGGTCCGGGGTGCCCCTGGCGGGCCGGGCCACCGGGGTGGTGCGCCTCGACGGCACCCTCTTCGAGCCCGCGCCCCACGGCCGCCTCCGGGTCTGGGGCGCCTCGGTGGGCGGGCGCCCGGTCCCCGACAGCGAGGTGCTGGCCGAGACCCTCGACGGGCGCCTCCTCGGCCATGGCGAGCTGCTCGGCCGCTCCATCGAGGCCGATCTCTCCATGGGTCTGTGGGGGGATCAGGACTACACCCTCACCGCCACCCTCGACAGCGTCCCCGTGGACCGGCTCTACCCCGTGGCCGCCGATGGCCAGGAGGTGCTGGCCACCCTCACGGGCGAGGTCGAGCTCTACGGGCGCCTGGGCGCGGATCCCTCCCCGCCCGAGCTCCTGGTGCGCCTGCCCCGGGTGGTGGTGGGCTGGGACCGCCACACCCTCATCAACCCCGGGGGCCGCCCCTGGCGCTTCCGCCTGCAGAACGGAACCTGGTGGCTCGAGGACGTGGCCCTGGCCGGGCAGGGCTCGGTCCTCACCCTCACGGGCGACAACGCCCTCGGAGTCCCCCTCTTCCAGGGCGATCTGGACCTGGACGCGGATCTCCTCCGCGCCGTGGTCCCGGGCTTGACCCTGGCCCAGGGCCGCCTGCACGGCACCCTGTTCAGTCAGGGCCAGGAGGGCGCCCACGTCGACGTGACCCTCGAGGCGCCGCTGGTCCGCCACGAGGGGATCCCCGCGGCCCTGGAGGACCTGGACCTGGTGGCCCACCTGACCCCCGAGACCTGGACCCTGCTCCACGCCCGGGCCGACGTGGGCGGCGGGCGTCTCGTGGGGGATGCCGTCCGCTCGGACCGGCTGGCCCAGCGCCTGGACACGCGGGTCCTCACCCCCATGGGCATCATCGAGGCCGACGGCTGGGTGCCCACCCGCTTCGACCTGCTGGCCCGGGCCCAGGACGTGCAGATGCAGTGGATCGAGGACCTGCCGCCGGCCACCGGCGACGCCACCCTCGCCTTCGACGGGCCCCCCGACGCCCTCCTCCTGCATGCCGACATCGACATCACCGAGATGGCCTTCACCGAGCGCATCGACTGGGAGGACTGGGTGGTGGCCCTCGAGGAGGACCTGCTCGTGGAGGCCCCGCCCACCGACGAGCCGCCGTGGTTCGGGCTGGACCTGGACATCCGGGCAGACCGCACCATCCGGCTCCTCAACAACGTCAGCGACGCCACCGCCTCCGCCGACCTGACCCTGCTGGGCGACACCGGCCGCATGGGGCTCACCGGGCGGGTCTGGGTGGACGAGGGCGTGATCTTCGTCCAGGACCGTCCCTTCGACGTGGAGCGCGGAGAGCTGCGCTTCGACGACCCCTACGCCTGGGACCCGCTCCTCGACTTCGACCTGCTCACCGAGGTCCAGTCCCGGGCCCAGCAGATCCAGGTCAACTACCGCATCGCCGGGCCCTACAGCGGCTGGACCAGCACCACCACCAGCGAGCCGCGCCTGCCCCAGGCCGACGTGAACGCCCTGCTCTGGTTCGGTGTCACCGCCGACGACCTGGAGGACATGGGCGAGCTGACCAACGCCGTCGGGCTGGCGGCCGTGGACTTCCTGGCGAAGGACTTCGTCCAGAACGACTATCTGGGCCTGGGCCTGAAGGAGGTCGGCGAGCGCCTGCCCGAGTTCGACCTGAACACCGGCGTGAACCTGCGGGGCGAGTACAGCTCCGAGCCCCGCCTGCTGTTCAGCCAGCGCTTCACCCCCACCTTGTCGGCCAATGTCGAGCTCAACCTCGTCCGCGACGACCACCTCGCCCGGCTCGACTGGCGCGCCGACGAGTCCCTCATCCTGTCGGCCTGGTGGGCCAGCCGCCGGCGCGAGGGCCTCACCCTGCCCACCAACTCCGCCCTCGGCGCCGACCTGCGCTGGGTCGCCGAGTTCGACTGAGGAGGGCTGGGAGGACGCGAGAAGGCAGATCTCGCCAAGGCGTGCTGCCTGCGTCCCGCGTCCAAGGTTCCGGGGGAGGCGTGGAACGTGGACTCGTGGACTCGTGGACTCGTGGACTCGTGCCCTCGTGGACTCGTGCCCTCGTGGACTCGTGGACTCGTGAACTCGTGCCCTCGTGGGCTCGTGCCCTCGTGGACCCGTGCCCTCGTGGACTCGTGGACTCGTGGACTCGCGGCTCGTGGACTCGTGGGCACGCGGATCGTGGACTCGTGCCCTCGTGCCCTCGTGCCCTCGTGGACTCGTGGACTCGTGGA
>CAZPJM010000212.1:0-8720 GCA_964586865.1 uncultured Enterobacteriaceae bacterium
GGGATCGCCCACCACCTGGACGCCTGTCCCCGCTGCGCCGGTCGGGCCGCGGCCCTCGACCCGCTGGCCGAGGCCTGGATGGACATGCCCGAGCCGCGCATCTCCGAGGCGGTGGTGGACGAGGTCCTGGCGGCCGCCCTGGCCCCACGCCCGGCGCCGTGGGTCCCGGCCGCGGTGGGCGCGGGCCTGCTCCTCGCCGGCCTCGTGCTGGCCCTGGTGGGGATCGGCCCCGCCGATCTCATGGTCGCGGCCGCCGAGTGGCTGGCCCCCCTGCCCCGCCTGGGGGTCCTGGCCACCCAGGTGAGCCTGTCGCTGGGGGGGCTCGTGCTCGCCGTCGCCGTCTTCCTCACCGGCAGTGGTGTGGCGGTGACCCTGGCCCGGAGGGCGTCGTGAACCGGCTCCTCGCACCCGTCCTCGCCCTCGGCCTGCTGCTGGCCGGTCCGGCGATGGCCACCGACACCGACGGGCCCGCCGCGAGCCCGGAGTTGGCCGGCGCGACGACCCGGGCGCCCGCGGCGATGGCGTCGGACCACGAGCCGGATGCGGACGCCCAGGAGACCGGGGCGGAGGATGCACCCGCCGACGAGGCCGTCTCGACCGCACCCGCCGACGAGGTCGAGCTCCGGGCGCTGGTCGAGGCACTCCGCGACGAGGTCCGCGCCCTGCGCGACGAGGTCCGGGCCCGCCCGGATCCGGCCGTCGCGCCGGCCCCTCCCCTCGACGGGGCGCCCTCGGGCCCCATGACCGCCTACGGCGACCGGCTGGTGGTGCCGCCGGGCACCGTGGCCCAGGCCGCCACCGCCTTCGGCGCCGATGTGGAGGTCCAGGGAACCGTCACGGGGGATGTGCGGGCCTTCGGGGGCGACGTGGTCCTGTCGCCCGGCGGCCGGGTCCTGGGCGACGCCCGGGCCTTCGGCGGCGACATCCGGGTTGCGGCGGGCAGCGTCCTCCACGGCGTGCCCGAGCCCCTCGGCGGTCGCGTGGTGGTGGAGCCGGGCGGGGCTGTCGACGCCCCCCTCCCCGCTCCCCGGGCCGATCTGGATCAGGCGCCGTCCTGGCTCGCCGAGGCCGCCCGCGACTTCTATCAGTGGCTGGTCTTCCTGCTGACCTTCGCCGGGGCCGGGATCCTGGTCGTCGCCCTGTTCCCGGATCGGGTGCACCGGGTGGCCGGCCGCCTCGAGACCCATCCGGTGCGCGCCGCCGTGGCCGGGGTGGGCTTCAGCCTCCTCATCGGGCTGCTCTCGGTGCTCTTCTTCTGGACGCTCGTGGGCCCCCTCCTGGGCGCCGCGGTCCTCGGGGTGGCCTGGATGCTCGGCTTTGTCGGGCTGTGTCAGCTCGTCGGGGACCGCCTGCCCTTCGGGCTCCAGCCCCACGGGCGGTGGGTGGCCTTCCTGGTGGGCTCGGTGGTGGTCAGCGTCGTCGGCGCCCTGCCCTGGGTGGGGGTGCTGGCGGTGCTGGTGGCCAGCATCCTGGGCATGGGCGCCGCCTTCCAGACCCGCTTCGGCAGCCGCTGACGACCGGGGACCGACCCACCGGTCCGATCCCCGTCGGGCGGCGGCGCCGGCTCAGCCCGGGAGCCTGGCCTTGACCTGCTCCCGAAGGGCCTCCACGTCGTCGAGAATGCCTTCCGGAAGGTCCGCCTCGGGCAGGGCCTCCCGGGCGCGCGCCAGGGCTTCGCGGGCCTGATCGGCCTGACCGGCGGCCTGGTGGGCTGCGGCCACCGCCAGGTGGAGGTCGCCCAGGATGGCGTCGGGGGCCTGCTTCATGGCCAGCCCCCGGCCCGCCAGGGAGCGGACCTCGTCCCAGTCGGGCTTGCGCCAGGCCAGCTCCACCAGCCGCAGGATCACGTCGGGCTGTCGGGCGTCGAAGGCCAGGCTGCGCTCGTAGTGCTGCAGCGCCTTGTCGGCCCGGCCCATCTGCTCGTCGAGGATGCGGCCCTTCGTCAGGTAGGCGGCGGTGACGTCACGGGGATCGGGGGCGTGGTAGATGATGTTGTTGAAGACATTGAGGAGCGCGCTCCACTCCTTCCGGTCCTCGAGGACCTTCGCCATGCCCTGCAGCGCACCCACGTGGTTGTCCACCAGGTCGAGGGCCTTGCTGAAGCGCTTGCCGGCCTTGTCCAGCCGCCCGAGGGCGCGCTCCACCAGGCCGAGCTGGGTGTAGAGGGCGGCGATCTGCTGCTTGTCCCCCTGCCCGCCGGTGAGCTGGAGCAGCTTGCGGAGCGCCTCGTTGGCGGGCTCCCAGTGCTCGCCGGCGATGTAGAGGGGCGCCACCAGGCTCAGGGTGGGCTGGTGGGTGGGGTTGTACTGCAGGGCCTTCTCGGCGTGCGGGATGGCGTCGGCGCCGCGCCCCTTGTCGACCAGCATGCGGGCCAGCCGGAAGAAGAAGGTGGACAGCTCCATCCGCTCGTCGAAGTCGTCCACGTCGCGGCCCTCCTCGACGTGGGGCGCGAGGCGCTCGAAGACGGGCAGGGCCTGCTCCGTCTTGCCGTGCTGGAAGTAGTGGTCGGCCAGGAAGGTCAGGGCCCGGCGCTCGTCCGGATCGGCCTCGAGCGCCTGCTCGAAGAGGCGGGCGGCATAGCTGCGATCGTTGCGCACCTCGGCCTCGAGGACCGCGGCATCCGAGAGGAGGCGGGCCCGATCGGCGGAGGCCTCGACCAGATCGGCCTGCAGGGCCAGGAGGCGCACGGTGTTCGTGCTGTCGCCCCGCCCCCGGTAGAACGCCTCGAGGCGCTCGGCCGCCGCGAGCTGGGCCGGCCCCTCGGACAGGGCCCGCTCCCAGATCTGGAAGGCATCGTCGCGCTCGAGGGTGTCCGCGGCCAGATCGCCCATGCGGGCCAGGAGCGCCGTCCTCTCGGCGCCGTCCAGGATGGCGGCCCACGCCAGGCCCGTCTCGAGGGTGACGGCGGGGTCGTCGCCACCCTCCGCGAGGCGGTGCAGGGCCTCGAGGGCCTCGGGGTGCTCGGGCGCCTCGTCCAGGACCGCCCGCCAGGCATCGGCGGTGAGGGCGCTGTCGTCCAGCTTCTCGGCGGTGGTCCGGGCGATGGCCACCCGGGCCTCCACCCGCTCCTGGCCCTCCACCAGACCGGCCTCCCGCCGCAGGATCCCCAGGTAGGCCTCCCAGTCCTCCTCGGCGGCGGCCAGGGCCTTGAGGCCGTCCAGCGCGGGGCGGTGGTCGGGGGCATGATCCAGGGCGTCCAGGTAGGCCTGGCGGGCCTCGGCGGTGGAGCCGGCCTCCTCGTGGACCGTGGCGGCGCGGACCCGCAGCGCGGCGGCCTCGGAAGGATCGTCGGTCCCGTCGGCGAGGGCCTCGAGGTAGCCGATGGCCTGGCGGGTCTCCCCCCGGGCCAGGGCGATGCGGGCCAGGGCGGAGAGGACCTCGCGGTCGTCGGGATCCTCCTCGTGGAGGCCCTGGTAGAGGGTCCACGCCTCGTCCGTGTCGGCCAGCTTCTCGGCCAGGAGCCAGCGGCGCTTGGCCTCGACGGTCGCCCGGGCCTCGCCCTCGGGGAGGAGCGCGGCGCGCTGGCTGGCGGCGTCGAACACACCGCGCCAGTCCCCGACGGAGGCGCGGGCCACCTCGAGGCGGGCCAGGGCCGCCACCCGGGAGGGGTCGTCGGGGGCCTCGGCCAGCGCGGCGTCCCACACGGCCACGACGCCGGCCGCATCGCCCACCTGCTCCAGGTCGAGGGCCAGGCCGTGGCGCGCCTCGGGACGGTGGGCCCCCCACAGGGCCTTCAGCCCCTCGGCATCCTCGGCGGCGAGGAGCTGGCGGCGGGCACCGTCGAAGGCGGTGACCGACCGGGGGCGCAGCTCGAGGGCGAGCCGGTACAGGCGCAGGGCCTCATCGGGGTGCTCGGCGGCCTCGGCGAGCTGGCCCGACCACAGGGCGTGGGCGGCACGCACCGGCTCGGCGCCCGCGTGCTCGGCCAACATGGTGTGGGCACGCAGCAGCGCCTCGGCATCGCCGGCCCGCTGGGCCAGGGCCGCCGCGCCGAGGGCGGCACCGAGCCGGGTCCCGGGCGTGTCCAGGAGTTCGATGTACTCGGCCAGCGCCTCCTCGGCGCGATCCAAGCGCTGGGCCAGCAGGCGGGCCCGCTCGAGCCGGTCCTCGGGGGTGCCGGAGCGGGCGAGGGCATCGGCGGCGGGCTCCCACAGCCGCTGGCTCTCGGCCAGGCGGGCCATGCCGCGCAGGGGAAGATCGTCGCCCTCGGCCTGGATGGCCTCGGTGAGGGGCGCCTCGACGCCGGAGGGATCCCCGAGGGCCTCGAACAGACCGGCCACCCGGACCAGCAGCGCGCGCCGGCGGGGGCCGGGCTCCAGGCCCTCGAGGGCGCGGCGGTACAGGTTGAGCAGGCCCACCTTGGCGCCCATCTGGAGCAGGCGGAGCTCCTGGCCCGCCAGGGCCCCCGGGTGGGCGGGCTCCCGCTCCAGGATGGCGCCCAGGTCGCGCCCCGGGTCGCCGCCGGGCAGCCGGGCGGCCAGATCGGCGGCGGCCAGGAGGCGCCAGTGGCGGGCGCGGACATCGTCCAGACCCTGGGCCTGCTGGAGGTAGAGCCGGTAGACCTCCTGGCCTTCGCCGGCGCGGGCGGCGATGTGCTTCAGCATGCCGAGGGCCGGCAGGAAGTCGGGACGGAAGCGCAGGCAGTGGCGGAAGGCCTCGGCGGCACGCTCGGCGTCGTCGAGCCGATCCAGGAAGACCCGACCGGCGCGGTAGGCGGCCCGCACCTTGTCGTCGTCGGCCTGGAGCACGTCGGCGGCGGCGCGCAGGATGCGGGCCTGGGCCTCCCAGTCGCCCACCTCTTCGAGCAGGTCGACCTGCTCGTCCAGGGCGATGGCGTGCCCCGGACGGAGCTCGAGGGCACGGCCGTAGGCGGCGCGGGCCTTGTCCACCTCGCCCGCCCGGAAGCGCCACACGTTCCCGGCCCGGGCCAGGTGCTGGGCCTGGGCGTCGGCGGCCTCCTCGAGGGTGGAGAGGGTCTCGTAGACCGAGGCGAGCTGGGGCCAGGCCTCGAGGCGCTGGTAGATGCGACGCAGCGCGTCCAGGGCGGGTCGATCGCCGGCGTCCACGGCGAGGATCCGCTCCAGATAGCCGCGGGCGCGCTCCGGATCGTCCAGGCCCGCCTCGGCCACCTCGGCCATGCGGAGCAGGACCGAGGCCTGGAGGCGCTCGTCCTCCGAGCCCTCGACCCGGCTCTCCCAGAACGTGAGCAGCTCCTCGTGCTTGCCGGCCTGCTGGAGCACCCGCGCGACCGCCTCGGCGGCGGGGCCAGCGGCCGGGTCCAGCTCGACGGCGGTGCGGTAGGCGAGCACCGCGGCCTCGATGTCGCCGGCGTCCTCGCGGGCCCGGCCGAGCCGGTACAGGTCGTAGGCCCGGTCGGGGTCGACCTCGCCCTCGCCCACCGAGGCCGGATCGCCCACCTCGGCCTGCACCGCCTCGGCGTAGGGCGCCGGGCGCTCGGTGGCCAGGAACCAGGCCTGCTGCTCGCGACGGGCCAGGGGATGGCCGGCGTCGACCGCCTCCTGGAAGGCCGCGTCGGCCCGGTCCTGGTCGCGGGCGTCCACGAAGGCGCGCGCCGCCTCGAGGGCGAAGTGGGCGCGGTCGACCTGCCCCTCCCGGTGGGCCTCCTCGAGGTAGAGGGCCCCCAGGGTCGCGTCGTCGCCGGACGCCACGTGCAGGGCCAGCAGGGCCAGGAAGCAGGGCGCATGGCTCGGATCGGCCTCCCGGCCCTTGCGGTAGGCCGTGAGCGCCTCGTCCTCCCGCTCCAGCCGGTGGAGGAGCCGGCCCAGCTCCCACCAGGCCTCGGCGGCCACCCGGCCGGCGGCGAGCTCGCTGATCCTCCCGAGGACCTCGGCGCGATCCGCCTCCCGGCCCTTCACCGAGAGCTGGTCCCGCAGCAGGGAGAGGGAGGCATAGTCGCGGGGGTCCTGCGCGATGGCGCTGCGCAGGCGGTCCTCGGCCGCGTCCAGGTCCCGGAGACGGTGGCGGGCGAGCATGGCGGCGGCCTGGAAGGCCTCGGCGGCGGAGGGCCCCTCCAGGACCTCGGCGTGCTCGGCCAAGGCGCGGGCGGCGGCCGCGGGGTCCCCGAGCCGGGCGGCGGTGTCGGCGCGCTCGGCCCGGACATCGGCCAGCTCGGACGGCCCGAGGGCATCGAGGTGTGCCAGGGCGGCGTCCACCTCGCCCAGGCGGTCCCGACGCAGGCGCACGGCCTCGAGCCGGAGGGCGCGGGCCGCGTCCCCCTCGGCGGCATCGGCGGCCTCCTCGATGGCGTCGACCAGCTCGCGCCACGTGGCGGCGTCGTCCTGGGGCGTCCAGGTCCTCCGGGGGACGACGGGGGCGTCGTCGTCGGAGGGCGCATCCTCGGAGGCGGGCGCATCCTCGGAGGCGGACGCATCCTCGGAGGCGGGCGCATCCTCGGAGGCGGGCGCCGACACCCCCTCCTCGCCGTCGCTGGCGTCCGCCGCCTCGCCCTCGCTGGCGTCCGCGTCGTCGGCCTCGGTCTCGGCGGGCCCAGGGACCTCCCCAGGGCGGCCCACCCTCCCGTCGTCGGGCAGGGCGGGGGGCGCCATCGCCGGGGGGACCTCCTCGGTGGGGCCGGTGGGATCGGGATCCTCACCCGTCACCCCCGCCGGCGCCGCCGCGGCGGCCAGGTCCTCGGGGCGGTCCTCCTCGACCACGATGTCGTCCGCCGGGCTCCGAGGGGTGTCGTCGGTGACCGTCACCAGGGCGTCCGGGTCCTCGTCGGCCAACGCATCGGAGGAGGATCCCTCCTGCGGGAGGGGCTCCAGGAAGGCCCCGATGGTGTCGTCGTCGCGGGTGCTGTCGTCGGCCGCATCCAGCGCCGGCCCCAGGTCGGCGGCCAGGGGCTCGCTCGGCGCCGCGGTGAGGCGCTCCCCCTCCTCGGCCACGGCGTCGGGACCGGCCTCCGCCTCCGCGGCCGCCCGCTCGGCTTCCTCGGCCTGCCGCGCCGCCGCCTCGGCCTCCTGCCTCGCCCGCTCGGCCTTCTCGGCCTTCTCGGCCTCCTGCCTCGCCCGCTCGGCCTTCTCGGCCTCCTCGCGGGCCGCGCGCTCCGCATCGGCCTTGGCGATGAGCTCTTCGCTGGGCATGGGCGGCAGGGTGGGCGCCGAGCGGAACTTGCGACGGGCCGGCGGTGGCGGAGGCGGAGGCTCGGCGGGGGCCTCCTCGCCCGCGCCCGCCTGCTGGCCGGCGTCCCGCTTCTTCTCGTCGGCCTCGTCTTCCAGCCAGTCGAGGTCGTCGTCTCCGAAGAAGTCGGACAGCAGGTCCTTCTCGGTCTTCTTGCCACCCACGGGATGCGCTCCTGGTGCGGTCCGACCGGGCGGCGGAGCGTGGAACGGTCCGCATCCCGGGGTGCTCGTGGATAGCACCGACCTGCGCGACGACACAAGAGCGACGGGCGGACCCCGCCTGCCCCCGGGTCCGCGGCTCGACGGGCCTCCCCTTCCCGCAGCCGGGCGCGGCGCACCGGGGTCGGCGGAGCCACCCGATCGCGGCCCGCCCGGCCCCCCGCCGTCAGAAGTTCAGGGGGAGGGTGGCGAAGAGGAGCTTGATGTCGTTGTCGGTGAAGTGCAGGCCGGCACCGACGAAGCCGGTGACGTAGCCGTAGCGGATCCCCGGCACGATGTTCTCGGTGCCCGCCTCGAAGAACAGGCCGTCCACGGGCTCGTAGCGGAGGAAGAGCCGCGTGTTCAGGCCGATCACGTCCGGATCCTCGACCACCGGGTAGCCGCCGAAGGTGAAGTCGAAGACGTCGGCGTGGAACTGGAAGCGGTCGTCGGGGCCGTAGACCGTCATGCCGGCGCCGCCGCTGCTCTCCCGCACCCCGAGGCGGAAGGAGACGTTCCGCCACCGCTTGTTGATGAGGAAGGAGTAGCGGAAGTTCTGCGTGACGCGCCACTCCCGGTAGAAGAGCGGATCACCGCCCGTGAAGCGGCCCGGGATCTGGTACTCGTCCAGGCTGATGGCGCCGATGGGGTGGGCGATGAACTCGAAGGTGTACCAGAAGTCCTCCTGGGACTTGAGGTGCACCCCGATGGCGTGACTCGAGATCAGGTTGTACCGGTTCCGGCCATCGGGCGGGAAGAGCTCGCGGGCCCGTGCCTCGGTGAGGCGCTCGCCGTCGGGCCCGCGGGTGGGGTTGGTGCCCACGTAGCCCCGGTTCCAGTTGTAGACCTCGGCCTGGAGCCCCGAGAAGCTCTCGATCACCTCGTTCGTGTTCTCGATGGTGTCGTTGAGCGCGTCGACCGTCTCCCGGTCGTTGATGAGGGCGCCCACCGTGCCCTCGCCCCGGTCCACCTTGCCCGTGATGCTCTCGACATTGTCGAGGGAGCGCTGGAGGGTGTCGGTGGCGTCCTTGATCTTGTCGAACTCCTCGTCGAGGTCGCGGCCCGACTCGTCGACCACGCCCTCGAGCGACTCGGAGAGGCGGCGCACGCTCTCCACGATGGCGCGGATGTCCCGCCGGTTGGCGGCGGCGATCTCGGCCAGGTCGGCGGTGAGGGCGTCGGTATTGGCCAGGGTGGCCTCGAGGTGCTCGCGGTTGCGGCGGTCCTCGGCCATCTCGCGGAGGACCTCGGTGATGGCCTTGATGTCCTCGGTGATGAGCTCCACCTGGCGGGTGATCTCGTCCACGTCGCCCGGAGGGTCGCCGTAGGTGATCCGATCCCCGTCGGCGAGGGTGGCGTCGTCGGTGTCACCCAGGTCGA
>CAZPJM010000213.1:0-8686 GCA_964586865.1 uncultured Enterobacteriaceae bacterium
GCTCGACGGCACCGGCGGCCCCTCGCCGCGGGCCACGGCGGCCAGGTCCGCGTCCAGCGCGAAGGTCCCCGAGGTGTCCTCCCCGGCCGCCGCCGTCGGGGTGGGGGGGCTCGGCTGGGTGGGGGTGCCCGCCCGTCGACGCCGCCGCTTGCGGTGGTGCTCCACCCGCCCCAGCCCGCGGGGGAAGTCGGCCGGGTCCATCGCCCGGTCCGGCGGCCGCCCCTCGCGGCCCTCGGTGAGGATCCAGGCGAGGGACTCGCATGAGGGGAGCCGGTCCTCGGGCTCGGGCACCAGGGCGCCCCGGATGGCGCGCACCCACCGCTCCGGCAGGTCGGCCCTGGCCTCGGCCGGGTCGTCGTAGAGCCCCTCGGCGGCCCCGGCCAGGATGCCGAGCACGCTCGGGGCGTCGAAGGGGCGCCGGCCCACCACCAGCTCGTAGAGGATGCAGCCGAGGGAGAACACGTCGGCCTCGGGCCCGACCCGCGAGGCGCCGTCGGCCTGCTCGGGCGCCATGTACTGGGGGGTGCCCATGCCCATGCCGGTGCGGGTCCGGGGGGTGTTGCCCGTGTTGAGCGCCTCGTCCAGGACCTTGGCGATGCCGAAGTCGGTCACCTTGGGGAGCAGGGTCTCGCCCAGCCGCTCGATGAGGACGTTGGCGGGCTTGAGGTCCCGGTGGACCAGCCCGTGGGCGTGGGCGTGCCCCACCCCGGCCAGGATGCCCAGCACCAGGGCCTCGGCCTGGTCCAGCGGCAGGGGCCCCGCCTCGAGGAGGTCGTCGAGGGAGCCGCCCTCCACGAACTCCATGACGATCCCCGGGTTGCCCTCCACCACCAGCGTGTCGGTGACGGCCACGATGTTGGGGTGGCGGAGGCGGGCCTGGATCCGCCCCTCGACCAGGAGCCGCTCGCGCACCTCCTGGCCCGAGACGTGGAGGATCTTGAGCGCGTGCAGGCTGTCGAGGGTCCGGTGGCGCACCACGTGCACCGTGCCCATGCCCCCCGAGGCCAGGGTGCGCTCCACCACGTAGCGGTCGTCGATGACGGTGTCGGGGGCGAGCACCGGCCGTCTCCCGGGGCGAGGGCTCGGCCCAGCCTATCCCGACCCGCCGATCTCTGGACGCCGCGCCGACCTCTTCGCCGAGGGCCCGGTCAGTGGGTCAGGCTGGCCAGCTCCCGGCCCACCTTCTCGGCCCACTCGGTGTAGGGGGCGCTGTCCCGTGGCGCATAGTTCAGGTTCTTCAGCGCGCCGGCCAGGCGCGTGAACGCGGCCCGGATGGCCTCCCGTTCCGTGAGCGTCACCTCGGCCCCCACCACCGACTCCACGAGCCGCAGGGTCTCCTCCTGGCGATCGATGGGGGCGCTGGCGTCGACGGGATCGAAGGCATCCTGCTGGAGGTAGGCCAGGTCGACCAGATCGGCCTTCTGGAGCAGGATGAAGTCCTCCAGGCTGATCCCCTCCTCGCCCGTGACCTGCATCATCTGCCGCACCTGATCGCCGCGCCGGAGCAGCTCCACCAGGGCGGCGACCCGATCGGTCCAGCCCCGCGCCACGTGCTCGTCGAACCAGTCACGGAGCTGGTCGTGGTAGCGGGACCAGGACATGAGCGGGTCGATGGCCGGGTAGGCGCGCTTGTACGCCCGGTCGTAGGAGAGGCCCAGGAAGGTCTTGACCGTGCCCAGGGTGGAGCGCGTGACGGGCTCGTCGAAGTTGCCGCCGGCCGGGCTCACGGTGCCCACCAGGGTGAGCGAGCCGGTGCCGAGGGGCCCCTCCAGGACGCCGGCCCGCTCGTAGAGGGACTTGACGGCGCTGTCCAGGTAGGCGGGGAAGGCCTCCTCGCCCGGGATCTCCTCGAGGCGGCCCGAGGTCTCGCGCAGGGCCTGGGCCCAGCGGCTGGTGCTGTCGGCCAGGAGCAGCACGTCATAGCCGAGGGCCCGGTAGTACTCGCCCAGGGTGAGGCCGGTGTAGATGGAGGCCTCCCGGGCGGCCACGGGCATGGACGAGGTGTTCACCACCAGCACGGTCCGGTCCATGAGCGAGCCGCCGGTGCGGGGGTCGGTGAGCTCGGGGAACTCGGTGATGGTCTCGACCACCTCGCCGGCGCGCTCGCCGCAGGCCACCATGATGACGATGTCCACGTCGCTGAACCGGGCGAGCAGGCTCTGGAGGACCGTCTTGCCGGCGCCGAAGGGGCCCGGGATGCAGGCCGTGCCGCCCATGGCCACCGGGAAGAGGGTGTCGATGATCCGGGTGGTCGTGATGAGGGGCTTGCCCGGGTAGCGGCGGTGGGCCGCGCGCTGCCGGAGGAGCGGCTGGGGGAGGGCCCGGCGCACCGGCCACCGCTGGAAGAGGGTCAGGTCCTGCTCCCGGCCGCGGGCGTCCCGGATGCGGGCCACGGGCTCGTCCACCGTGAAGGCACCCTCCTGGACCCAGAGCACCTCGGCCTGGCCCTGCAGGTCGAAGGGCACCAGGATGGGGTGGGTGAAGCGACCCTCGAGGACCTCGCCCACGGCCTCGCCCGGGCCGACCTGGCCGCCGGCCCGGACCCGGGCGGTGAAGCTCCAGGGCCGGGTGCGGTCGAGGGCGGGGAACTGGCGCCCGCGGGGGAGGAAGAAGCCGTGCTCCCGGGCCACCACGTCGAGGGGGGCCTGCAGCCCGTCGAAGACCTGGGAGAGGAGCCCCGGGCCCAGCTCGAGGGAGAGCAGCTCCCCGGTGCGCTCCACCGGGGTCCCCACCCCCACGCCCACCGTGTCCTCGAAGACCTGGGCGTCGGCGGTGTCGCCGCGGATCCGGAGCACCTCGGCGGTGAGGCGCTCCTCGCCGAGGACGATGTGGACGATCTCGTTCCGCTGCAGTCCCGACTTCGGCACGGTGAAGCGCACCAGGTTGTCGTGGACCGCGCGGACCACGCCGGCGTCAGGCGAAACGGGGTCGGTGTTCACCGAGGGCCTCCGTGAGCAGGGCATCGAAGCGGGGGCGGCCGGCCGCCGCGTCGTAGTGGGTCCAGCGCTCCACCACGTCCCAGCGGCACAGGTAGACCAGGACGGCCTCGAAGCCGAAGGGGTGGCGGTCGGCCAGGCGGTGGTGGTGCGCCCAGGTGACGTGGAGCAGGCGGCGCTCCAGCTCGAGGGGGTCGCCATCACCGATGCGCCCGGCGAGGTCGGGCAGCCAGGGGTGGCGTCCCTCGAGCCCGAAGGCGGGCTGCTCCCAACGGGTGCGGATGGCCCAGACCAGCGCATCCCCCCCCCACTCCCGACCCGGGCGGGGCTGGCCGGCGTGCCGGCGGCGCAGGGCGGCCACCAGCATCCGCACCTCGAGGCGGAAGGTGACGAGCTCGTGCAGGGTGGGGTTCGGGGCCCGGTCCAGCAGGGCCCGGGCGTTCTCCCGGACCTCGGCGGGGCCCCGATCGATGGGCTGACCGCTCCAGCGCAGGTGGGCCTCGAGGGCGTCGGCCACCTGCCGGTCCTCGGGCTCCAGCAGGCTCAGGCGCTGATCCAGACGGGGCCGGGAGATGGGCGGTCGCCGGACCTCGAAGGTGGGCGGCAGGGCCGGCAGGCTCGCGATGAGGGTGATGTATGGCCGCGACATGGAGCCCTCAGGCGCGGACGACGCCGTCGAGCATGGCCCGGAAGCGGGGGTGGAGGTGGTCGAGCAGCAGGCCCGCGACGGCTTCGTCGGTGAGGTCCAGCTCGACGCCCTCGTCGGTCAGGGTGACCACCAGGCCCCGGTCGTGGGCCCCGGGGCGGACCTGGACGCCCTCGCGGAGCATCTCGGAGCTCACGGCCAGGACGAGCTGGGAGAGCTCGTCGCGGGCCAGGCCGTCGGGGTCGCGCCGCAGCTCGGCCTCGGTGGTGGCGGTGGCGGGCAGGTGGATGACCGCGTCGGATCCGTCCACGACCTCACCGGCCCGGCCGCCCACCGCGAGCACCAGGCGGGTGAGGACCTGGGGATCCTGCAGGTGGGCGCGGACCAGGCCCTCGACCCGCTGGACGAAGCGCTCGGTGAGGGCGCCCCGCAGGGCCAGGATGGCGTCCCGACCGGCCAGCCGCACCGCCTCCTCGCCGGCCCGGCGGAGGCGCTCGGCCTCGGCCCGGGCCGTCTCCCGCTCGCGCGCGGCCTGCTCCCGGGCCTCCTTCAGGATGCGATCGGCATCCTGGCGGGCCTGGGCCACGATGCGCGCGGCCTCGGTGCGGCCCGCCTCGACGCCCTGCTCGCGGAGGCGGTCGATGAGCTGCTGGACCCCGTGGCTGGCGTCGGGCGTGGACATGCTCACCCCGGGATGTTGGGTGCGAGGACGAGGGCGAAGACGAAGGCGAAGACCGAGGCGCCCTCCACGATGGCCGCCGGGGCCAGTGAGAGGCCGAAGACCTGGGGCTTGTTCTTCGAGGCGTGGATGGCCGAGGCGGCGGCGTTGCCCTGCCAGGCCGAGCTGATGAGCAGGGCGATGCCCGTGAGCAGGCCGATGGCGGCCAGCCCGGGGGCGTTGGTGCTGGTCACCTCCTGCTGGAGGGCGAAGGTGACCACGATGCCGTAGATGGTCTGGGAGCTGGGCAGGGCCGAGGCGGCCACGAAGCGGGCATAGCCGCTGTCGGCCTCCATCATGGCGCCGGCGGCGGCCTGTCCGGCGCGGCCGCAGCCGATGGCGCTCCCTACGGCGCCGAGGGCGGTGGGGGCGAAGATCCCCGCCCACCCGAGCAGGATGACGATCAGGTCCACGGCTCCTCCCCGGTCCGCTTGAAGGGGAGGAACTCGGTCCCCTCCTCTGGCACGGCCCAGTGGTAATACTCGATGACGTTGAGGCGCAGGCCGTGCACGATACCGCCCACCACGGCCAGCGCCAGGTTGACGCCGTGGCCGAGAAGCAGGATGACACCGGCCAGGACGAGGCCGACGCCGGGCAGGAGATCGCTCACCTGCCCGGCCAGGTCGTTGAAGGTGGCGGCCAGCGAGGCGCTGGCCAGGCCCAGGGCGAACAGGCGCAGGTACGACATGACGTCGCCGAAGGCCTGGGTGACGTTGAAGAGCTTGCCCAGGCCGCCCATGATCCGGCCGCCCAGGGCCCGGAAGGTGCGCGGCGGGAAGGGGCCCGTGTCGGCGAAGAGCAGGATGAGCAGCCCCGCCACCCCGCCCAGCACCGCGGGCACCACCATGGGCACCGCCAGCCCGGCCATCGCGATGAGCCCGGCCAGCGAGCCCGCCACCAGCCCGAGGATCCAGCCGATGGGGGCCAGCACCGCCCAGGAGCCCCACCGGGCCACCGTCTCCTGGAGGTTGCCGAGCATGACGTGGGCCAGGCCGATGACGAGGCAGATGGCCATCATGGTCTGGGTGTCCCGCGGGTCCAGGATGGCGACCGCGTCGAGGTAGGGGGGCGCCAGGCCGAACCAGGACCCGACCAGCGCCCCGTAGGTGATGGTGCAGACGACCAGGACCGTCCCGAGCCGGCGCAGCCGTCGGCCGGTGCGGCTCCGACCCAGCGGCCGGAAGACCAAGGCCAGGACCACGGCGAGCAACAGGCCGTAGCCGGCGTCGGAGAGGATCATGGCGAAGAAGATCGAGAAGGCGAAGAACAGCGGCACCGACGGATCGGAGCTGCGGTAGCCGGGCAGGCTGTAGAAGCGGACCATCTCCTCGCCGCCCGCGAGCCACTCGGGGTTGCGGAGCAGGGTGGGGGGCGTCTCCTCGGGGTCCGGAGGCTCGATGGTGAGGGCCAGGCGCAGCTCCTCGGCCAGCTCGCGCAGCCGTGGCACCGCGTCCTCGGCGATCCAGCCCTGGACCGCCAGCATCCCGTCGCTCCGGAAGCTCTGCCGGGAGACGGCATCGAGCGCCCGCGCATCCCGCTGGGCATCGTGGTGGGCCTGCAGCCGATCCCGCCACCGGGTGAGGGCCGCCCGGTCGGCGCGCCGGTCCTCGAGCTCCTGCATCACGGTCTCGAGGCGGTCCTGGAGCTGGGAGAGGGAGCGGCTGCCGGTGTGGCTGCGGGGGAAGGGGATGTCCTCGGGCTCGTCGGGGGAGAGGGCCACCACGTAGGCCTGGTTGGCCTCCCGGTGGACCACCTCCCAGGGCACCGTGTCGGGCATCTCCGACAGGCGCCAGGCGGGCACGACGTAGAACCAGAGCCGCTGGCCGGAGAGGTCCTCCAGGGCCGGCAGGGTGAAGTCCCCCCACGGGGCCAGGGTGGCGATCCGGGCCTCCAGGTGGTCCCGCTCGAAGGTGAGCGCCTCGATGGCCTCCTGCACGTCCAGCACCCGGGCCACCACGGCCTCGGGGTCGAAGGCCGCACGCGGGCCCACCGGCCGACGTCGGGGGCGCACCCGCTCCAGGATCCGCAGCGCCTCGCGCTCGCGCCCCAGCGAGCCCGGCGGAGCGGGCAGGTCGTCTCCGGCGGGGGCCAGGGGCACGATGTGCATGAGCCCCAGGTCCTGCAGCCGGGTGAGCAGCCGCGGCCCGTCGCCTTCGAGGCCGATGACGGTGGCGCGCACCAGCGGGACGATGCTCACAGCCCGGCCTCCCGCTCGCGCATCTTCTTGGCCAGCTTGCTGCGGACCACGGCGGCGCGCTCGGCGTCGGCCAGGTAGAGCTGGATGGTGCGGATGTCGTCCTTCGTGCGGGGGATCAGCACCTTCTCGAACAGGTTCACCCGCTGGGTGATGGTGTCGAGCCCCTTCTTCAGGCGCCGGGCCCGCTCGAGGGCCACGTCGTGCTCCACGGTGAGCCGGGCCAGGCGCTCGAGCACGTCCACCAGCGGATCCACCCAGTGGGGGCGGCCGAAGAAGGAGTAGGGCGTCCGCACGACCTCGAGGCGCTCGAGCACCGGCAGGTGCACGCCCACCACGTTCTCGCGGCCGACCTGGACCGTCTCCACCCGCACCAGCCCCTCGAGGGACAGGGGCTCCCACCCCAGGAAGGGCAGGATGGGCTCGGCGGCGCGGTGGGCCTCGGCCAGCTCGGCCTCGAGGGCCGCCATCGCCCGGCGCGCCTGGCGCTCGGTGGCCAGGAGCTGCCGGCGCTTCAGCTCGAGGGAGGGCAGGAAGCGCTCGTACAGCTTCAGGTCGCCGCGCTTGCGGGCCAGGGTGGACTTGTCGAGGGTCAGCCGGCTCAACGGCCCGGCTCCGGGAACCACCGGTCGAGGAGCTCCTTGCGCAGCAGCAGCTCGTCGCGGTCGAAGCACTCGGCCAGGGTGCGCCAGCCCAGGTCGAGGGCCTCGTCCAGGGGCAGCCGCACGCCCACGTCCATGAAGCGCTCCTTGAACAGGGTGCCGTACTTGATGCACTTCTCGTCGAAGGGCGTGAGCTCGAAGGCCATGGTCTGCTTCTGACGGGCCTCGCGGGCGCTGGCGTACAGGCGGACCATGGTGTTGGCCAGCGGCCCATGATCCTCGCGGGTCTCCCGGCCGATGACGTTCTGCTTGAGCCGGGAGAGGCTGCCGAAGGGGTCGAGGACCCCGTCGTGCAGGTAGTACTGGCCCTCGGTGATGTAGCCCGTGTTGTCGGGGACCGGGTGGGTGAGGTCATTGCCCGGCATGGTGGTCACGGCCAGGATGGTCACCGAGCCGGCGCCCTGGAAGTCGCAGGCCTTCTCGTAGCGGCGGGCGAGCTGGCTGTAGAGGTCGCCCGTGTAGCCCCGGTTGGCCGGCACGTGCTCCAGGGCCACGCCGATCTCCTTGAGGGCGTCGGCGAAGGCGGTCATGTCGGTGAGGAGCACCAGGACCCGTCGGCCGTCCTCCACCGCGAGCCGCTCGGCGACGGCCAGCACCAGGTCGGGCACCAGGATCCGCTCCACGATGGGATCGCTGGCCAGGTTGACGAACTGGATGGTCCGACCGGTGACGCCGGCTTCCTCGAAGGTCGTGCGGAAGAAGTGGAAGTCGTCGTAGACGAGGCCCAGACCCCCGAAGACCACCACATCGGCGTCGGCCTGGACCGCCACCCGGGCCAGGAGCTGGCTGTGGGGCTCGCCGGCCACGCTGAAGATGGGGATCTTCTGGCTCTCGACGAGGCAGTTGAAGACGTCGATCATCGGCACGTCGGTGCGGATCATCCGCTCGGGCTTGACCCGCTTCATGGGGTTGACCGTGGGCCCGGCCACCGCGATGCGCGGCTCGTCGTCGAGGGAGGGGCCCCCGTCGATGGGCCGGCCGGCCCCGTCCATCACCCGGCCGAGCAGGTGGGGGGAGCAGGCCACGTCGAGGGGCTTGCCCAGGAAGCGGACGCTGGAGCGCACCGACAGCCCGGTGGTGCCCTGGAAGACCTGGATGGTGACGTGGTCATCGTCGATCTGCACCACCCGTCCCAGGCGCCGGTCGCGCTCGCCGAGCACCTCGACCAGCTCGCCGGCGGTGGCGCCGCGGCCGCGGACGGTGAGGGTGTCGCCGATGATGGCGAGGACTTCGGTGTGACGGGCGAGGACCGGGTCCATGTCGCTCCCAGGAGGGGCGGAGTGTAGCTGAAGCAGCAGGGCCGGGCGAAGCGGGGCGTGTGACGGTTCGGTGCGGGCGAGGCCTGCCGGATCCGGGGGAGCCGGGTCCCGCGGCTGGGGGCCGGCTGCGAGCGGGTCGCCGAACCGACCGGGCTCCGGGTCGCCGAGCGACCCGGCCCCCTCGCCCATCCCCGCGTCGGCGGAGGGGCCGGGTCGCTCGGCGACCCAGATCGGAAGAGCACACGTCTGAACTCCAGTCACGTGAAACGAT
>CAZPJM010000214.1:0-8654 GCA_964586865.1 uncultured Enterobacteriaceae bacterium
GATCGTTTCACGTGACTGGAGTTCAGACGTGTGCTCTTCCGATCTCCCCACCGCCGCCGAGATGCTCCGGGCCTGCGAACGCGCCGGCATCGACGTGCCGGCGGCGCTGACCCGGTTCCACGCCGAGACCGCGCACGCGGTGGGGGCCGCCGACGACCAGGGGGTCGCGGACTGGCTCGCGGCGCACCGCGGCACGGTCACCGTCCAGGACCTGGCCAGCCGCTGCGACCGCTCCCGCTACGCCGTGGGGCGCTGGCTCTCCGGGTCCACCCGTCCCCGGGTGCCCGACTTCCTGCGGCTGGTCCAGGCCCTCACCGGGCGGGCGGTGGATCTGGTCGGGGTGCTGGTGGATCTGGACCGGGTACCGGCCCTGGCCGAGCTGCGGGCCCGCCTCCGGGCCGAGCGGCGCATCGTCGACGAGGCCCCCTGGACCACGGCCGTCGCCCACCTGCTGCGGACCACGGCCTACCTGGGCCTGGCCGCCCACCGACCGGGCTGGATCGCCGAGCGTCTGGGCCTGTCCATGGCCGAGGAGGCCCGGTGCCTCACCCTCCTCGAGGATGCCGGCGTCATCGCCTGGGAGGGCCGTCGCTATGGCCTCACCGGGCGGGAGCCCCTGGCGAGCGTGAGCCCCGAGGCCCGGGCCCGGCTGCAGGATCACTGGGCGGGGGTGGCCGCCGAGCGCCCCGTCGGGCCCGCCGAACACGCCTTCCAGGCGGGCACCACCCTGACGTGCAGCGCCGAGGACTGGTCCGAGATCGAGGCCATCCTGCGGCGCAGCCTGACCGGGCTCGAGGCGGCCAGCACCGCCGACCGCCCGGATCGGGTGGTGCTGGTGCACGTGGGGGCGCGGGTGCTGACCGGCGAGTGAGCCCGCGGATCTACCGGTTCCGCCCCTCGCGACCGTCCCGGCGGTCCGGGGTGGCGGGGCGTGCGTCCTCGGCGCAGTCGGGGCGGGCGCGGACCTGGTAGTAGCCGACCTCGTCCGCCCAGTACTCGCCTTGGAAGGGCCAGACCCGGGTGCCGCGGGTCTTGCGGAGCTCGCGGAGCTGGCCGATGCGGTCGCCCTCGTCGATGGCGCCGGTCCGGGCCGCCCGCTCGAGCTGGCTGGTCTCGTACTGCATCATGTCGAGCTTGGTGATCTGCACGTCGGCGAGCATGCCCTTGAGCTGGTCGCGGGCGTCGGCCCCGGCATCCACGAAGCGCTGCCCCTCGTCCCGGCGGATGGCGTCGCGCCGCTCCCGAAGGGCCTGCTGGGCCCGGCTCGCGAAGACGTTGGCCGAGACATTGGCCAGGCGGGAGAGCTCGTCGTCGGCCTTCTGGACCGCCTGGATGGCGCCCAGGAGCCGCTCGTCGTTCCGGAACTCCCGGATGACACCCTCGGGCAGGGTGGTCTCGCGGCCCTCGGTGAGCGCCAGGGCGTCCTCCCAGCCGGCGTCGGTGTCGTAGGAGGTCATGGTGGCGGCGAGCTCGTCCTGGAGGGGGCGGTAGCGCTGCTCGAACGCCTCGATCTCGGCCGTGGCGTCCTTGAACTTGCACATGAGGAAGTAGCTGTAGGCCCGGAGCATGTCGGCTTCGGGGTTGAAGTAGCGCTCCCGGAAGAAGGGGGATTCGTGGACCATCAGCGAGGCCAGGGCCCCGGTGATGTCCTGGCCGCGGAAGTGGGCCCAGGCCTTCTCGAACCAGGCGTCCTCCCAGAAGTCGCTGCTGCGCTCGACCTTGGCGTAGTACTCCACCGCCCGCGGGTAGTTGCCGGCGCCGAAGTAGGTCCGGGCCACGTTCAGCGTGACCACATTGTCGAAGCGCGCCCCCTTCTCGGCCTTCTGGCCCAGGGCCTGGGCGGTGAGGAGGGGGGCGAGGGCCGCGTCGTACTGGCCCTGCTGGGCCATGACCACGCCCTTGAGGGCCTGGGCCTCGGTGAAGGTGGGGGTCTTCTTGCCCACCAGGGCGAGCATGCCCATCGCCACGCCGTACTGGCCCTCCTGGACGTTGTGACGGGCCGCCAGGTACGCCATGCGGGAGCGGGTCTCCAGATCCACGTCCAGGCCCACGTTCTTGGCCAGGATGGGCGCCAGGAGCCGGGTGTCGCCGAGCTCCTCGGCCAGATCGATGGCCTCGCCCACCCGGGTCGCGCCCACCGCCGGATCGACCGAGATGGCGGCGGCGTAGGCGATGAGGGCCGAGTAGTCCATGTCGAAGCCGCGGTAGAGCTCGCCGAGCTTGACCCAGGCCTCGCCGTGGGCGGCGCCCTTCTCGGGATCGTCCAGGATGGGCAGCAGGCTGTCGGCGGCCGCGGCCTTCTGGCCCGTCGCCATGGCCTCTTCATAGGGGGCGAACAGCTCGGCCTTCTCCTCGTCCGTGAGCTCGGGGGGCGGCTCGGGCTCCCCGGGCATGGGCTCTCCGGCGGGCTTGTCGGGAGCCGCCAGGACCGGGGTCACACCGGGGAGCAGCAGCCCGAGGCCGAGCACCAGACCGGCCAGGAAGGGGGCGCGAGGCATCAGCGGCTCCGGCGCTGGGGGGGCGAGAAGCGGACGAACCCGATGGTCAGGTTCACGTTCTGCTTGAAGTGGGTGCTCTCGGTGAGGCTGCGCCGCTGGATGAGCATGTCGTCGCGGACCTCGAAGCGAAGGGCGAAGCGCTCGCTGGTCCACACCCGGGCACCCACCCCCAGCGAGAGGGTGGGGGAGGGGGAGAAGCCCTCGATGATGGACTGCTCGAGGGTGATGCCGGCCCGGACGACCCCGTAGAGATCGTGGTGGAGCACCCGGGCGCCGTCCAGGTTGACCTTGGCGTAGATGGGGGCCCAGGCCGCCCCCACCAGGAGGGAGCCCAGGTAGCGGTAGGCGTCGGGGGTCTTGCCGAACTCGGGGCTCTCGAGCTCCCGGAGGGTGCCGTTCTTGAGGCCGTAGCCGCCGCCGAGGGCCACCGAGAGCGAGACCTTCTCGTTGAAGTGACGGTCGAAGGTGAGCTGGAGGTTGGGCGTGAAGAGGAAGGCGTCGAAGGGCATGACGCCCAGGTGCACCCCGAGCTCGGTGCGGCCGTCCTTCGGGTAGAGGAGCCGCTGGACGACCACGATGTCCTCTTCCTGGATGGTCCCGATGTCGACGGTCTCCTGGGCGAAGGCGGGGGCCGCGGTCAGGGCGGCGACGGCGGCGGTGAGGCCGGCCAGGATGCGGGGGAGGCGCATGCGATCCACTCCGGGGTGTGTCATTCGTCCGCGGCCGAGGCGTTGGGGTCGGTGAAGGGCAGGGTGCGCGGCTGGCCCTGCAGCGGGCGGTAGGTGATGCGGACCCGGGCGTTGTAGTCGGGCACGGCGTCGCCGTGGAACTGCACCGCGTTCTCGGCCGGCACGTAGGACCAGCCGGTGCCGAAGACGATGTTGCCGTCCTCGTCGCGCTCCTCGACGGCCTGCTCCACCGAGCTGCCGTCCACCGAGACCCGGATGGTCTCGACCTCGGGCACGGCCTGGAGGGGGAAGATCTCGAGGAGCCGGTTCAGGAGCTGGCCGAGCTCCTCGAGGATGAGGGCGAAGTCGGAGACCTGGGCCTCGCCGCCCTCGCCGGCGCGGGTGCAGATGTCGGCGTACAGGCCCCGGCTGTCGTCGACCATGGTGTCGAAGCGCTGCAGTCCCCACGAGGACGGGCTCTCGGTGGAGCCGGGGATGCGGCAGCCCTCGGTGGTGGGCGCGATGACAGCCCAGGACATGCGCCGGTTGAAGGCCCCGAAGAGGTCCAGGTACTCGGAGACGTCGGCCTCGCCCTGGCGAAGGCGGCGGGAGAGGTCCGAGGCATCGGTCACGATGACCGGGATGACGGTGCTGCCCTCGCGGAAGAGCTCGGCATTGGTGCCGCCGTCGGCGGCCGGATCGAAGGGGTTCTGCCCGTCGTCGGCGCACTCCTCGAGGAGGAGCTGGTTGGCGTCGCTCTGGTCGCTGGGGTCGAGGCCCCGACACATGGCGAGCAGGGCCGACTCGAGGTGCTCCTCGGTGCCGGTGCCGCAGTTGTCGCGCCACACGTCCTCGCCGCAGAGGCAGTCCATGTACTCGAAGAAGAGCTCGTCGCTGTCCAGGGGATCGCCGCAGGTGTAGCCGTCCCGGCCGACCTCGGAGGCGGAGGGCAGGCCGCCGTTGGCCCCGGTGAAGCAGGTGGCGTCGCACAAGAGGTTCTGCCGGAAGGCGTCGGCCACCTCGGGGGTGCTGCGCCGGATGACCTGGGTGCCCGAGGCATCGAAGAGCTGGCCGTGCTCGGCCCCCACGTCGGTCGAGGTGATGCCGAGCTGGAAGTCGATGACCCCGCCGCGCTCGTCGACCGAGAGGATGTAGTCGTCCACCGCGTCCGGGAGGCCGTCGGTGCCGGAGCCGTCGCCGGTGGGGTCCACGAGCTGGTCGATGAAGCGGTCGAAGTTGACCCCCAGATCGGAGGAGGCCTGGCGCATGGAGCCCGAGTTGTCGATGACGAAGAGGATCTCGGCGTCGTTCGAGAAGTCCTCCTGGACGGCGCCGGCCAGGCGGAACATCTCGTACTGGTTGCAGCCCGCGAGGAGCCCGGTGGCAACGGCCAGGGCGGCGAGGCGGGACACGGGGCGGCGCATGGTGACTCCCGGAAGGACGCGGCACGGTAGCATCCCTGCAACCGTTCCCGGGCGTGATGTGTGTGTCAACCGCCTCGGGGTCGGGCCATCCGGCCTTCTCGGCCCGCCCGTGAGCCAGCCCCCCTGGTCGGGACCGGGCCGCGCGCGCAGGGTCTGCACATGGCCGACCCCGACGCGATTCTCTCCACCCTCAAGAAGGTGGCCCTCCTGCCCGTCCGGGCCGTCCAGGACTATGGCGAGGACGATGGGCCCTCCCTGGCCGCCTCCATCTCCTTCTTCGCCCTGCTCTCGCTGGCGCCGCTGCTGCTCGTGGTGCTGGAGCTGGCGGGACTGCTCCTGGGCTCCGAGGCGGCGGTGGTCCAGATCCGGGACTGGGTCGGGCCGCTGGTCACGGGAGAAGCCCAGGAGGCGCTGGACTCCCTCCTCGACCGCCTCTCCCAGCAGAAGCTCCTGGAGGGGCAGGGGATCATGGGCTGGGTGGGTGGCCTGGTGACCCTCTTCGTCTCCACCACCCTGGTCGCCCAGGTGCAGAACGGGCTAAACCGGATCTGGCGCGTGCGGCCCGACCCCCAGCGCAGGGACTGGGTGGTCTTCCTGATCCGGCGGGGCACCTCGCTCGCCATCATCCTGGCCACCGGCGTGCTCGTCATCGCCTCGGCCCTGGTGCGCACCGCCCTCGAGGTGGTCTTCACCTGGGCCGATCCGCTGCTGGGCTGGCTCCCCGGCGGGGCCAGCTGGGGGTGGCTGGCGCCGATCATCACCGGAGTGCTGCTGGCGGGGATCCTGACCCTGGCCTTCAAGCTCCTCCCCGATGCCCGCATCCGGTGGCGCGACGCGCTGGTGGGCGGGGCCGTGACCGCGGTACTGGTCCAGGTCGGAACCTGGCTCCTGGGGCTCTACCTCGGCGTGGCCGCGGTGGGCTCGGCCTGGGGGGCATCGGGTACGGTGGCCGTCTTCCTGGTCTGGATCTTCTACACGGCGAACATCCTGCTCCTGGGCGCCGAGCTCACCCGATGCTGGGCCCTGTGCTTCGGGGGCGGCGTGCGGCCGGGCCGCGGCGCCGTCCTGGTCCGGGTCGAGACGGTGGCCGAGGAGCGCGGCGAGGAGACCGGCGGGCGCTACGAGGACGACCCCCCGGACGGGTCCGGCGGCGCGGAAGCGGCCGAGGATGCGGAGAGCCCGGAGGCCCGACAGGCCGGCTGAGCCGCGCCGGTCACCCCTCGTCGGCCTCGGTGTCCGCCTCGGCCGCCTCGACCTCGTCGAGCCACCGCTCCACCGCGCGCTTGTCGGAGGGGGCCAGCTCGTCGAAGCGGATCCCCATGCCGGCCTCGAGCCCATGGGGCGCCCCGGGGGCCACGGTCCAGCGGACGGTGCCGAAGGTCTCCACCGGGCGGTCGCGGCCCGGTACGCGGAAGCGCAGCCGGAAGCGCGTGCCCTCGGGCAGGGGCTCGGCGGTACGCACGAACATGCCGCCCAGGCTGACGTTGGCGGTGTAGTCGTCGAGGAAGTCGTCGAGGCGCTCGTACTCCACCTTGACCCGGATGGGCACCCGGCTCTGGACCCGCTGCTCGATGGTGGAGCGACCCGTCACGGGCGGCTCCGGGGCCGGCGGCTGCTCATCGGTCCGGCCCCACCTGCACCAGGTCGTGCAGGACCCGGAAGCCGTGGGCGACCCGCGGGGAGAGGGGGGCGCGGGTCTGGCGATGGTGGCGCCACACCTGACCCCACAGGGGGGGCAGGCCTCGGGTCAGCTCCTCGGGGCGGCGGGCGGCCACCAGGGCCTCGAGCTCCGCCAGCGAGGAGGGGGGGTCGGAGGTGTCGGCGTAGGCGGCCGAGAGGCGGTCCAGCACCCGATCGATCTTGGCGAACCAGACCTCGGTGGCCCGGTCCAGGGACGGGGGCGGGCGCGGCGGGGTGCCGGTGGGGGTGCGCCCGGTGGGCCGGGCCCGCTGGACCTCCTCGATGATGCCGGCGTCCTCGTCCTCCAGGTCATCCGGGACCAGGTCGCTCGCCGGCGGGGCGAGCAGCGGATCGGGCGACATGGTGCCGACGGCATCCGGGTCGTCGTCCAGGGGCTCGGGGTCCACCTCGACCAGGTCGGTGTCGTCGTCGAGGGGCTCGGGGTCCACCTCGACCAGGTCGGTGTCGTCGTCGAGGGGCTCCGGGTCCACCTCGACCAGGTCGGTGTCGTCGTCGACCGGCGAGAGGGCGTCGGCGTGCAGGTCGACGATGTCGCCGTCCTCGGGCTCGACATCCTCGAGCTCCTCCAGGTGGTCGATGGCGTCGGGGGAGAGCTCCTCGATGTCGTCGAGGGCCGGGTGGGCCTGGAGCTCGGGCGGGGGGTCGGCCAGGTCGTCCAGGGTCCCCACGCCGCGGTCGGTGAGGAACTGGCGGGCCTCGCCGAACAGCTCTTCGTACTCGGACAGGGTGAAGCCACCCTTGACCTGGGTCGGGCCACGCTCGTTGCGAGACTCGATCAGGGTGACCCGCCCCCGGGCCTCGGGGTGGATCTCGATGAACGGCGCGATGATCACGTCGACCTTGAGGCGGGCCGGCCCGATGACGATGCGCTCGGAGGCCGACAGGGCCCGCGCCCGGATGGTGCCGCCGCCCAGGTGGAGCTCCCGGGCCGAGAGGCGGTTGCCGTCCACGTCCCCGTCCACCCGGAGGCGGCCGCCGGCGATGCAGGTGCCGCCCACATGGGGCACGTCCAGCGTCAGGTCGCCGTCCACGAGGACCACGCCGAGCTCGCGCCCGAAGGTCGTGGCGAGGTGGAGATCCCCCCGGTACCTGATGTCGACCGTGGACGGGTCGGTGAGGTCGAGCTCGAGGTCGTCCGTGAGGTGGAGGGGCGGTGCGGGCATCCGTTCTCCGAGGGGGGAACGCGGGAGCCTGGCAGGTGACGGGAGCCTGGCAGGCGACGGGAGCCTGAGCGTCGAGGAGAGCCTAGCAGCCGACGGCGGTCAGGCTTCGTCCAGGACGTCCTCGGCCCGCAGGCCGCCGCCGAGGATCTGAAGCTCGTCGTCGTAGTCGTCGCTGATTCGTGCCACGTAGCGCAGCGTCTTCTCGAACTCGTCGAAGTCGAGGTCGTTGCCCAGCAGGGTGGCGGAGAAGGCCAGGGTGCCGTCCTCGAAGAGCTGGAAGGCGCCGAAGAGGACCTCGGTGTTCAGCCGCAGGATGCGGTGGAGCAGCTCGAGGGTGGGCTGGAAGTCCTTGAGGACGATGGCCACGAATCGGCAGAACGTCTCCTCGCCCTCCTCGAAGAGGGTGATCATGACGACGGTGCTGCCGTACTTGAACAGGTAGAGCCCGTCCTCGGACTGGCTGGGGTCGAGGTCCATCTCGGCCAGGTAGGCCTTGACGCGTTCCTCGAGGATCTGGAGGCGGCGCATGGAGCTTCCGGGGCGAGGGGGGGCGCGCGGCGCGCGATCGACGGGCAGGCTACACCGGGTCCATGTCGGCGGGTAGCGAGCTCCGGCCCGGCGTGGCCCTGGGCGGGTTCATGGGGGCCGGCAAGACCACGGTGGGCCGGGCGCTGGCCGAGCGCCTGGGGCTCCCCTTCGTCGACACGGACGCGGTGGTCGCCGCGCGTCACGGGCCCATCCCGGACCAGATCGCGCGCGATGGCGAGGCCGCCTTCCGGGCCCGCGAGGCGGCCGTGGTGCGGGAGCTGGCGGCGGGGCCGCCCCGGGTGGTGGCGCTGGGGGGCGGGATCCTGGCCGATCCGGACCTGGCCGCCCAGCTCTCCGAGGGCTTCCTCCGGGTGCTGCTGGACGTGCCGCTCGCGGTGGCCCGGGACCGGGTGGGAAGGGCGGCGGACCGGCCCCTGTGGGACGGCGCGGTCGCCGAGCGCTTCGCCGGTCGGGAGCCCCACTACCGGGCCCACGCCGACGGGATCGTGCCCGCCGATGGGCCCGTCGAGGCGGTGGTGGAGCGGGTGGCGGCGTGGTGGCGTCGCTCGGCGCGGGTGCGGGTGGCGCTGGGCCCGCGATCGTATCCGGTCGAGATCCGTCCGGACCTGACGGGCCTCGGCGCGGCGGTGCGGCGCACCACCGGCGCCGCCC
>CAZPJM010000215.1:0-8642 GCA_964586865.1 uncultured Enterobacteriaceae bacterium
CTTTGCATCACAGCCTGCCAGGGGCGGAACCTGCTGAGTGTCACGAAGATCTGCCGCGTTCACCCCCGTGTCATCACGGTGTCGACCGAGACACCGACCCGTCTGCCGCGCGTCGCCTTTCTGTTGACCCCCCCACACCGAGCGGCTAGGGTGCGGCACCATCTCACAGGGTCTGTAGCAGGCCTGGTGGAACTGGAAGGAGGCGACTTTGGCCATGTACGAAAGCCTGTTCAAGGGTCTGCTGCTCGGCAGCCTGCTCGGCCTGGGGGCCGGGACCGTCGCGTGCAACGGCGATGACGGTGAAGGCGACACCGACACCGACACCGACACGGACACCGACACCGACACCGACACCGACACCGACACGGATACCGGCCCGGACTATTACCAGCCGTCGTTCGTCACCGTGGAGGGCCTGTTCGGGTACGACCCCGACGCCAACACGATGAGGGGCTGGACGGTCGAGGGCACGCCGCAGACCTCGCAGATCATCATCACCGTCCAGGATGCGCGCTTCGCCCAGACCCGGAACACCCGGTTCATCTGCGCGCTCGCCGTCCGGCCGCTGGACCCCTCGGCCCACACCTTCGAGGAGTCGAGCTTCGAGTTCCAGCTCCAGGAGGCGCCGGCGAACTACGACGCCTTCGGGGTGGTCTTCGAGCCCGGCGAGTACGAGGTCGTGGACTTCGAGCTGCAGAGCCAGGCCGGCCCCATCGAGGGCTGCCTCCAGAAGCAGTACGATCCCGCGATCTACGGCGACGACTTCCAGGCCGTGATCGCGTCCCGTCCGTGGGGCGTCCACACCACCGCGACCATCCCCGAGGAGATCGAGGGCGTGATGGGCGCGCCGGATGGCATCCAGGACGACCCGGACAACGACTGGGACACCTACTCGCTCTGGGAGAACGGCTACACCGTCGGCGGCGCCCACAGCCACGGCGCCGACACCCCGTCGGTCCTTGGCATCACCACCGCGCTCGCGCTCGACACCGAGACCGGCACCCTCATCGAGGACACCGAGAACGACGAGGTCGACTTCCTCTACCTCAACGGTGCGGACCTGATGCCGGGTGGCGAGGGTGAGCTGCCCGCCGCCGGCCGCTACTACAACCGCGCCATCTACAGCTGGTACGGCTACTACAACCCGCGGAACCAGTCCGGCAGCGGCTTCCTCGTCCCCGAGTAGGCCCCGGAAGGCGCCTGGCACCATCGAGCCGGTCCCCCCACGGGGGCCGGCTCTCGTGCATGCGGACCCGGTGCACCCTCGACCATGCGGGCAGGCCACCACCACGAGGGACCGGTCAGCCGACGCTCCCGAGCGCGACGTGGGGGGCCGGCCACAGGGTTCGGTGGGTTGCACGCCCCGGACCAACGGGTGAACGGGCCGGGTCGACCCGCACCTCTCCTCGGAGGACCGATGCCACCCCGCCGCCCTCGCCGTGCGCCACGCCGGCCCGGTCCCGTGCCCCTCGCCACCACGGCGCTGGTCGGGGGGCTCCTCCTGACGGTGGCGGCCACCTCGGGCTGTGCCCCGGACCGCGCCCCCACCTGGGCCGCCGACAGCCTCTGGATCACCGTGGACCCCGACGGAGGATTCCAGGCGCTCCAGACCTGGTCGGTCTACGGTCCCCGATGGGACAGGAACCACCGGCAGCGCCACTTCGCATGCGCGGTGGTGGTGGCCCTGACCCTCGAGCCCGTCGACGAGGGATGCGCCGGGTGCGCCCTGTCGTGGGAGGTGGTGGAGGGCCGCCGCACCGACACCGACTGCGACGGGGAACCCATCCCCGACGCGGCCCTGCCGACCGCCCTCGGGGTGGGGCCCATCGCCGCCGAGCTCGCGGACGAGGGACCGGTCGATGGGCTCGAGGCCGGCACGTGGATCCGGTACGACGGGACGGCCTGGACGGCCCACGGCTGGGCCTGGCCCGGCATCGACGCGGCCCCCGCCACGGCGGACACGCTCGACCCCACGCAGGAGGGCATCACGGGGTGGCCTGCCTGGGCGTGGGACCTCCGCGCCGAGCGCTGACGGGAGAAGGGCGACCTCTCCATCCCCGGCTCGCTCGGGCCGGCCCCACCGTGACGCCCATGTCGGGCCTCGGGGGCGGTCGGGCCTCGCCACGGGGGACAACCAGCACCAGCACGTGCTGGCCCGTTCCTTGCAGCGACTGTTGGTGCCGACGTCGTGCGGAGGGAGCCTCTCCCCCCGTTCGGTAGGGCTGCACCCCTCGCTCGATGTCGGGCCCCGCGCTACCATCTCCAGGAGGTGCTCATGCTGCGTCCCGCCATCGCCTGGCTCTGCCTCGCAGCCGCCGCCTGCGGCTCGTCGGCGGACGACGCGGACCTGGGCCAGACGCCCCGGGATGCCGTCACCGACGACCGAGAAGACACCGATACGGGCGTCGACGAGGACGACACCGGGGATGCGGCCCTGGAGCCCACCTACTGGAGCCTCCAGGGCTCGGTGGTCGTCCAGGACGGCCTGCCGCGGGTCGAGGACGGGGCGCTCCGGATCACCTTCCACGATGGTGCAGGTTCCCCCTGGAGCCCCGAGGACAGCGACGTGAGCGGCTGTACCGTGGTGCCCACCCTGGCCGAGGCCGCCGACGACGGTCTGATCGAGGACACGGCGCTCATCGCGTGGTGGCGGATCGCGGCCGAGTCGAGCGACGAGGAGGCCTGTCCGTGGGAGGTTCCTCGCCCCCGCGCGGGGGACGGTGACGCCGAGGTGGAGCTGCTCCTGGGTCTGGGATCGCAGGATGCCCGGCTCGGTGGCTTCATGGACGCGGCGGGCCTGGACCCGGACCTCCCGCTGTACGGGGCCTACATCCTCCAGCCGAGCGCACGCGGTGACCTGCTGTTCAGCTTCGGGGTGGGGGGCACTCAAGCCCACTTCAGCGGGGCCGATACCGTGGTGGATGGTCCACCCCTCCCCGACGGCGTGTACGACCTGCGTACCGTGGCTCTCCTGCCCCTCCCCTGAGTCGGCGGGCTCGTACGGTCCCGGGCGCCCCCCGGGACGGGCAGGGTCACCGGTCGAGGCGCCGCGGCGACCCCGGGTGGATTTGGCAAAGGCCTTGCAGCCTCTCGTGCCCGTGCAGGACGGGAACAACGAGGAGGGTGGTAGGCTCGCGCGTCCAACCCGAGCGGGAGTGGTGCGGTGGTCCGAGCTCTCATGACGGCGCTCCTGGCGGTACTGATTGCGACCCCGGCCTGGGCGGGGGGTAGCTGCGAGACGGAGGCCGGCTCCAGCCTGGGCGATGTGTCGGTGCTCTGGGTGGTGCCCTTCGCCGGGCTGCTCCTGTCCATCGCCATCGTGCCCATGGTGGCCGGACACTGGTGGCACAAGAACCGCAACCAGCTCCTGGTGGCGGTGCTCTGGGCGCTCCCGGTGCTGGGCTACCTGCTCTACCTGGTCGTGGCCGGCGACGACCGGCTGGCGTGCGAGGCCAGTGCAGGCCTCATCCACGCCATCGAGGAATACATCTCCTTCATCGCCCTGCTCGGCTCGCTGTTCATCATCAGCGGCGGCATCCTGCTGAAGGGGGACCTGCAGGGCAAGCCCGGCGTCAACACGGCCTTTCTCGCCGTCGGTGCCGTGCTGGCGAACGTCATCGGGACCACCGGGGCCTCGATGCTGCTGATCCAGCCGATGCTGCGGACCAACGCCGAGCGGCAGCACGCCTGGCACATCCCGCTGTTCTTCATCTTCCTCGTGTCCAACATCGGCGGCGCCCTCACCCCCATCGGAGATCCGCCCCTGTTCCTGGGCTACCTGCGAGGGGTCCCGTTCTGGTGGACGCTCACCAACCTGTGGTGGATCTGGCTGCCCACGGTGGGCGTGCTGCTCGGGGTGTTCTTCGCCCTGGACACCGTCATGTATCGCAAGGAGGATCAGCCCCACCGGGAGGCCGACCAGGCGCAGATCGAGCCCTTGGGGATCGAGGGCAGCGCCAACTTCCTGCTGCTGGCCGGCGTGATCGTCGCGGTGCTCTTCCTGTCGCCCAGCCACGGCGGCGGTGAGCATCACCAAGACGAGCACGGCAGCGGTCATGGAGCGACGCTGGAGCAGCTCGAGCTGGACGGGCATGGGCTAGCGGGCTCGCTCATGGGGACCGCCCGTGCCCAGGCCGCCCCCGACCGCCAGGCCGAGCACCCCGACGATGAGGACCAGCACCGGGAGGCCGGCCACGCCCAGGCTGACGGCCAGGCTCCCGATGGCGAGCACGCCGCCCACACCGAGGAGGCCGAGCCCGGCTCCGAGGAGCACCATCACGCCGCGGCGGGCACTGGTGCAGGCCAGCAGACCGCTACCGACGGCGCCGACCCGCACGGATCGGCAGGCCATGGTGCGGACGCCCACGGCGCCGCGAGCGGCCAGGGGGGGGAGGCCTGGAGCCTGGACCCGCGGGACTACTTCCTGCGCGAGATCGTCATGGCGCTCCTTGCGGGCCTGTCGCTGTGGGTGACCTCGCGGCGGGTCCGGGAGCGGGACAAGTTCGAATACGGGCCGATCCTCGAGGTGGCGGCGCTCTTCGTGGGCATCTTCGTGGCCATGGTGCCGGCCACCGCCATGCTGCAGACCCACGGGGCCAGCCTGGGCCTGAAGGAGCCGTGGCAGTTCTTCTGGGTGACCGGATCCCTGTCGGCCTTCCTCGACAACGCCCCGACCTACGTGACCTTCGCGAGCGTGGCGTGCGGCATGGAGGGCAACGGCTGCGAGACGGCCACGAACCTGCTGCCGCTCACGTCCGGGGAGAGCCTGCCCATCCTGATGGCCATCAGCCTGGGCGCGGTCTTCCTGGGGGCGGGCTCCTACATCGGCAACGGACCCAACTTCATGGTCCGCGCCATCGCCGAGAACTACACCATGGAGACCCGCACCCGCGGAGAGGACGGGACGGAGGTCACCGAGACGCTCCACCCCTACAAGATGCCCAGCTTCTTCGGGTACATCGGCTATGCAGCCCTGTTCCTGGTGCCCGTGTTCATCCTGGTGAGCATCCTGGGCCTGGTGCTGGCCGTGTAGGGCCCGGGCCGGCCCCATCAGGCGGCCCGCGCGAACAGGTCGAGCTGATCCCCCGTGGACCGGGCCGCCGGGGTGTGCGGTGACCGACCCGCCCCTCCGCGGATCGGCCACCGCGGACCGCCAGCCGGGGCCCCCACCCCGAGCTGGGCGGTCCCCCCACGGAGCGTGCGGCCCGGATGGAGGGTCGTGGAGACCCGCGCCCAGCCCTGGTCGCGACGCTCCAGGATCCCCACCACCCGCCCCGCCGCCATCCATCGGGCGGCGCTGCACGGCTCGCCGCGGTCGCCGTACAGCCCGGCGCCCTGCACATGCCCGAGGCGGGGGCGGCCCGGCGACCGGGAGACCAGCACCACCGCCTGCCCGGACCGCGCATCGCCGCCGCACAGGATGACCGTGCCCCGCTCGAGCCAGCAGCCCTGGAAGGCGCCGGCCGAGACCACCACGAACGCCGTGGTGCCCACGCCAGGGTCCATCACCAGTCCGGCGGTGAGGCGCGGGTGATCGTGGCGGGCCTGGGACAGGGGCTCGAGTCGGGGTGCGGTCATGGCCACCTCCGGGGTGCGCGCATGATCTACTGAACATCTGACGTCAGGGCCAGCTATTTTTCCGACATGCGGACATATTATGGCACTCCGGACAGAACGAGGCCGCTCGCTCCTCGGGCCGAGGTGCCATCACCCCCTGCCGCAGCTCCGACGGTAGGGACAGTGCGCACACTCCGGACTCCCCTCGGGCAGCGGCGGAAAGTCCGCTTCGCGCGCCGTGTTCTCTGCAGGGTCGACCAGACGGGCCCGCATCGCCTCGGCCGACGTCCGCACCGTGTCCCGGGTCTCCGACAGCAGTTCGCCCGAGAGCTCGCGCGTCTCCCAGTCCCCATGGCGCAGGTTGACGTACATGACCTTCACGCGACGGGCCGCCTCCTCCTCGGGCAGGTGGCCCAGGTAGGCGCGGATGACGTAGAGGCCGTACACCCCGAGCTGCCGCGCCACCGCGTCCGGGTCGTGGTGGCGGCCCGTCTTCCAGTCGATGACCACGAAGCCGCCCTCACCATCCTCCACCAGCACATCCAGGCTCACCCACACCGGGACCCCGTCGAGGTCCAGACGCCGGAGCTGCTCCACCTCGGCGATCCGGTCGGTGGACCGCGCCAGCCGGCGGAACACCCCGTTGTCGAACAGGCCGGAGACCTGCCGCTCGATCTCGGAGAGATCGGCCTCCCACGCGTCCGCGGGGGTGTCGAGTTCGTAGTAGTGGTCCAGGAAGCCGGGCCGGCGCTTGGGATCGTCGCGGAATCGTCCCGCTTCGCTGTCCTCGATGGAGCGGCGTGCTGCCCGCAGGGTGCGCTCCACGACCCGCTCGGGGGCCGGGGGCGCCCCACCGGGGCGGCGGAGCTGGCCCAGGACCCACTCCGCCGCGGCATGGACGGTGGTACCGAGCCACTGAGGCCGGCTGTTCAGCTTCTTCTGGATGTAGATCTCGCGGGCCGGGTGGTCCCTCCGCCACCCTCCCCAGAAGCCGTAGTGCTGGAGCCAGTACTTCCGCGGACAGGTCCGGAGGGCCCGGTGCCGGCTCCAGGACCACGAGAAGGTGTTCTTCAGGGCGCCCATGACTTCATCCTACGCCGCAGGGGTTAGGTGCGGACGCCCGCGACCTCGGAGGCTCCCATGACCCGCACACACGTCCTCGTCACCGGTCTGTGCATCCTGTGCGCCTTCCAGGGCGGCCTGCTCGCCGCCGGCTGGCTGATGCCCGACGCTCGGGCCGACGACCCCTTCTACGGCGGGGACACGGCGGTGGAGCTGGAGCCCTACCCGGGCAAGCTGCTCTGCAAGGCCTTCGCGGTCGAGCTGCCAGGCCCCGCCAACGCCCTGCCCGGCGGCGACACCCCGGCGGGTCGCTGGGTGCAGGAGAACGACGATGCATGGCAGATCTACGGCGTCACCCTCGAGGTGGCCCAGAAGAGCACCGGCTTTCCACAGCCCTGGCTCCATGTGTGCCTGAGCCCGCGCTGAGCCCCGGCTCACGGCAGCGCCGGGCACGGAACGCCCGCCTGGCCCGTCAACAGGGCACGGGCCCGCTCTCGGCGGGCCTCCCAGGCCGCGTCGGGGACCGGTGCTGCCAGGTGCAGGACCGCGGCGGCCTCGGCAGCCGGACCCGCCTGCTCCGAACCCCCTCCGAGCCCCAGGGTGCCCACAGGGTCCAGCCGATGGGCCATCCGGAGCGCGCGCTCCGCCAGATCGGCCTCGCCCGCCCTCGAGGCCGCCCCGGAGAGCTCGACCGCCGCCTGCGCCACCACCGCTGCCGCCGGCCACCCCGGGCCCGAGACGCCTCCGACCTCGGGGTCCAGCCGCTCCCCGCAGGCGTCCAGACGCAGCACCTCCTCGCCGGCCCGGATCCGCACCCCATGCCCCTCGGCCCACACGGTCACCGGCACGCCCGCCGCCCGGCCCAGGGCCAGGGCGGTGAGGGCCACGGTCCAGGGGGGACCACGGTGGTGATGCACCACCGTCATGGGTGAGGCGATGGCGGCGGGATCGGAGACGGATCCCCCGTGCACCACGGCCAGCAGCCGGACGGCCTGGTCCTCGGGGGGCGCCTCGGCGATCCAGCGGGCCATGGCACCGAGCACGTCCCGCCGCTCGGCGCGCTCGGTGGCGCGCCCCGGGAAGCGCACCACCCACAGCGGGGCCGGCAGCTCCAGACCCTCGGTCGCCTCGGCCGGGAGCGGCTCGCCCTGGCTCTCCAGGATCTCCGCCAGCCACCGGAGACAGGTGATCGCGCCGGGCTCCAGGCACCGCTGGCCCTCGTTGAAGACCATCTGGGCCGCATCCGGCGGGACGCCCTGCAGGGCACGCCCGGTGGCCCGGCGGGCCAGGGCCTCCTCGAGGACCCCTTGCCCCAGCCCCGCCCACTCGAGGCCATGCCGACCGAGACGGGCCCGGTCCTCCTCCACACCGGCCTCGGCCACCGCGGCGGTCCGCCGCAGGTGCGCCACCAAGGCCGTCCGAAGCTCCCCATCGGGCAGATCGCGCCCGAGGGCCACCGCATCCCCTTGGAGCGCCGGATCGGCCCACGTCTCGGGCCAGTGGGCCTCCGCGATGAGGGCGGCCAGCCTGGGCCGCTCGCCACGCAGGCTCGGATCCCGCGTCCAGACGGCCAGATCGGGCGGCGCGGGCTCGCCGCTCACCAGCAGGGCGCTGCCGGCCCGGAACCGCACGCGGGCGGACCGATCGGAGTCCTGGGTGATGGCGCGCAACCAGCCGCGTCGCCGCTGGCCGCGGCCCTCCAGGTGAGGCTGGGCGGTGGTGGCGAACCAGTCGACCCCGCACCCGTCGGGCAGATCTTGGACGAGGATCCGCTGGAGACCTCTCCAGCCGGGATCCTCACAGCCGTCGAGGGCGGCCCGCTCGAGGCCGGTGAGCGGCTGGAGCGTCTGGCGGACCGACCAGGCGTCGTAGGCCTTCCACCCGGCGTACCCGCCGAGCGCCGCCAGAACGACGACCGCCGCGATCCCCAGGGGCCACCGCCATCTGCGCGCCGCCGGCATGCCACACCCCAGGAAGCTCGGAGCGGGTCGCCGCCATGGCCGACCCCACACCCAGTCGCGTCA
>CAZPJM010000216.1:0-8552 GCA_964586865.1 uncultured Enterobacteriaceae bacterium
GCGTAGAGGGCCCGGAGCTCGTCGGCGCGGGAGGGGTCCGGGTCGGGGTGGGCGGCCCGGCTGAAGCCCCGGCCGGTGACCACGCCGCCGTCGGTGACCTGATGGGGGAAGTAGGGGTCGTGGGGCTCCATCAGGTGGACCGAGAGGGCCCACGGCTGCTCGCCCTGGGCGTCCACGAAGGCGAGGGCCCGGTCGAGGACCACCGAGGCAGGCTGGTAGTAGCGGCTCGGGGGACCCCCGCCGGTGAGCCGCTCCTCGACGCGGTGGAGGAGCTTGTAGAGGGCCAGGCCGAACACGCCCTCGGTGGCGCCGAAGGGGTAGTCGGGGGCGGCGTAGTGGAAGACGTCACAGCCCTGGTCGAACCCGAAGCCGGCGGTGACGTTGACGTTGTTGGCGATGCAGCCGGTGCGGACGCCGGCGGCCCGCAGGACCTCGGCCCAGGTGACGACCCCGTCGGGCAGGCGGCTGCCCTTGGTGCTGGCCGTGTGGGCCGAGGGCAGCAGGCCCGTCCAGAGGGTGGCCACGCCGGGCCGGGTCCAGGAGGCGGCGGACCAGGCATCGTCGAAGGTGATGCCCTCGGCGCGGAGGCGGTCGAGGGTGGGCGTGGGGATGGCCGGATCGGCCAGGTGGTCGGCGCGGAGGGTGTCGACCAGGAGGACGAGGATGCGCGGGGTGTCGGCTGGGGCGGTGGCGGGCTCGCCGGCGGACCAGTCGGGCGTGTCGGACGGCGCGGCGGTGAGCGAGATGCCCAGCAGGACCCCCAGGCCGCCCAGCAGGCCCCCGGCGCCCCACAGCCGGTTGCGCCGGATCTGCTCGGGCTCGGGGCGGTTGAGGAGGGCCATGGCGACCTCGAGGACGGCGAGGCCGCCCAACAGGGCGAGGAGGGCGGCGAGGGCGGCCACGGGAACGCCCTGCTCGGCGAAGACGTCGCGGTTGAGGACGTAGCGGCCCACCACGACCCCGAGGGCGGTGAGGGCGGCGCCGAAGCCGGCGTCGACGGAGCGGCCGGAGAGGCGCAGGGCCAGGTCGCGGGTGAGGCGGTCGCGCAGCAGGACCCGCACGCCGAGCAGCAGCAGGCCCACCACGAAGCCGACGGGGGCGCCCGCCAGGCCGTACAGCCCCCACGCCCACGGCAGCGCCGTCAGATCGGTGCCCCCCTGCACGGTCAGCCAGGCGACCTCGAGCAGCCCGACGGCCACGCCCCCGAAGGCGCCGCCCAGCGTGGCGTCGACCAGGGACCACCCGGGCTCGGGCGGCAGGGGCGTGGTGGCGGGGGTCTCCGACATCGCGGCCGTCTAACGCCGCCGGCGGGGGGGGCCAGCGGGCGTGCTAGCGTCGGGGCACACGGGAGGTGCGGTGGACGTCCGGGTGCTGGGACCGCCGCGGCATGCCTGCACGGGGTGCGGGGCGTGCTGCCAGGGCAGCAATGTGCGCCTGCTCGAGGGCGAGGCCGAGCGCGTGGAGCGCCAGGCTCGGGCGCTGGGGCTCGAGACGCCCGTGGTCGAGGGTCGGCTGCGGCGCGTCGCGGGCCGGTGCCTCTTCCTGGACGGGGCCAACCGGTGCCGCATCCACGCCACCTTCGGCGGGGCGGAGAAGCCGCTCGTGTGCCGCCAGTTCCCCTTCGTCCTCGTCCGCACCGAGGAGGGCCTGCGCGCCGGGGTGGATCCTTCCAGCGCCGGATGGCGGCGACATCGTGACGATGGGCCCGTCCTCGAGCCCCCACCCCGCATCCCGCCCCGTCCGGCCCCCCTCGAGCCGGCCCAGCGCCCACTGGAGCGGGCCCTGCTCGCCGCCTGCGACGCCCCCGACGCCACCCTGGCCGGCCTCCTGGGCCAGCTCGCCCAGGCCCCCGACGCCGCGCCCCACCTGCCCCCGGGCTTCGCCAGGCGCTGGATCCGCGCCCTGCACCGCGCCCCCCTGCGAGACCTGCTGCACCGCCCCGAGGTGGGCCCCGATCACCGGTCCGCCCTGCTCCCGGTCCTCGACGCCGCCGCCGGGTGGGACCCCGAGGACCCGCCGCCCTGGCCCGTCCTGGCCGCCCGCGAGGAGCGGCTCGCCCTCGACCTCGTCCGCGACGTCCTCTTCCTGCGCCTGGTCTCCACCCTGCCCGCCGTCGCCGGCGTGGCCCTCCTGCTGGCGGCCGGGGCCGTGGCCTGCGCCTGGACCGACCCCTCGCCCGGCGCCTTCGGGCTCCGCCTGTCCACCTGGTGCAAGATCCTGCGTGCCGGCCCCTTCTGGCACGCCCTGATCCCCGATCCGGCCGCGCTGCAGACCCTCGCCACCGGGAGGGGACCATGAGCCACGTCGAGACCTTTCGCCTCACCTACTCCCTCGACTGCCCCCACTGCCGACAGCCCGGGCCCGTCGACGGCCTGACCGACGCGCCCACCTGCCCCCACTGCCTCCGGGACATCGTCCACGGGCCCGGGGCCTGGCTGCAGGCCTTCGATCTGGAGCGCCTCGCCGAGGTGCTGGACCTGCCGTCGGACCGGGTCTCCCAGACCCGGGTGATGGGCCGCGTCGACAGCGTGTCCACCCTGGGCCGGGCCCCCCTGCCCTGCCCGGCCTGCGAGGCCCCGCTCGCGCTGTCGGATCTCTCGGGCAGCCTGGGCCCGGGGTCGGTGCGGTGCGGCGCCTGCGGCGAGCAGGTCCCGGTCCGGGAGGCCGACGACCTGGCGCGCCTCGTCTTCCCGGGCGCCACCCATCTGGTCGGCGAGTCCCTCCGCGGCCCCGACGACGGGACCGGCGGGGCCGCCGAGCCGGTGCTCTTCGCCTGCATGGGCTGCGGCGGCTCGCTCACCGTCGACGGCTCGAGCCGCACCGTGACCTGCACTTACTGCGAGGCGAGCAACTTCCTCCCCGATGCCCTGTGGAGCCGGCTGCACCCCGTGCCCGCCGCCAAGCCCTTCGCGGTCCAGGTCTCCTGGTCGGATGCCTTCTGGCGCCGCCGCCCCGCCGATCGGGACAGCGAGGTCCAGGCCGGCTGGCTCGGCACCCATCCCCTCCCCCCGGCCCTGCTGCAGCGGCTCGCCACCGCCGAGGACGAGACCCTGCGCGCCCGGATCGCCTCGGTGCCCGGCCTGCCGCCGGCCTTCCTGCGCGGCGAGGCCGAGAGCTCCGACTGGTCGGTGCGCCAGCGGGCCGCCGCCAACCCGGACCTGCCCCGGGATCTCCTGGAGCGGCTGGCCGAGGACGAGGATTCGGACGTGCGCACCGCGGTGGCGAGCCGCCCCGACCTGCCCCCGCACCTCGTGGACCGGCTCCTCGAGGGCGACGACGAGGACATCCGGGCCCTCCTGCTGCAGCGCGAGGATGTGGCACCGTCCCGACTGGCCCAGGCCATGCTCGAGGGGGACCGGGCCGAGCGGCTGGTGGCGGCCGGGCGCGCCGAGACGCCCGATGCTGCGCTGGTGGAGCGGGCCCGGGTCGAGACGGCCCCCGCCGTGCTGAAGGCCCTGGGCCGGCGGGTCCATCAGGTGGACGGGCTCCTCGATGCCCTCAAGGAGAACCCGGACCGGGACGCCCGGGCCGTGGCCCGGAAGTGCGATCCGACCTGGGACCCGGAGACCGCCCAGGCCGCGAAGAAGGGCTCGCCCGTGCCCATGCTGGCCCTCATCGTCATGGCCATCGTGAGCGCCCTGGTCTGGTTCCTGCTCATCGGGGCCTGACGGTACCCCGGCCCGAGCCGGCGCACAGGGCGACCCCGGCCATGCCCACCCCGTCGACCCGATCGGCCAGCTCTCCGGAGAGCTCCTCGGAGAGCAGATCCACGAAGGTGCGCACGGTGGCCGCCAGGTGGCGCCGGCTCGGGTAGACCGCGTAGAGGCCCCCGGCATCGAGCTCCACCTCGGGGAGGACCCGGACCAGGTTGCCGCAGGCCAGGTCCCGCTGGACCAGGAAGGCCGGCACCCGGGCGATCCCCACCCCGTCCAGCGCCGCCCGGTGGCAGAGCTCGAGGGCGTTCACCACGAGGGGACCCTCGACCGGCACCTCCATCACCTCGCCACCGACCGAGAGGCCCCAGGTGTGGGGACCCGGACCGGTCCCGGTGGCGATGCAGCGGTGCGCGGCCAGATCGTCCACGGTCTCGGGCACCCCGCGGGCCGCGAGGTAGGCGGGGCTGGCGACCAGCTCGGCGCGGGCGGCGGCCAGGCGGCGGGCGATGAGGTCGCTGCTCCGGAGCTCCCCGGCCCGGATGGCCAGATCGAAGCCCTCCTCGACCAGGTTGACCACCCGGTCGGTGAGGAGGAGCTCGACCTGGACCTCGGGGAAGCGGTCCAGGTAGGTGTTGACCAGCGGGCCCAGAAACCGGGTCCCGAACAGGCTCGGCGCCGTCACCCGCAGGCGGCCCCGGGGCACGTCCTGCCGCTCGGAGACCGCCCGGCCGGCGTCGGTGGCCTCACGGATGAGGGGCGCGCACCGCTCGAAGTAGGCCCGGCCCTCGTCGGTGGGGTTGACGCTGCGGGTGGTGCGGTGGAGCAGCCGCACCCCCAGGCGCTCCTCCAGGCTGGCGACCTTGCGGCTCACCGTGGAGCGGGGGACGCCGAGCGCCCGGGAGGCCCCGATGAAGCTCCCCTCCTCCACGACCTTGACGAAGATGGCGACCTCGTTCCAGTCCACCATGCCCACCTCCGCCCCCGCCCCTATCGGGGCTCACCTGGCCCCGCCCGGGGGCCTCGCGTCCGGGCGCCACGGATCCGACCCGTCCGGTGCATGGAACGCCACCTCCTGGACGCCTTCTGCCGCCGCCACCAGCTCCCCGACACCGTGCGGGACGAGCTCGTCGAACTGGTAGCCCCCCCGGCCGACCCCCCCACGGTGCGGGTGGGCCCCGGCGGCGAGGCCCCCACCGAGCGGGTCCTGCTGGACGATCCCGTCCTGGGCGATCTGGTCCCGGCGGCGCCCACGGCGGCCTTCGGCACCTTCGAGGCCGACGCCACCCTCACCGGGGTGGCCCTGGACGCCCGCCCCGACGACACCCTGCGCTCCCTGGGGGCCCTCCTGCCCATCACCCCCGACGATGTCTACGAGGATCTCGGGCTCATCGGCCGGGGGGGCACGGGCGAGGTCCGGCGCGTGCGGGATCGACGGCTGGACCGGGTGCTGGCCATGAAGGTGCTGTGGCCCCGGCATCGACGCAGCCGGGAGCCCCTCGAGGCCTTCCTCGCCGAGGCCCGCACCGGCGCCGCCCTGGACCACCCGGGGACCCTGCCGGTCCACGAGCTGGGCCGCTTCGCCGATGGCCGCCTCTACTTCACCATGCCCGAGATCAAGGGCCGGACGCTGGGCTCGGTCATCACCGAGGTCCACGACGCCGCCTCGGAGGAGGCCTGGCTCGCCGGGCCCACCGGCTGGACCTTCCGGGGGCTGGTGAAGGCCTTCCTGCGGGTGTGCGAGACCATGGCCTCGGCCCACGACGAGGGGGTGCTCCACCGGGACCTGAAGCCCGCCAACATCATGGTCTCGGCCCACGACGTGGTCCTGGTGGTGGACTGGGGACTGGCCCGCCGCCTGGACGCGCCCGACCCGGCGGGGCGCCGCACCATCGCCGGCACCCCCGCCTACATGCCGCCCGAGCAGGCCCGGGGGGAGCTGGACCGGCTGGATGCCCGCTGCGATGTCTACGCCCTCGGGGCCATCCTCTACGAGATCCTGGCCGGCCGGCCGCCCTACCGCGGCGACGATGCCCGGGGCGTGCTGGCCCAGGTGGTGAGCCGCCCGCCGACCCCCCTGGACCGCTTCGTGACCCTGGCCGGGACCTCGGGCGACACCTTCACCCCGAGCCTGTCGGGCCTGGAGGGGCGCCGCGGGGAGCGGCCGGCGGTCCCGCGGGCCCTGGTGGAGGCGTGCCAGCGGGCCATGACCCGGGAGCCCGAGGCGCGCCCCGCCTCGGTGAGCGAGGCCCTGGTCCAGCCCATCACCGAGTGGCTGGAGGGCGCCCGGCGCCGGGCCCAGGCCATGGATCTGGTGGCCCGGGCCGACCGGCTCCTCCCCGAGGCCGGCCGGGTGCGGGAGCGGGCCCGGAGCCGCCGGGAGGCGGCCCGACAGCGGCTGGCGAGGGTGGCCCCGTGGGCCCCCGACACCGACAAGCGCGACGCCTGGGCCCTGGACGAGGAGGCCGACAGCCTGGAGCGGCACGCCCACATGCTCGAGCTCATGGCCGAGCAGAAGCTCCAGGCCGCCCTGGTCCACGACCCCGACCTGCCCGAGGCCCACGCCCGGCTGGCCGGGCGCTACCGCGACGCCCACGCCCGCGCCGAGGCCGCCCGCGACGAGGATCTGGCCACCCGCTACGAGGTGATGGTCCGCCGCCACGTCCACGCCCTGCCCGAGACCGATCCCGAGCGGCGGGCGCTCACCGCCTGGCTCGACGGCTCCGGGCGCATGACCCTGCTCACCGAGCCCCGGGCCCGGGTGGCCCTCCATCGCTATGTCCGCAAGGACCGCCGGCTCGTCCCCGAGCCGGTGCGCGACCTGGGAGAGACCCCGCTCCGCGACCTCTCCCTGCCCATGGGCAGCTATCTGCTGGTCCTCTCGGCCCCCGGCCACGCCACCGTCCGCTACCCGGTCCGCATCGACCGCCAGGGCGCGTGGAACGGCCGCCCCCCGGGGGAGGGGCCCATCGAGGTGGTCCGCCTGCCCCGGGTCCGCGACCTGGGCCCGGGCCAGATCCACGTGCCCCCCGGCTGGTTCCTGGCCGGCGGCGATCCCGAGGCGGTGGACGCCATCGCCGGGCGCCCGGCGTGGGTGGACGGCTTCATCCTCCAGCGGGACCCGGTCACCACCCGCGCATGGCTGGACTTCCTGGACCGCCTCGCCCGCGAGGACGTGGAGCTGGCCCTCGAGGTGGCGCCCCGGGATGAGGCGGGCGAGCTGCTGGTGGCCCGCGGGCGCGACGGCAACTTCCGACCCCTGCCCGACACCCCGCTGCACCCCGACGGGCCGGTGGTGGGGGTGACCTGGTTCGCGGCCGCGGCCTACGCCGCCTGGCTGGCGGATCGCACGGGCCTGCCCTGGCGCCTGCCGGCCGAGCTCGAGTGGGAGAAGGCGGCCCGCGGCGTCGATGGCCGGACCTACCCGTGGGGGGACTGGCTGGACCCGAGCTGGGCCGTCATCGCCGACTCGGACCCCACCGCCGGCGGGCCGCGCCCCGTGGGCACGAGCCCCATCGACGTGAGCCCGTACGGGGTGCGCGGGATGGGCGGCAACACCCAGGACTGGTGCCTGGACGGCTGGCGGGTGGACGGCTCGGTGGAGCCGGGTCAGCGCGTCGATGTGGAGGCGCTCCAGCAGCAGGAGGCCCCGAGCCGGGTCTACCGGGGCGGGCACTGGCGCAGCAGCCACCGCATGGCCCGGGCCGCCGCCCGCCACCACCGCGACCCCGAGGCCCGCTTCCGGACCCTGGGCGTCCGCCTGGCCCGATCCTGGCCCGACGAAGCCGCTGCCGCGCGGGCCGTGCGGGCTGCTTGACATTTCCTTGACTTGAGAGGCTGGAGGGCCGGCCGAGGGGATCCGTTCCCTGGAGGGACCGAGGATCCCGCGCGGGTCCCGGGCCCTGGTCCCCCCCGGGGGGATGGGGCCACGACCCCCGGTCCCCGGATCGCGCGCCGATCCCTCCCCCGCCAGGGCCAGGCCCGCGCGGATCCCCGGTCACCCCCCGACGGCCACCGTCACGGCGGCCCCGACCTGGCTCGGCGGGAAGGACAGGGTCCGGACGGCCCGCTCCAGACACCGCTCGGCGGGTGAGCCCCGGCCCGCGCCGGTGAGCCCCTCGGCCACCACGGTTCCGTCGGGCGCCACCACGAAGGCCAGCCGATCCGGGGCCGACAGCGGGTGCTCGGTCAGGCAGTCCCGGGCCTGGGGCAGGGCGGCGACCCGCGCCTCCACGTCGCCCAGGGGCGGGCGCACGGGCCGGCCGCTGGGATCCACCCCGCCCTCGAAGCTGCGCCACTCGCCCTCGGTGAAGGACCAGACCCGCCGCACCACCTCGTTCTCCGAGAGCAGCACCGAGAAGCTGCGGGTCCCGCGCGGCCCCGCATCCAGGGTGATCCGGTAGGTGCCGGGCGGCAGGCGACGGGTCACGGCCCCCACCTTGACCACCTCGCCGTCGATGGAGACCCGCGCGTTCACGTCGGCGGCCACCACCAGGCGCCCCTCGCCCGAGGGGGCGGGGGTCGGCGGCGCCTCGACCGGGAGGGACGGCCCGCGTCTCGGGGCCCCGGATGGCGGCTCGGCCCTCGATGCCTGTCGGCGGACCGGGTTCGTACGGGGCTTGTCGGGTGTCTCCAGGCCGTCGGGCGCCGGCGACGGGGGGTCCGAGTCGGCCTCGGGCTCGAGGGGCGTCGGGGTGAGCACCTCGCCCAAGTCGAGTCCGGCGGGCCCGGGAGCCGGCTCCCCGGGTGCGAAGGCCCCCCAGGTGGCCAGGACCCCTCCGGCCGTGGCCACCAGCAGCCCGACGCCGCCCAGCACCACCACCCCGGCCGCCACCGCCACCACCACCCCCCACGGCGAGCGCCGCCCGCCGGCGTGTACCGCGGTCTCGGCCTCGTGCA
>CAZPJM010000217.1:0-8523 GCA_964586865.1 uncultured Enterobacteriaceae bacterium
GCGGCGTCGGCGCCTCGGGGGCGGTCGGCGCCTCGGGGGTGGCCGGGGACGGCGTCTCGGGGGTGGCCGGCGCCTCGGGGGTGGCCGGGGAAGGCGTCTCGGGGGTCCCGGTCTGGCAGCCCAGGGCGAGGAGGACGGCGGCGGTGAGCAGGCGGATCATGGGACCTCCCGAGGGGGCGTCACCCGAGGAACGGGCGTGGGACCCGCCCCTTACACCCGCAGGGGACCCGCGGCGACGCCGACGGCCCCCCGGCGGCCCCCTTCAGAGGAAGAGCGCCCCCGCCATCAGGGCGAGGCCGACCATCGCCACCATCCACACCCCGCTGCGGACCCCGAAGATGGCCGAGAGGTAGGCAGGGACGTACAGGACGCGGCCCACCAGGAACACCCCGGCGCCCACCTGGGCCCACAGGTCCGGAGGGCCATGAATCTCGTGCAGCAGCGCCAGGCCCAGGAAGACCGGGAGGCTCTCCTGGAGGTTGACCCGGGCGCGCTCGGCCCGGCCGCCCATCACCCCGACCTCGGGCGGGTGGTCCTTGCCCCGCATGTGGTCCGCCGTCGCCGCGGCCCGGTCGGGGGCCAGCACCGTCTTGAACGAGGCCGCCAGGAAGACCTGGGCCAGCCACAGGCCCAGCACGCCGAGGATCCACAGGGTCATGCCACCTCCAGACCCTGCGACTAGCGGCCCGGGCGGGCCCCGTCGGTGAGGCGGATCGCCGACCCGACCATCCGCGCACGGGACCCACCCCCTCCAGGGCTTCCCGGGAGCGGGCCCAGGACCCCCCTGGGAGGCCCCGACGCCCGACGGCGGCCCGGACCCTGGCGCGGTACGGGGCCGACCGCCGCCTGGAGGCTCCGTGCCCACCCCGAGTCCCATCCTGTTGCTGCCCGGCCTCGACGGCACCACCGCGCTGCTCGAGCCACTCATCCAGGCGCTCGGGCCTGACTTCGAGCCCATCCCCGTGCCCCTGCCCGGCGGCGCCTCGTCGCGGGTCGAGGATCTGCTGGAGGACATCCGCACGGCGGCGCCGCCCCGTCCACACTGGATCTTCGCCCAGTCCGCCTCCGGGCCTCTCGCCATCCTCCACGCCGCCCGCCACCCCGAGCACCTGCGCGGCCTGGTGTTGTGCGCCAGCTTCGCCGCGCCCCCGCTCCCTCCCGCGCTGCTCCGTCTCGCCGGCTCGTGGTTGGACCCGTCCCCCGCTCCTCCGCCCCGCTGGGCCATCCGCGCGGCCATGCTCGGCCTCCGCCCCTCCAGCACCCGCGCCCGACAGGTCCGCGCTGCCCTGGCGGGCATCGCCCCCGGCGTCCTCCGAAGCCGCCTCGACCAGGTCGCCACCCTGGACGTGCGCGAGGAGCTGGCCGATCTGCGCCTGCCCGTGCTCGCCCTCCGTGCCACCCGGGATCGCCTGGTCCCTCGGAGCGCCCACCTCCGCTTGGTGGCCGCCCGGCCCGACCTGCGTGTCGTGACCATCCCCGGCCCCCACCTGCTGGCCCAGGCCCGCCCCCAAGCCGTCGCCCGCGCCATCGAGGAGGGTGTCAGGAGCTTCTAGGTGCACGGTGTCAGGTGTCTCGGAGCACAGGTGCCCCGCCTCGTCTGGGTCAGCCCGTCGCCCCCAGGCCGGCCGCGATGGCGCTGATGCTCATGAGCAGCCGGGGGATCACCACCTCCTCGGTGTCGGCATCGCCGGCCTCTCGGGCGTCCCGCCACTGCCGCAACAGGCGGATCTGCTGGTCGTGGAGCGGCTCCAGGGCGGCGCGACGCCGGTCCAGCACCCGCTCGATGCGCCAGCGCACCTGGCGCACCGGCTCGCCGTAGATGGCCTCCAGCACCTGCCCGGTCCGGGTGTGCTCCTCGAGGATCCGGGCCAGCAGGCGCTCCCGGACCTCGGCATCCTCCACCAATGCGGCGTAGCGGCTCATCCACGTCCGACCCGAGGTCATCCAGGCGGTCGCCACGTTGCTCACCAGGTAGTGCACCGGCGCCCAGCGGCTCTCCTCGCGCTTGGCGACCACGATCTGCTCGAAGCCACTCGGATCGTCCTCGCGCAGGGCCGTGAGCGCGGTACCGAAGCCATACCAACCGGGCAGGACGAAGCGGGACTGATTCCAGGCGAAGACCCAAGGAATGGCCCGGAGATCGGCCAGGGAGGCCCGGCCGGTGCGGCGGGCCGGGCGGGAGCCGATCCGGCTGGCCTCGATGGCGTCGATGGGGGTGGCCTGGCGGAAGAAGGGGATGAAGCCATCCGCCTCGAGGAGGGCGCGGTAGGCGACGCGGCTCTCGGCGGCGAGGCGATCCAGGAGGGCGGCCAGCTCCGGGCGTGGCCCGCGACCGAATGCGTCCTCGAGCGCGGCCCGGAAGGTGCCCGCCAGCAGGAGCTCCAGGTGGTGGGCGGCGGTGTCGGGGTTGGCGTACTTCTGGGCGATGGTCTCGCCCTGCTCGGTCATGCGCAGATCTCCCTGGACCGAACCGGCGGGAAGGGCGGCGATGAAGCGGTGGGTGGGGCCGGCGCCGCGCCCGATGGTGCCGCCGCGGCCGTGGAAGAAGCGCACCCGGACCCCATGCTTGCGGCCCACCTCGGCGAGGGCGTGCTGGGCCCGGTGGAGTGTCCACAGGCTCGCCGTGATGCCGCCGTCCTTGCTGCTGTCGCTGTAGCCGACCATCACCTGCTGGACCGGCATCCCCTCCCCCGCCGCCCGCCGATCCAGGCTCGCCCGGACCACCGGGTGGGAGAGGGTGTCATCCAGGATGTCCGGCGCCGCGAGGAGATCGTCGATGGTCTCGAACAGGGGCACCACCTCGAGGGGGCAGTGCACCTCCTCGCCATCGCGGCGAAGCAGGCCGGCCTCCCGCGCGAGCAGGTAGACCGCCAGGAGATCCTCGGTGCTGCGGGTCATGCTGACGATGAGGGCGCCGATGGCGGCGTCTCCGTGGGACTCCAGGTGATCCCGAAGGAGGCGGAGGACCCCGAGGGTGTGATGGGCCTCGGGGTGGGCCTGCGGGTCCAGGTCGCGGTAGGCGGCGAACGGGCGCCGGGCCTGCAGCTCTCGGTCGAGGAGGGTCCGGCGTCGGGCGGGCGCCCAGCTCGGGTAGTCCGCGCCGCCCTCGATCCCGGCGAGCGCCAGGAGCTGCCCGAGGGCGCGGTCGTGGTAGGCGCTGTTCTGGCGAATGTCGAGGCGGGCCAGGTGGAAGCCGAAGGTCCGGGCCTGCCGGAGGAGGGGCTCCACGTCGGCCCGCGCCAGGCGGTCGGCCCCGATGGCCACGAGAGCGTCGGCGAGGAGCTCCAGATCGGCGACGAGCCCCTCGGACTCGGCGTGGGTCCAGCCCGCTCCACCCACCGGGAGCGCGGCGCGGACCAGGCTCACGAACTGCCGGTAGGGCTCGCTGGGGTTGCGGGCCAGCACCGCCTCCCCACGTGCGCCGAGGGCCGAGGCCAGGGTCCCGATCCGCTCCACCAGGGCCTCGGGAGGCGCGTAGCGGCGGCCCGACAGGCTCAGCCGCGCCGCCAGGTGCTCGAGGGCCCGGTCCAGGCGACCCAGCGCCGCCCGCCGGAAGGTCGCCAGCGTCTCCTCGGTGAGCGAGACCGTCACCCCCGGATGCCCATCCCGATCGCCGCCCACCCAGTCGCCGAAGCGCACCCGCGGAAGATCGCCCAGCGCCTTCGGGTCCAGCCCCGCCCGCCCCCAGGCCGCCCGCAGCTGGGCGTCCACCCGCGGCAGGGCCTCGGGGAAGACATCCTCCAGGTGATGCAGGACGATCCCGCGCTCGTCCCCCAGGGTCGGCTTGTTCAGCAGCACCGCGCCCGTGCGCCACAGCCGCTCCAGGCTCGCCGCGATGGTCGCCTCCAGCTCGGCCCGCTCCGCGCGCGTCCGTCCCTCGTTCTCCAGCTCCACAAGGGCCACGTACAGGTCACGTTGGTGTTGCAGGACGGTCTGCCGTCGGGCCTCGGTCGGGTGCGCGGTGAGCACCGGCTCGACCTGGACCCGGGCCAGCAGGTCGGCCAGGAGCGATGCCGGGGCGTCCAGCTCGCGGGCGCGCAGGAAGGCCTGATCCCACGAGCCCGACTCCTCGTGCAGCTGCCCCGCGTCCGCCAGAGCGCGACGGTACCGCGCGATGGCACTCTCCTCGGCCAGGTTGAGGAGATCGAAGGCGATGGTGTAGGCGCGCATGCAGCCGGCGGCGATGGCCTCGGGGAAGGTCCCGGTCGGGGCGTGCGGGGTCTCCGACCAGAGCTCCGGCCAGGGCAACGTCTCGGCCACCGGCGCATCGATACGGTGCAAGACCTTGTGGAACGCCTGCATGAGGTGACGCAGCGTGGCGTCGGTCTGATCGAAGGAGGTGCGCATCGGCTCGGCCCGGGGTGTGGGGATGGGCCGATGGTAGCGGGCGTCGGTGTCAGGTAGGCCGGGGGAGGTGTCAGGTATTTCTACTTGCGCTTTCCGGGGGTGGCCGAGCGGTGCGATGGCCTCGGGCGTACCCTCCCGCTGGGCGGCGGCGCCGGTAGCGGACGCTACCCGCCACGGCCGAGACCCCGTCAGTGGATGATGAACTCGACGCGCCGGTTCTTCTCCAGGCACTCGTAGGTCTGGTCATGGCAGACCGGCTCCGTCTCGCCCTTCCCCTCGACGATGACCTCGAAGTCCGGTAGCCCGTGCGCCTTCAGCTCATCCGCGACGGCCTGGGCGCGGCGGAAGGAGAGCATCATGTTCGCGTCCGCGTCGCCTTGGGGATCGGTGTGGCCGATGATGCGGAAGAAGTCGATCTCATCCTGGTGGTTGCGCGCGAAGACCGCGATGTGGTCGATCAACTCGATGGAGCCATCGTTCAGGATCTCGTCGGTTCCGCTGGCGAAGTGGATGAAGCCATCGATCTCGAGGTGATCGCCTACCATGCGGACATCGTCGGGGTCAGGCACTTGCGGCGCCTGCGCCGGGGCCACCACATCAGGGGCCGACCGCTCCACCGGCGGGGCCTCGGCGACGGCCGCCTCGGTGGCCTGCACCGCTCCAGCCTGCGGGAGCTGGGCCGCGGGAACGGGCGTCGGGCTTGCGAGCCCCGACCCGGCCGACATGGCCACCAGCGTTCCACCGACGCCGACCATCAGGAGGATCACGGCCGCGAGGCCCGCGATGACCACGTAGAGCCCGATGTTGCGTGCCGGGGGAGCGTGGGCCGTCGGTGCCGCTTCGGTCGGAGCGCCTGTCGCCGAGGGCGTGGGCGCAGCGGCCGCAGGAGGCTCGGACCGAGAAGGAGGAGACGAAGCCGAACCCACATGACGGTGGGCGTCACCGGGGCCGGTGGACCTGCTCGGCTCGGCGGAGGGGACGGCCGCCGGGACCCCAGCCGGCTGGGCGGTCGACGCTGGCGGCGCGGCGGCTGTGGGCGGGGGGGGGCGCAGGGGTACTCTCCCGTCGAACCCATCGGGTCGCCGGGGGTGAGACCGGGGTCGGATTCCTGGCTTCGCGAACCGCAGGGGCGCTGCCGCCTATCGGCTGCACCACCCCGGTCTTTGGGGGAACCACCGGAGGCGGCGGCGGCGCGGGAAGGGGAGACGAGGGGCGGGGCGCGGTGTCTGGCGCTGGCGGGGCGGCGGCAGCCGGGACCGGATGGCCACCCGACGGCTCCATGCCGGGAATATCACTCCGGACGACCGACCAGGAGGGTCGGGTCCCCTCGGTGAGGTTCATCCCGACCAGGGCCCCCTCACCGACCATGGGCTCCGGCCACGTGTGCGTGCGGCACCAACGGCGGAGGGAGGGGCCGGAGAACACGCCACGGTATTCCTCGCACCATTCAACCACCTCGCTGCCCGAGGGGCGCACGGCGGGGTCGTGGTCGAGCATGCGAAGCAGCAGCCCACGAAGATCGGGGTGGATGTGCTCGAGCGCGCCGACCCGTTCGCGCACCCATTGCTTGTGCTTGTCGGGGGCGTAGGCCAGCCCCATGACCTGGTGGAGGTTCCGGTCTTCGAACAGGGGCTGACGGGCCCACCCCTCGTACAGGACACACCCGAGGGAAAACATGTCGCCAGCCGGTCCAGAGCCGTTCATGTCAGCCTGCAGCCGCTCCGGCGCCATGTAGGCCACGGTCCCCATGATCATGTCGGTCTGAGTGCGTGCCTCGAGCCCATCCATACCAGCCTTGGCGATCCCGAAGTCGAGCACCTTCACAGATCCCCGCGTGGTCAACCGGATGTTGGCTGGCTTGATGTCCCGGTGGACCAGGTGCATCGGTCGACCATCCGGCCCGCTCGTCTCGTAAGCGGCATCCAGTGCATCTGCCCTGCGCTCGATGACCTCGAGCACCGCCCCTGGACCGAGCGGGTTCTCGGTGTAGACGCATGCCTTCAGATCCGCACCCTCCACATACTCGGCGACAAGGCCGGCCCTCCCATCGAGTACCACCAGATCATGAACCATGAGGATGGATGCGTGCCGGAGCGCAGCGAGCAGTCGGGCCTCGTCCCGCAGGCGTCTCACCGCCTGCGACCGCGGATCGATACCATCGCGGAGCAACTTGACGGCAACCGTGGTGGTCAGGCCACCAGCGCTGGTCATCTGGGCAAGGTAGACCTCGCCGAAACCGCCTCGCCCCAGGCAGGTCTTGAACTCGAATCGGCGGCCGCCGGCGGGGCCTGTGTCCATGTGCTGTTCCATGATCGCCTCTGTGCTGGTGAGGACGCCACGCTGCCAACAAGCGGCGGGCGACGATACGTGAGGGTCGGACCACCGCAGCAACAAGCGTGCTCCAGTCAGGCGTGGTCGGCCCTTGCGGCATCTTGGCACAGGGAGGCCCGGCCGCTCCACCGGTTCTGGCGGAGGGACGAGGTGTCAGGTATTTCCACTTGCCGTTCTGGCGGAGGAGGTATCAGGTATGTCTACTTGCTCTTTCGGGTCGCGGGGCGAAGGTGTCAGGCATTTCCACCTGCCCTCTCCGAAGGCTTCCCCGCATGGCCTCGGGCGTACCCTCCCCCGCTGGGCGGCGGCGCCGGTAGCGGACGCTACCCGCCACGGCCGAGACCCCGGTAGCCCGTGCGCCTTCAGCTCATCCGCGACGGCCTGTGCGACGCAGAACCATCCCAGGACGCCCACCGGCCGCGCTACCCCTCCTGGGAGAGGACCTCGCGTGCGCCGACCGATCCACCACCCGACCCCGCCCGAGGCACCTCCCCCGTGGACGCCAGAGGCCCGGACGCGGCTGTTCCCCCTCGAGGTGCTCTCCGTCGCCGCCATCGAGGTCCCGCGCCTGACCCTCCGTGCGGCACGCCTGGTCCGCGGGCCGCGCGCCGAAGCTGCCCGCACCGTGGTCACCGTCCCCGGCTTCGGGGCGGGCGAGCTGACCATGGCGCCCATCGGCCGGTGGCTCCGCTCGCGCGGGCACACCATCGTGCCCTGGGGCCTGGGCGTGAACCGCGGCGACCCCGAGGGCGACACCGAGCGACTGCTGCCCCGGATCCGGACCCTCGCCGATGCCGCCGGGGCCCCCGTCGCCCTGGTCGGCTGGAGCCTGGGCGGGGTGATCGCCCGGGAGGTCGCCCGGGCCGCGCCGGACCTGGTCGACCGGGTCGTCACCTACGGCACGCCGTGCGTCGGGGGCCCCACCTACACCGCCGCGGCGGGCTTCTGGGGCCCAGAGGAGTGCGCCCGCATCGCCGCCGAGACGGCCGACCGCGATGCCACCGACCCGGTCCAGGCCGACATCACGGCGATCTTCTCCCGGGCGGACCGGGTCGTCGCCTGGCCCGCCTCCATCGACCGGACCTCCCCCCGGGTGCACCACGTCGAGGTCGGCGCCTCCCACGCGGGCCTCGGTCTGGACCCCGACGTCTGGGCCGTCGTCGCCGACGCCCTGTGAAGTGGTGTCAGGTAGTTCCACCTGCCCTTCACGGCTGGCTTCGCACCACGGCGCCGGGTACCCGTCCCCCTCGGAGGCCGACATGCGCTCGCCCCGCCTCGATTTTCCAGGCGCCCGCCAGCACGTCATGAACCGGGGCGCGCGCCGAGCCCCTATCTTCGTCGACCCCGAGAGCCGCCTCCTGTTCCTCGACATCCTCTCCGAGCTGCCGCGGCGCTTCGGCGTCCGCGTGCACGGCTACGCCCTGATGCCCACTCACTACCACCTGATGCTGGAGTCCGTGTCCGGCAATCTCCCGCGTGCCATGCGCCACCTCGGCGGCGAGTACACCCGCCGCATCAACCGCGTGCACCGCTGGGACGGCCCACTCTTCCGCGGCCGCTACCACAACCGCCTGGTCGACACCGACCCCTACTGGATGCACCTGCTGCTCTACCTGCACCTCGGTCCGGTACGCGCCGGCCTGTCCTCGCCGGAGGAGTCGGCCTGGACGAGTCACCGGGCGTACACCGGCGCCGCCGAGCGTCCCGACTGGCTGGTCACCGAAGAGCTCCGGGCGCTCTACGGCAGCCGGGAGGCCTACCAGACCGCGTACCAGCAGCTTCACGAGGGGCGGGGGCAGCCCCCGGACGACTTCGACGAGGAGCGGCTGTAGGCGCCCGGAAGCA
>CAZPJM010000218.1:0-8518 GCA_964586865.1 uncultured Enterobacteriaceae bacterium
AGCGCCAGCGCCGCGGCGCGGGCCAGCCCGTCGGCCAGGGGGCCGCCTCGGTCGTCCAGGTCGTCCTGCAGGGCGCGCTCGCCCCCCTCCTCGAGGCGGCGCCGCATCCCCTCCACCGCCTCCTTCAGGCGGCGCTCCCCCCGGGCCCGGTCGGCGGCCGAGGGGGCGGGGCCGGCCTGCGCCAGGGAGCGACGCAGGCTCTCGGCCAGTCCGGAGAGCTCGTTGAGCGACCGGGCGAAGTGGGCCTGCTGCCAGGCCCGGGCCTGATCCACGTCCACCTCGTAGGGGGCGAGGGCCTCGAGATCGATGCGGCGGGTCGAGCCGTCCTGACGCTGCACCACGGCCTCGCCGTCGGGCAGGTGGACGTCGGGCGGCACCATGAAGGTGCGGTCACCGTGGATGTAGAGGGTGGGCTCGGCCATGGCGTCCCCGCTGTGCGCACCCACACCCTAGCCGGCTGGCGGCCGTTGTGTGACCCCCGCTACGCCACCTTGTCGATGAAGCGCGCCAGCTCGACGTCGAGCTGGGTCAGCCCGCCGGCGTCGTGGGTGGAGAGGGTCACCTCCACCTTGTTGTAGACGTTGAACCACTCGGGGTGGTGGTTCATGGCGTCGGCCTTCAGCGCCACCCGGGCCATGAAGCCGAATGCGGCGTTGAAGTCGTCGAACTGGAGCGAGCGGGTGATGGCGTCTCGGTCCTCCACCTCGCTCCAGTGGGGCAGCTCGGCGAGGGCGGTGCTGCGGGCGTCGCCGGTCAGTCGTTCGGGCATCCTTCCTCCGGGGCAGGAGAAGGGGTCACGTCGCGGGACCGGGCCGTCCACCCTCGACCGGCGGCTCCGTATCCCCCGCCTCGTCCGGGGGGTTCCCGACGTCCTCGCCTGGCTCGTCCTCCTCGGACCCGCCCGGCCCCACCGCCTCGGGGGGCACCGCCTGGACCGCGCCGGTGGGCAGGCCCTCGGCCTCCTCGTCGAAGAGGGCACGGAGCTGCTCGTGGACCTCGGGGACCCAGAGGGCCCGGGCGAGGGCCTGGGAGAGGGGCTCGAGGCCGGCCGAGAGGGGTGCCTCGTCGACCTCGCTGGCCTCCACCTGCTCGCGCTCTCGCCGGGCCTCGGTGCGCACGCGGCCGCGGGCCTGCCTCCACAGCCGCCGCAGCTCGCCGCGGCTCGCCTGGAAGACGAGCCCCACCCCGCGCTCGAGGGGCCGGATGTCGGTGCGCTTCAGGGCCCGCTGCATGGCCGCCCGCACCGCGACCGCGTCCCCCGGGAGCCGGCCGGTGCGCAGCGCCTGATCGACCAGGATGGCGCGGGCGACCACGTCGCTGAAGGTGTCGATCATCGCCTTGACCAGCAGGACCCACAGCACATACCGCAGCAGCCGCCGGAAGGGCCACGACACCAGGCTCCACAGCATCCCGAGGCATCCCCCGGCGCTGCCGTCGCCCAGCATGCGGACCTCCTTCCGGGAGGCCTCCACCCCGGCCTCGGTGAGCAGGACCCGGCAGAGGCGGCGCCGCAGGGCGCTGTCCACGACGGAGTCCAGGACCGGGATGGGGATGAGCTGGCACAGGGCCACCAGCAGCGCGTACCGGGCCACCAGCATGGTGTTCAGGGGGGGCGGGTCTTCGGCCATGGCGGCAGGGTAACGACCCCAGCAGGGACGAGCCGGGAGGCTTGACCCCGGCCCGGCGGCCGGGCACCTTGCTGCGCACCGTGGAGCCCCCGTGCGTCCCTCTCTCGTCCTCGTCCTCGCGCTCGGCTGTGCCGGCCCCGACCCCGGCGACACCGCCGACACGGGCGCGCCGGTGGACACGGACGAGCCGGTGGACACGGACGACACCGATGACCCGGGCGACACGGACGACACCGATGACCCTGGCGACACGGACGACACCGACGACCCCGAGGACACGGGCGACACCGACGATCCGGGCGACACGGACCCCCCGGTGGACGAGCCCTGCGAGCCGGCGGATCCCCCCCTGCGATGGTCGGTCGAGGCCCGGAGCGTGCTGCTCGGGCCCACCGATGCGCCCGAGGGCATCCCGTGGACCACCCACATCGAGTCGGTGCGGCTGCTCGGCGACGGGCCCCAGGTCCTGGTGAGCGACGGCCTCCGGAACGCCGTGACCTGGGTGGGCGACTGCATCGGGACCGCCTGCACCACCCGCGACCTGCCGACGGGCGTGGACGATCCCACCCGGACCACGGTGGTGGACCTGGACGAGGATGGCGCCCGGGACGTGGTGGTGGTGGGCACCGGCGATGTCTTCCCCACCCCCGAGGCGGTGGGCGTCATCGAGGTGCTCTGGGGCGACGGGGCCGGCGGCTTCACCGCCGAGGTCCTCCTGGAGCGGGTCGGCCGGACCTCCTGTGTCGAGCCGGCGGATCTCGATGGGGACAAGGACCTGGACCTGATCGTCTGTGAGTTCGGGGTCGACGGGACCGGATCCCTGTACTGGCTGGAGCAGACCCCCACCGGCTGGGAGCGCGAGCCGCTCACCGACCGGGACGGCCCCATCGACGCCTGGGCCGAGGACCTCAACGGCGACGGCCACCTCGATGTGATCAGCAACCTCTCCCAGACCGTCGAGACGGTGGTGGTCTTCCTCGGTGATGGCCTTGGTGGCTTCCTGCCCGCCCCGGACGCCTTCGTCGCCCCCGAGACCTGGCACGGCAGCGCCGGGCTGCGCCTGGTGGACCTGGACGGGGATGGCGATCTGGACGCCGTCTTCACCAATGGCGACTCCCTGGACGGTGACCTGCCCCTCCGGGTGCACCCCGAGGAGCACTACGGGGTGGCCTGGCTCGAGAACCGCCTCGCTGACGAGGGCGACTGGGTGCGGCACGACATCCTGCGCCAGTGGGGGGCCTACACGACACGGGCGGTCGATCTGGACCGCGACTGCGACGTCGACCTGGCGATGGCCAGCTTCCAGGACCCCAATGCGCTCATCGCCCACGTGGACGACGACCCGGACTTCGTGGACACCCTGGTGCGGCGGCCGGTGGTCTGGCTCGAGAACGACGGCGAGGAGTCCTTCACCCGCCATGTCCTCGAGGGCTTCACGCCCTCGAGCGCCTTCGCCCTCGAGGTGGTGGATCTGGATGACGACGGGGTGCTCGACATCGTCAGCGGGCCCTTCGACGTGATGGGCACGGCGGCCGACGAGCCGCGCGTGTTCTGGTACCGGGGCCGCCTCGATCCACGGTGAGCCGGGTCGGCTCAGCCGGCGTCGTCCGAGGTGGCCGACGTGGGGTCGGGGGCCGGGACGTGCTGATCGATGAGGATCTGGTTGCCGTCGGGATCGATGACCACGATGCGGCCGGGCCCCGTCCCATCCGGATCGGTGGGGATGACGGGGTCGATGCCCACCGCCCGCAGCCCCTCCTGGATCACCCGGACATCGGTGAAGTCCTCGTCGGTGGGCTCCCCGCCCAGGTCCCATCCCGGGTTGAACGTCACCAGGTTGTTGGGGAACATGCCCTGGAACAGCCCGAGCCGGGCGTCGCCGCTCCGCAGGATCAGCCAGCCCTCGGTGGCTTCACCGCCGATGACGTGGAATCCGAGCTTCTCGTAGAAGCTGCGGGACGCGTTCAGGTCCTTGACGGCGAGGGAGAGGCTGAAGGCACCGAGGTGCACCGCGTGCTCCGGGCGTCCGAGGTGGACTGGAGGATACGACACGGGCCCCAAAGAGGTCGCGACGGTCGCGTGGGGGCGGGGATGGCGGCCGGGGACCGGCCATCGCCGCTGCGGGGCGGCCGGCTCAGGGTCCGCCGTGCCAGAGCTGGTCCCAGAAGGCGAGCTCGTGGGCGGCCCCCGCCAGGTAGGTGCGGGCCAGGGCGGCCTCGGCCGCGCGCGAGGGCTCGAGGGCGTCGAGCTCGGCCTCCATGAAGGCCACCGCCTCGCGGAAGTCCGGGTCGTCGTAGGTGGCGATCCAGTCGGCATAGCGGGGGTCGGCCGGCCGGGGGCCGCTGGCGAGGGCGCGGGCCAGCTCGACGTAGCCGACCCCGCAGGGCAGGACCGCGGCCAGCAGACGCCCGTACCCGGCGCGGGCCTCCGTCCACAGGAAGGTCGTGTAGGCCCGGGTGGCCGACCAGGCGGGCGTGGCCTCCAGGTCGCACGGGGTCAGCCCGAAGCGCGCGGCGAAGGCGCGGTGGAGGTCGAGCTCGTGGTGGAGGGTGAGGTGGAGCAGCCCGGCCCAGCGGGTGCGGGCCGGACGGGTGGGGGCGTGGGCGGCCGCGAGGGCCAGGACCCGGGCGTAGGTGTCCAGGTACAGCCAGTCCTGACGGACCCACCGGGCGAAGACGTCCGGCGGGAGGCTGCCGTCGGCCAGGCCCAGCACGAAGGGATGCTCCAGGCACCGGGCCCGGGTGTCTGCCGCGTCGGCCCGGAGGCGGGCCGAGAGCCGCTCATCCACGGCGCGCCACCACGGCCACGTAGTCACCCCGGTCGTGCCCTTCCTGGGGTGCCTCCACGTGGTCGGGAGAGAAGCGGGGGTGCCGGGTGAGGGTCTGGGCCGTGCGCACCACCTCGAAGCCGGCGGCCTCGAGGGCGGCGATGCGCTCGGCGGTGGTCCGCCAGGTGGCGGCCTTGACGAACGGGATGGGGTAGGCGGCGGCGGGCTTGACCCCCTCGAAGACCGGGTGGTCCCAGGTCCCGAGCTGGGCGGCGAGGCAGTACAGCACGCCATAGCCGCTCTCTCGGGGCACATCGACCACCACCGCGTGGCCCCCGGGGCGCAGCGCGGCGTGGGCCCGGCGGAACACGGCCTCCAGGTCCGAGACATAGGAGCTGGAGCCGTTGAAGAGCAGGATGTCGAAGTCACCCTGGCCCAGATCCGCCTCCTCGGCGGTGCCCACGGTGACCTCCAGGCCCCGCTCCCGGGCGATGGCGGCCATGCCCTCGGCCGGCTCGATGCCATCGCTGATGGTGATGCCGTGCTCCCGGGCCAGCAGGGTCTCGAAGAGCCCGGTGCCGCAGCCCACCGACAGGGCCCGCCCCTCGCCCGGCCAGGCGAAGGCCAGCAGGCGCACCTCGCTCTCGAGGAGGTCCCGGTTCTCGGCGAACCAGGCGTCGTAGTCGTTGGCGAACAGGTCGAAGGCGCGATCGTCGGACATGGGGACCTCGGGGCTCGGGGGACCCACGAAGCCGGGACGGGGGGGTCGCCGGGCCTGCGAAGCACTCCCTACGCCGGTATGAGCCGGATCAGGTTCAAAGGGTACATCTCAGCCCGGCGAACCGCCGGACACCCCTGGCTTCGTGGACGGGGAGGCTAGCCGAGGTGGGCCGGGGGGGCCACCCGGGTCTCCCCGGTTCGGGGGAGGGGTCGATCCCGACCACGTCAGGGAGGGGATGGGCGACGAGGGAGGCGCGGCCATACGCAGCCGTACGGTAGGGTGGGGGTGGAGGTGATGCATGGTACGCGACCCGTGGCTCCCCCTCTTGGCCCTCGCCCTGGCGCTCACGGCCTGCGGAGATCCGGAGGAGGAGGTCCTGCCCCCCGACCCGGAGACCCTCTTCACACCCGGGCCCGAGCCCGTCGGCTACCTGGAGGCCCGGCTGGCCTTCGCCGTCCCGGGGCAGGAGGCGGAGCGGGAGATCCCGGTCCACGTCTGGTACCCCGCGGATCCGTCGGGCGAGGCGGCGGCCACTTATGCCGCGGCAGGGGTGGTCTCCATCCCCTCCTCGGTGGCCCTGGCCGCACCAGCCCCGGCGGCGGGCGGTCCCCACCCGGTGGTGGTCTACTCCCACGGCTCCGGCGGCGAGGGACAGCTCGGCTACGCCTTCGGCGAGCACCTGGCCTCCCACGGCTACGTGGTCCTGGCGCCCGATCACGTGGGCAACACGGCCAGCGACTTCATCAACGGCAGCCTGGCGCCCTTCGTGCGGGTGGCGCTGGACCGGCCCCTGGACGTCTCGGCCACCCTCGACGGGGCGCCGGACCTGGTGGCGGGCCTCTCCCTCGACGCCTCCCAGGCCCTGGTCGTGGGTCACAGCTTCGGCGGCTACACCACGCTGGCGGTGGGCGGGGCGGCCCTGGACGTGGATGGCCAGGTCGCGGCCTGCGCCGCCGTCGGGGAGGGGGAGGACGACGGGTCCTGCGCCCTGCTCGCCGATCCCTCGGTCGAGGCCGCCTTCCGGGAGGGCTTCCGCGATGACCGGGTGGTGGCGCTGGTCCCCCAGGCCCCCGCGCTGGTGAGCATCCAGCCCGACAGCCTCGCCGAGCTCGGGATCCCCACCCTCCTCCAGAGCGGGCGCCAGGACGCCACCACCCCCCACGAGACCCAGGCGGTGCCCACCTGGGAGGGGCTGGCCCACCCGGACGACGTGTGGGTCGACTTCCCGGAGGGCGCCCACTACACGTTCATCACCATCTGCGACGACCTCACCGAGGCCACCATCCGCCTGTTCCGGCCCGACGCCTTCGAGGACGGCTGCGGCGAGGACTTCGTCCCCACCACCGAGGCGATGCCCGCGGTGACGGCCTACCTCCACGCCTGGGCCGAGATCCACCTCCGCGGCGAGGTGGCCTGGCAGCCGGTGGTGGCGGGCGAGGGGTGGCGGCCCTTCGTGGACATCACCGCCCGGGAGTGAGGGGCCCCGGGGATCGGTGACGGCCGGTCGGGGGCCGCTGGTGGGCTTCCCGTGGCTCCCACCGGGGGCCGCGTTACACGCCCCGGCCCTCGCCCCGGAGTGCCCATGGCCCCCCCCGACGGAGCTCGCCTGCTCGTCGCCATGCCCGCGCTCAACGAGGCGGCCACCGTGGCCGATGTGGTGGGGCGGGTGCCTCGCCACATCCCCGGGGTGGGCGAGGTGCTGGTGCTGGTGGTGGACGACGGCTCCACCGACGACACGGCGGAGCTGGCCCGCGGGGCCGGGGCCCTGGTGGTCTCCCACGGTCGGAACCGGGGCGTGGGGGCGGCCATGCAGACCGCGGTGGACGAGGCCGTCCGCCACCAGGTCGACGTGATGGTCAACATCGACTCGGACGGGCAGTTCGACCCGAACGACATCCCCACCGTCATCGGCCCCATCCTCGAGGGCCGGGCCGAGTTCGTCACCGCGAGCCGCTTCGCCGATCCGGCGCTCACCCCGCGCATGCCGTGGGTCAAGCGCTTCGGCAACTGGGGCATGGCCCGGCTGGTCAGCACCATCGTGGGGCAGCGCTTCGAGGACGTCTCGTGCGGCTTCCGCGCCTACAGCCGCGAGACCCTCCTCAAGCTCGTGCTCACCGGCTCCTTCACCTACACCCAGGAATCCTTCCTCCTCCTCGCCCAGCGGGGGGTCCACATGGTGGAGATCCCGGTGAAGGTGCGCGGCGTCCGGGAGCACGGTCGGTCCCGGGTGGCCTCCAACGTCCTCACCTACGGCCTGCGGACCAGCCGGATCATCTTCACCGTCGTCCGCGACTACTCTCCCGAGGTCCTCTTCCACCCGGTGGCGGCCGGCCTCGGGGTGGTGGCCATCGGCTTCGCCACCTTCTTCTTCGGCCACTATGCCCTGGTGGGCCGGTTCAGCCCCCACCTGTGGGCCGGCTTCCTGGCGGCCTTCGTCTTCGGCCTCGGGGTGGTGGTCTTCGCGCTGGGGCAGGTGGCGGTCATGATCTCCCGCGTGCGCACCATGCACGAGCGCGAGCTGTACATCCTGCGGCGCTACATCGACCGCCACGACCCGGATCGCCCGTGAACCGCCTGCCCGACGACCTCCTGCGCCGGATGGCCGACCGCCTCGACGACCACGATCGCGACGAGATGGCCATCCCCAGCTACCTCCACCCCAACCCGGCCATGCGCTGGATGGCCTGGCGGCGCCTCGAGGTGCTGGTGGCCCACCTGGACGACGTCTGCCGCCATCGCCGCCCCAGCGAGACCACCCTCCTCGACTTCGGCTGCGGCACCGGCGTGCTCTTCCCGGTGGCGCGGACGCTGGCCCACACGGTCATCGGCGTGGACCCCGTCCTCGACGCTGCCCGCCTGCTGCTCGAGGAGCGGCCCGAGCTCGCCGACGTGGCCCTCCACACCCCCGAGGAGGCCGACGCGGCGGTCGCCGACCACAGCATCGACGTGATCCTCGCCGCCGAGGTCCTGGAGCACGTCGAGCCCCTGGGACCCGCCCTGGAGCGCTTCCGGCGCTGGCTCGCCCCCGGCGGGCGCCTGGTGATCAGCCTGCCCACCGAGAACCGGCTGTACCGCCTCGGGCGGCGTCTGGCCGGCTTCGAGGGCCACTACCACCACGCCAACGCCGCCTCCATCACCCGCGATCTGGCCCGCCACGGCTTCGGCGAGCTCCGGCGCACCACCGTGCCCGCTCCCGGGCCCGCGGCCATCTACTGGGTCGCCACCCACGCCCCGTGATGGCGCCCCGGCCCGGCCGCTGATGGCCCGCCGCACCGCCCTGCGCGTGCTCACCGCGGTGGTCCCCTTCGTGGGCCTGGCCATCGGGATCGGCGTCCTCGTGAGCCTCGTCGATGTGGGGGAGGCCCTGGCCACGGTGGTGCGGGCCGACCCATGGGGGGTGGG
>CAZPJM010000219.1:0-8467 GCA_964586865.1 uncultured Enterobacteriaceae bacterium
CCGCCCCCTGCCGGGCCAGCATCAGCGCCGTGGCGCGCCCGATCCCCTGGGAGGCTCCGCCCACCAGCGCGTGTCGTCCATGCAGCCCGATCTCCATCGCTCCTCCCTGGCGGCGGACCCGCCGGCCCGCCCGTGACGGCCATGCTACGCGACGGGCCTGGAGGCCACATGGATCCGCTCCGCGACATCGCCATGGCGCAGGTCGAGCGCGCCCGGCAGCTCCGCCACCGCACCACGACCGAGCTGCAGCTCCTCCTGCACCGGGCCCTGTCGCCCGACGCGGTGCGCAAGGCCCTCCTCAAGGAGCGCCCGGTCCTCGAGGCCCTGCGGACCCTCGACCTCCAGGGCCCCGATCCGGCCCAGATGCGCGAGGAGGCCTGCGCGGTGGGCCTGCTCGACGCCACCCGCGAGGACCTGGACCTGCGGCGCCTCTACCCGGCCCTGGATCTCGGTGTGTACTGCGCCAACCACGCCGTCGGGAAGCCCAGCGAGGCCACGCGGCTGGCGCTGGACCAGTTCTACGCCCAGCACGCGATCCTGGGGGTGGACGCCTTCATGGAGGCGGGCTGGATCGACCTGTTCGAGGACACCAAGGTCCAGGTGGGCGAGCTGTGCGGCGATCTGGCCCTCCAACACGGCGACGTGGTGTTCTTCCCCAACCTCTCCGATGCCCTCTCGGCGGTGCTGGCCCCCCTCCGTGGTCGCCTCGTCACCACCGCGGGCCACTTCACCACCGGCCACTACATCCACGAGCACTGGGCCCACCGCACCGGGGGCCAGGTGGTGGTGGTCCCCGAGGACGAGCAGGAGTGCATCCCCACCGAGCGCATCCTGGAGGCCCTCACCCCCGAGACCACGGTGGTGAGCCTGAGCCAGGTGCACTGGCGCAGCGGGTGGGTCCACGATCTCGATGCCATCGCCGCCGCCATGGCCGAGACCTGCCCCGGGGCCGCCCTCCTGCTGGACGTCTACCAGGGCCACGGCACGGTGCCGGTGGATCGGGCCCGCCTCCCGGCGCGCACCGCCGTCCTGGGGGGCGCGCTCAAGCAGCTCAAGGGCGGGACGGGCGGCGGCTACGCCTGGATCAGCCGGGAGCTCCTCGCCGACCTCGAGGCCGACCGCACCGGGTGGTGGGCCCACGCCGAGCCCCTGGCCTTCGAGCCGCCACCCCTCCGTCCCGCCGACGGCGCCGCCCGCCTCCAGACCGGCTCGCCGGCCCTCCTGCCGGTCGTCCTCCTGGCCACCGAGCTCAAGGTCCTGGCCGCCAGCGGGCCCGAGGGGTCCCTCCTCTCCGGGGTCGAGCGGGCGCGACGGGTCACCCGCGATCTGGTGGCGCGGGCGGTGGATCGCTGCCTGGCCCGCGGCCTCCAGGTCCGGGGTCCGGTGGAGCCCGAGCGGCGCGGCGCCTTCTTCGCGGTGGCGGTCGAGGGGGGCCCGGGGCTGCTCGCGGCTTTGTCCGCGGCCGGGGTCACCGCCGACTTCCGGGCCGACGCGCCGGGGGGCGAGGCGGGGCTGCTCCGCCTCTCGGCCAGCAGCGCCCACTTCGCCTACGAGCTCGACTACGCGGTGGACGTGCTCGCCGCCGCCCTGGGGCGCTGAGGGGCCATCAGCCCTTGGCGTCGAGGAGCCAGGCCGCCAGCACCGCCCGGGTCCAGCGCACCCACAGGCCGGTGGAGAGGTCGGGGCCCGCCCCCACGAGCTTGCGGAGCACGCCCCCCACGGTGCGGCGCTCCCCCAGCACCGTCGCGGCCTGGGTGTGCAGGGCGCGTCCGGCCTCGCGCATCACGGCGGCCTGGGCCTGCATGGCGCGGTGCGTCTCGGGATCGGCCACGTAGACGGCGGTGGCCTCGAGGCAGAGCTCGTCGAGGAAGTCGGGCTCCATCCGCAGCAGGTTGCCCATCCAGCGGGGGCTCTCCCGGGTGGCGACGCGCCAGCCCGCGGGATCGGCCGGGGCGCCCGCCGCCACCGCCTGCGCCCGCAGCCCCCCCATGCACAGCACCATGGCCTCGAAGTCGGGCACCCCGGGCAGCTCGGGGCCGACCTCGTCGGCGAGGGTCCGGCGGTGCATGTGGACCGCGCCGTGCCCCACCCGCAGGTCGTCGATGGCCTCGACCAGCTCGGCCAGGGGCTCCAGGGTCTCGCCGTGGGCCTCGAGGACCGCCTCGCCCGTCGCCACCGGGTCCCACGGTGCCTCGCCGAGGGTCCGGGTGAAGGTGCGGACGTGCTGGCGGACGCTCATCCCCGGCACGCCGCCTGGACCGCGTCGGGGTCCTTGGGGATGTGGGCGGTGAGGACCTCGGGCTCCCCGTCGGTGATGACCACGTCGTCCTCGATGCGGACGCCGATCCCCCGCAGGGCCTCCGGGGCGTCCTCGTCGTCGGCGGCGATGTAGAGGCCGGGCTCGACGGTCACCACCATCCCGGGCTCCAGGGGCCGGCTCTCGCCGTCGGCGTGGTAGAGGCCCACGTCGTGGACGTCGAGCCCCAGCCAGTGGCCCGTACCGTGCATGTAGTAGGCCTTGTAGGCCTCCTCTTCGATGAGCTCGTCGATGTCCCCCTCGAGAAGGCCCAGCTCCACCATGGCCTCGGTGAGGACCCGGACCGCCGCGTCGTGCATGGCGCGGTACGGCCGGCCGGCGCGGGCCTCGGCGATGGCGGCCTCCTGCGCGCGGAGGACCCAGTCGTAGACCCGGCGCTGGGCCTCGCTGAAGGTGCCGTTCACCGGGAAGGTCCGGGTGACGTCGGCGGTGTAGTACGAGGACTCGCCGCCGGCGTCGATGAGCAGCAGGTCCCCATCGCGGAGGGGCTCGTCGTTGGTGATGTAATGGAGCACGCAGGCATTGGCCCCGCCGGCCACGATGCTGCTGTAGCCGGGCCCGGTGCCCCCCTCCTTGCGGAAGGTCCACGCGAGGAGCGCCTCGATCTCCCACTCGCCCACGCCGGGGGCGGCGGCGCGCATGGCGGCCAGGTGGGCCTCGCCGGTGAGGCGGGCCGCCTCGCGGAGGACCTGGAGCTCGTCGGGGCCCTTGCGGAGGCGGAGCTCGTGGAGGAGCAGGGCCGGGTCGTGGAAGGTGAGGGGGGTGGGCTCGCGCGACTTGCGGCTCTTGCGGGCGGTCTTGTCGAGGCACGCCCGGAGGAGCTCGTCGTTCTCGGGGCGGCTGCCCCAGCGCACGTGGAGGGCCCGGACGCCCTGCAGCGCATCCACGAGCTTGTCGGGGAGCTCGCCGATCTCGTGGGCCGCGTCCATGCCGAAGTCCTCGACGGCGCCCTCGGGGCCGGGCCGGAAGCCGGTCCAGATCTCCCGCTCCCGGTTCTTCGGCTGGACGAAGAGGGTGAAGGGCGCCTCGCCGTGACGGACCACCAGGGCCACGTCCGGGTCGGGCCAGCCGGTCAGCCAGTAGAGGTCGCTGTCGGGTCGGTAGGGGTACTCGGCATCGCCGTTGCGGAGGTGGTGCGGGCTGCCGAAGAGGACCACCGCCTCGTCCTCGGGGAGGGCGTCGAGGAGGCGCTGGCGGTGGGCGGCGAAGTCGGGTCGGGGGGCCATGGCGGGTCTCCGGGACGGCCCGGGGAGGTAGCGCGGAGCCCCGATCCCGTCGACGGCGGCGCCCGTCGCATGACGAAGCGCGACCGGCCCAGGCGGCCGGGGGACCGCGTCCGCGGTAGGACGGGGGGGGAGGCGAGCGTGTCCACCCCGTCCACCACCGAGCCCATCCCCGCCCCGGTCCGCGCCGATCTGGAGCAGTGGACCCGGCTGTCGGGGTGGGCCCGCCATCACGTCCGGACCATCTCCCGCTTCTGGCACGCCCTGGGGGAGCCCGACCCCTTCCGGGTGGTCGACGTGGGCTGTGGGGTGGGCGGCCTGCTGCTGGACCTGGTGGAGTGGGGGGCCCGGGCCGAGGTCGAGGTGGTGCTCGCCGGTATCGACGCCGACGTCGACTGCGCCGGACGGGCGCGGGAGCGGCTGGGAAGCCGGGCGGTCATCGCCCATGGCGACGTGGTGCACCTGGGCTGCGCGCCGGACAGCTTCCACCTGGCCACCGCCGCGCTGCTCCTCAACCAGCTCTCCGGCCCCGACCGCCTGCGTCTGGTGGCCGAGCTGGGTCGCGCCGCCACCACGGCCTACGTCTTCGATGTGACGCCCACCGTCAGCGGGGAGGTCGGAGCCCGGCTCATCCCCTGGCTCACCGGGCTCCGCGACGCCCCGCCCCAGGCCTGGGTGAACACCCTGGAGCGGGCCCCCACCGTCGACGAGGTAATGGAGCTGGTGGCGCCCCTTCCCGTGACGGTGGCCCGGGTCTTCCCCAGCGCCGTGTGCACCCTGCCCGAGCCCCGGCAGCGGGCCCGCGCGCCCCGCCGCCCCGCCGAGCCCACCCGGGTCACCTTCGACGGGGTGGAGCTGCCCGGCGGCGTCGTGGGCACCGATCGCAAGGCCTCGTCCTGACCCCGGAGCGACCATGCCACGCACCCTCACGCGCATCGCCGTGTACTGCGGCTCCTCCAACCGGGCGGGGGAGCCCTACCGCGCCGCCGCCGCCCACGTGGGCCGCACCCTGGCCGAGCGCGGGATCGGCCTCGTCTACGGCGGGGGCGACGTGGGCCTCATGGGGGTGACCGCCCGGGCCGCCCTGGACACGGGCGGCGAGGTCGTCGGCGTCATCACCGAGCAGCTCATGAAGCTCGAGATCGGCCGCCTGGACCTGGCCGAGCTGCACATCGTGCCCACCATGCACGAACGCAAGCGCCGCATGACCGAGCTGGCCGACGCCTTCGTGGCCCTCCCCGGTGGCTACGGCACCCTCGACGAGATCTTCGAGGCGGTCACCTGGAGCCAGCTCAACGTCCACCGCAAGCCCTGCGCCCTGCTCGACGTGGACGGCTACTTCGCCGAGCTGGTGGCCTTCCTCGACCGGGCCACCGCCGAGGGCTTCGTCCGGCCGCCCCATCGGGCCCTGCTGCCCGCCTACGACACCGTCGAAGGCATGCTCGACGGCCTGGCCACCGCCGCGGTCCCCACCTTCGGCAACTGGGTCGTCGCCCCGTGAGCCCGGGCTGCAGGGAAGGCCGGTGGCGGGTGAGGGGTTCGGGGTGGGAAAAGCCCGTAGCGGATCCCATCGGAACGCCCCTTCGAGCTCGTGGTGGTATCTGTGAGCTTCGAGGACGTGAAACGCGCGAACGACAGGGGAAAGACAAGGATGGACCGTAGCGCAATCCACGTCCCGCATTACACGGCAGCGATGCAAGGCCCGGCATGCCTGCCCACGGGGAGGACTTCGTGAAGCCCATCATCCTGTTCGCGCTCGGACTGCTCTCGGCCATCCCGGCCCACGCCAACTCCAGTCGGGATGCGCTGGATGCGGCCACCCGGGCCTTCCGGCTCGACTTCGAGCGGGACGGCGTGGTGGGCTCCCCGGACGAGGTGCGCGGCGCCTACCAGGAGGCCTGCGACCTCGGCTACGGTCCCGCCTGCCAGCAGGCGGCCTGGCACGACGAGCAGGGTCTCCCCGATCTCTTCGCCGCCGCCGAACGCCTCCGCGGGCGCTGCGGCCGGCAGGACCCGGTGGCCTGCATGGTCAGCGGGTGGGCCATCGAGGCCGAACCCCTCCCGGATGCCCTCGACGATCCGGCCGAGATCCGCACCCGGAAGGTCGACCAGCTCGTCCTGGCCTTCAAGGAGTACCGCAAGGGCTGCTACTCGGAGCACCCCTCGTCCTGCCACGAGCTGGCCCGCTACAGCATCGAGCGCGCCCGCCTCGAGGGCGGCGCCGACGCCGAGCGCCGGGAGCGTCGCGCCGAGCTCGTCTTCCGCCGGTACTGCCGCGCCGACTACATGCCCTCCTGCGTGGTGCTGGGCCAGCTCCAGCCCCAGGTCCCCGAGGCCATGGACGATGCCGGCTCGGCCGGGGGCTACTACCAGCAGGCCTGCGATGCCGACCACCCCGAGGGCTGCCACCAGCTCGGCCTGCTGCTGGCTCCCCAGAAGAGCGCCGCCGAGAACCGGCACTGGTTCGATGGCCTGTGCGACCGGGGCCACACCGCGTCCTGTGCCTGGGTGGCCCGCTCCTACGCCGAGGAGGACCCGGACGGGGACGCCGCCCTCGACGCCTGGAAGCGCGCCTGCCTGCTCCACGACCCCGAGGGGTGCCGCCGCGCCGGCCCCGCCCTCGAGGATACCCGCCCGGCCGAGGCCGCCCAGGTCCACCGCATGGGCTGCGCCCTGGGCGAGCGCGCCTCCTGCGGCCACCTGGGGCTCATGCTCGTCGACCAGGGTGAGTACGACGGCGCCGTGGGCAACCTGGACGCGGGCTGCGAGGCCGGCGTGGTCGAGGCCTGCGTGAAGGTCGGCCTCCTCCGGGTCGAGGGCCGCCACGTGGAGCCCGACGCCCAGCGCGCCCTCCGGGACCTGGTGAGCGGCTGCCCCGAGGACGGCACCCGGCACCCCGAGGCCTGCCACGCGGTGGGTCGGCTGTACGAGGACGGCTTCGGCATCGAGCGCGACCGCTCTGTGGCCGCCCGCTACTACCGCTACGCCTGCCAGGGCGGCCACACCCAGTCCTGCTACCGCCAGGGCGAGGCGGTGCGCTCCCTCCAGCGCGCCTCCCAGACCGACGAGCTCCTCCGCTGGGCCCTCCAGGGCTATGTGAAGGCCTGCGACGCCGGCATCTCCGAGGCCTGCCTCCCGGCCGCCGAGCTCTTCGCCTCGGGCCCGGTCGCCCTCCGCGACGAGGGCGAGGCCCGGGGCCGCTTCGACAGCCTCTGCGAGGGCGGCGAGGCCCGGGCGTGCCGGAGCTATGGCCTGTGGTTGCTCGACGGCAATGCCCCCGAGGACGAGCTCTCCCAAGCCCGCGACGCCTTCGAGCGGGGGATGGACCTGGGGGATCTGGAGAGCACCCGCCTGCTGGCCAAGATGTACTGGCTCGGCAAGGGCGGGGCCCGGAAGCGTCGCAAGGCCAACCGGCTGTTCTCCAAGGCCTGCCAGGCCGGCTACCAGCCTGCGTGTGGCGGCATGGAGCAGCCCCCGTCGTACTGACGGGTGACGGGCCGAGGGGTCCACGGGTCGACCGGCCGAGCCCCGCGACCCACGGCGGCGAGCCGCATCCCACAGGTCGCCGTCCCCGCCCGGAGCTCCCGTGAAGCGTGTCGTCCAACGCCATGGCCACCCCTTCCTGACCCACCCGCCCCAGCCGGTCCCCGCCCACGAGGCGGCGTGGCGCGCCCGGGCCCTCCGGCGTCGCCTCGATGCCCGGCGCTCCGTCCGCATGTTCAGCGACCGCCCCGTCCCGCGCGAGGTGGTCGCCGATCTCATCGCCGCCGCCTCCACCGCGCCGTCCGGCGCGCACCGCCAGCCCTGGACCTTCGTGGCGGTCGGTGATCCGGCGCTGAAGCGGCAGATCCGCGAGGCCGCCGAGGAGGAGGAGCGGAAGAACTACGGCGGTCGCATGCCGCCGGCCTGGCTCCAGGCCCTGGCGCCGCTGGGCACCGACGCCCACAAGCCCCACCTCACCGAGGCCCCCTGGGTGGTGGTGTGCTTCGCGCAGAAGTGGGGCGTGGACGAGGCCGGAGAGAAGGTCAAGCACTACTACGTGCGGGAGAGCGTGGGCATGGCGTGCGGCCTCTTCGTGGGCGCCGCCCACCTGGCCGGGCTGGCCACCCTCACCCACACCCCGAGCCCCATGGCCTTCCTCAAGACGTTGCTGGGCCGGCCCGACCATGAGCAGGCCTATGTGGTCCTGCCGCTGGGCTGGCCCGCCGAGGACTGCGTCGTGCCCCACATCCACCGAAAGCCCGTGGAAGAGGTGGCGGTCTTCCTCGACGGCTCCTGAGGCCCCCCGAGCCAGCGGACGGTCGCCGGCGTCGTGTTAGGTGCCCGCCGCCCGGACGGGCGCCCTTGGGCAGTAGTTCAACTGGCAGAACATCGGTTTTTGGTACCGAGGGTTGCAGGTTCGAGTCCTGCCTGCCCAGGGTCCCGTCCCGCCGCCCCGGGGTGCCGGGAAGCGCATGCGGGGGCGGGCCTCAGCCGCCGGCCCCGTCCTCTGGCGCACCGTCCACGCCGTCCTCTGGCGCACCGTCCACGCCGTCCACCGGGTCCACCTGGGAGGGATCGGTCGCGCCACCGCTGCGGCCGGTGAGGGTGGCCGCCCACCTCGCTCTCGTGTCAGCGTCGATCCTTCGGGCGCCGGGCTCGACGACCACTTCCCGGCGCATCCCGTCGACCGCCACCGTCCGGGGCCCTGGCCAGGCCAGGAAGGTGGTCCCGTCGGGGGCGGCGGGAGGCAGGAGGATCCGGGCCGCAGCGGGGATCCGCGCCGGATCGGCCGGTCGGGCCCGGACCTCGATGGCGGCCCCGGGCGTGCCCACCCCCTCACCGCCCAGGAAGGTGGCGTCCGGACCGGCCATGCGACGCGCCAGGGCCGCCTCGCGCTCGGCGGGAGGGAGCCGCCCGAGCCAGCGCCGCAGCTCGAGGGCGGCCG
>CAZPJM010000220.1:0-8465 GCA_964586865.1 uncultured Enterobacteriaceae bacterium
GAGATCGTTTCACGTGACTGGAGTTCAGACGTGTGCTCTTCCGATCTGGGGACGGCGCAGGCCGGGGCGTGCGCGGCTTGTTGTGCTCCCGCAGCTCGGCCAGGTACCAGGCCTCCTCGTCGGTGATGAGGCGACCATAGACCTGATCGCCGGGCTCGAGGCCCTCGAGGAGGGACGCATCGCGCACCGTGAAGGGCATGGTCATGGCGTCCATCAGGCCCGGGATGGCCTCGTGGGCCAGCACCACCTGGTTCTGCCCGGCCCGCACCTCGATGACCTCGCCCTCGACGATGTGAGCCTGGCTGCCCCAACAGGCCGCCAGGGCCAGCCAGGGCAGGACGCGCCGCAGCATGCCACCTCCCGATGGGGCGGATCGCGCCCCGAGCCGCGCGTCTAACGCGATGGCTCCGCGCGCTCGGGCGCCGATTCGTCACGCTTCGTGGCGGCGAGGGCCCTCCGCAGCGCGGCCAGGCTCCGTCGGGCGGGCGCGGCCAGGGCCCCGTCGTCCTCGCCGCCGTAGCGCACCCGGTAGTGGAGCCAGGCCAGGGCTTCGAGGTGATCGCCCACCGCCGGTGCGCGCTGCTGGACCCAGCGCGCGGCCTCGACCGGGGGGAGCGCGTCGGGGACGGCCACGCCGGCCCGGGTGATGGCGCGGCGGGCCCGGTGGTGGAGGCGGGCCACCCGACCGGACGGGCGGGGGGAGGGCTCGCCGGCCAGCCTGCGCCCCAGGGCGCGGAACGCCAGGATCGAGGTGGCCAGGGCGATCGCGAAGGGACCCAGGAGCAGGCCCAGCCCGAGCCACGGGGTGCGCTGGCCCACGGGACGACCGGTGATCCCGGCCTGGATCCACCCCCCCATGCCCGTCAGGGCCGCCACCTGCACGCCGCCATCGTAGGCCAGCACCCCCTCGGTCCACCACCGTCCCACCGCGTCGGACAGGGGGGCGAGGGGGGTCGGCTCGGGGGGCGGACGGGACCCGCCGGGGGTGGGGTCGACCGCGTGCCAGCGGGCGTCGTCGCCGCGCACCTCCACCCAGGCGTGGGCGTGGCCCCGCCGGACCGTCCAGTGACCGGTGACCGGGTTGAGGCGCGGGCGCGCATAGCCCGTCACCAGCCGGCTCGGGTGGCCCAGGCTGCGGAGGAGGACCGCCAGGCTGGTGGCGAAGTACTCGCAGTGGCCGGTCCGCCGCTCGAACAGGAAGCTGGTCAGCGGCGCGTCCAGGGTGGTGTCGCGAGGAGCGCGGGTGTAGCCGTACCCCTCCTCCAGGTAGGCCTCGAGGGCCCGGGCCGCGGCCAGGGGGCCGTCCGCCTCTCCGGCCACCCGGCGCGCCAGGTCCGGGACCCGGGGGTCCAGGTCGTCGGGGAGCTGGAGGTGGCGGGGCTCTCGGGGGGCCGGCACGGCCTCCAGGGGGAGCGACCACGCGGTGTAGCGGAGCCGCCGCGGAGGCCCCACCAGCCGCCAGGCCCCATCGGCGGGTCGGAAGCCCGGCGGCTCGGCCTCGATGCGGACCACCACGCCCGGGGCGAAGGCCACCGGCCCCGCTTCGGCCTCCTGCTGGATGCGGTAGGGCCGGGCGCCGGCCGGATCGGGGATCCCCAGGGACCCGGTGGCGCGCCAGGAACGCCCGTCGAAGTGGTCCAGCACGCGGCCCCGGAGCAGGGCCGGGGCCGGGGCATCCGGCGGCAGCGCGAGGCGCAGCGCCAGGCCCGGGTCGTCCAGGAGCTGGTCCAGGTCGCCCAGCTCGACCTGCTCGGCGTAGCCGACCCTCGTCCGGGCCGGCTCGGCCGTGTGTCCCCCGAGCTCGGCCCCCCGCAGCCGCGGCAGGGCGACGAAGCCCACCGCCATGAGGGCCACCGCCGCCAGCGAGAGGCCGCGCAGGTGACGACCCACCACGGCCCGCTCCCGCTCCTGGCGAGCGCGGCCCTCCTCGAGGGTGGCGAGCACCGCCAGCACCGGCGCCAGGGCCACCCAGCCAGCCACCGCCACGCCCACCACCGGGTCCGCCGCGCGGGTGCCGCCCAGGACGAGCATGAGCAGGGCCAGGAGGGCCGAGAGGCGGTCGTCGCGGGGGTGGGCCCGGCCCAGCCGCCGCGCCACCGCCAGCACCAGCAAGGCGAGCCCCAGCGACTCGGCCACGGTCCGACCCAGCAGCGCCGGGGTCAGCGCCGCCCCCACCGCCACCCCCACGGCGACCGGGCCCCAGGGCCATCCGCGCGGCAGGCGGGGGCCGACCCAGGGGGCCGCCAGGACCACCACCGCCGCCGCCACCGTGGCGTCGCCCACCCAGGGACCCACCGGCCACAGCGCCAGCAGGCCGGCCAGGGTGATGGCCGTGCCCACCCCGCGGAGGACCGCCGAGCGCCTCATGGCCCCCGCTCCGGCTGGCGGGCCAGGGCCTCGAGGAGGGTGCGCCGCCAGGTGGGGCCGCCGCGGGCCTCCAGGCGGGCCTCGGGCAGCTCCAGGCCCACCCGACAGCCCCGGCGGAAGGCCCGCAGCACCTCGCCCGCGGCGCGGGAGATCTCGTGCTCCCAGGCGCGTCCGTGCAGGTCGCGCACCCGCACCATCACCCGGTCGGCCTGCTCCTCGGTCCGGAGGACCACCACCGGCTGCTCCCGGCGTGCGCTGGTGGGCCAGTGGATCCGGCGGGGCGGATCCCCGTCCCGGTAGCCGCGCAGGTCGTCCACGTCGCCCATGGCCCCCCGGCCGGCCTCGGCCCGGCCCGCCTCGCCGGCGCTCCCGGGGGCCACCGTGGGCTCGGACACGCGGGGTCGGGGATAGACCAGGATCTCGGCGGGCCGGGCCTCGCTCCGCCACCGCCACCAGAGGCCGAAGGGAAAGGCGCTCCCCACCCGGAGGGCGCCCAGCCGGGCGGACCCGCGCCCGGGGAAGGTCCAGCCGGTGGGGACCGCCACCTCGGCGCCGGGGGGCAGACGGTCCAGGGTGGCCGTGGCGCCGGCCCCGTCCTCGAGGCGAACCGCCGCCGAGGGCAGCCAGCGCCGCGCATTGCGGATCCGGAAGGCCCCCCGGGCCGCCACCTCGGCGAAGACCTCGGCCGGCACCTCGCGGCGGATCTCCAGGTGGCGCAGGTTCCAGCCGCCCAGGACGGCGTCCAGCAGCCAGAGTGCGCCCAGGCCGCTCACCACCAGCGCCACCACGTTGTTGCCGCTGATCCAGGCCGCGCCCAGCAGCGCCACCGTGAGCAGGGCCAGGACCTGCCCCTCCCGGGTGAGCCGGGCGCCGCGGGGGGTGTCGCGCGCCATCAGCCGGGCGGCGGGAGCTCGTCGAGGAGCGCCGCGATGGCGGCGGCCCCCCCGTCGCCGGCCGGTCCGCCCCCGCTCCGAGGCAGGACCCGGTGGCCGAGCACCGGGACCGCCAGGGCCCGCACGTCCTCGGGGATGGCGAAGGGACGACCCTGGAGCAGGGCCAGGGCCCGTACCGCCCGGTAGAGGGCCTGGGCGCCACGGGTGCTGACGCCGCGGAGCAGCCGGGGATCGGCCCGGGACGCCCGCACCAGGTCCAGGAGGTAGTGCTCGACCTCCGGGGGCACGGTCACGGCCTCGGCGGCCAGGATGAGGCGACGCACGCCCTCGGGCTCCAGGACCGGCTCGGCCACGGACCGCTCCCGCCCGCCCTGGCGGAGGACCTCGAGCTCGGTGTCGCGGTCGGGGTAGCCGAGGGAGAGGCGCATCAGGAAGCGGTCGAGCTGGCTCTCGGGCAGCGGGTAGGTGCCCTCGAAGTCGAAGGGGTTCTGGGTGGCGACCACCAGGAAGGGGCGGGGAAGGGGCCGGGTCTCGCCGTCCACGGTGACCGCGCCCTCCTCCATGGCCTCGAGCAGCGCCGACTGGCACTTGGGCGTGGTGCGGTTGATCTCGTCGGCGAGGACCACATGGGCGAAGAGGGGGCCCGGCCGGAATGCGAAGCGGCCCGATCCGCGGTCCAGGATGTTCACGCCGGTGATGTCGCCCGGGAGGAGGTCGGCGGTGAACTGGACGCGGGCGAAGCGGCCGCCGAGGGCGCCGGCCAGGGCCGAGGCCAGGGTGGTCTTGCCCACGCCGGGGACGTCCTGGAGCAGCAGGTGCCCGCCGGCCAGGACCGTGGTGATGGCCAGGTCGACCACCGTGTCCTTGCCGCGCACCACCCGACGGATGGAGGCCCGCAGCGCGTCCAGGGCCGCCCGGTCGTCCGGGTTGCCCGGGTCGAGCCCCCCGGCGGCGTCCCCGTGGGTCTCCGGATCGCGGGGGCGGGCTCCGGGGATCACCGGCTCAGCCCCCGTCGGCCGGGCCGGCGTAGGTGCCCTCGATATCCACGGAGTAGGTGCAGTTGGTGGGGATGTCCGGGTGGTCGGACTGGACCACGGTGAAGACCTCGGTGCCGGACCAGTCGATGTTGTCGTCGAGGCGGGTCTCGCAGCCGAAGCCCTGGTGGTAGACCGCGAAGCCGTCCAGACGCCAGCGGAGCTCGAAGCCGTCGAGGGTCTCGCCGAAGACCACCGAGGCGTAGTTGATCTCGCAGCCGGACACGGTGCCGGTGGCGAAGACGTCGGGGCCCACGGCCACGTCGACGGCGGAGCCATCGAACACCAGCCGGTAGGAGAGCTGGTCGGCGTAGCCGATGACCGGGTCGTTGCAGAGGTCCTCGGTGCCCTCCAGGGCCACGTCCCAGACGAAGCCTTCGAGGAGGGGCTCGCCGCAGGCAGCGAGGGCCATCGGCGCGAGCAGGGGCAGGGCGGCGGTCCAGCGGGGCATGGGGAGGTCCTCCCGGGCGGCCCCGCAGCATAGCCGGCGGGGGAGGAGCCCGACACCGCCCGGCCCGATCGGGTTCGTCAGGAAGGCGTCGAGAGCGGGTCGAACGGCTTTGCGGAGCCCGCGTGCGCGCCCGCCGATGCTCCGATACGGGGCCCCACTTCCCCGACCGGGGCGCCCCACCCCATCGCCCCCCTCTCCTGGAGATCGACCTTGGCAGACGACAACGCCCTCTTCGTCGCCCGTGAGTCCGACGTCGACGCCCTGGCGGCCCACTACGACGCCGTCGCCGCCGGCGCGACCCGGATCGTCCGCCTGCAGGCCCCCTTCGGCGGTGGCCGGCGCGCCGTCGCCGGCGAGCTGCTCCGGCGGCTCTCCACCCGCGACGAGGCGCCCATCGTGTGGCGCGTCGTCTGCCTCGAGCAGGAGAACGGCCTCCAGTGGCTGGTGCGCATGTACGGCGCGCTCATGGCCGCCATCACCAGCGATGTCCTCACCCGGGGCAAGGTCGAGATGGTGCTCAACAGCCAGCTCCCCACCCAGCCCAAGCGGGTCCAGGGCTGGTACCAGGAGTTCGTCGGCGCCCTGAAGGACGCCAAGCCCGACGCCGAGAAGGGCTCCATCAGCCTGCGCATGCCCCGCGACAACCCGCTCCTGGGCCTGGTCGAGATCGTGGCCGGCATCGCGCGCAAGCAGCCCATCGTCCTCGACCTCCAGGCCCCGGGCGTGGTCTACAGCCTCGGTCTGGCCCAGCTCCTCGAGGCCCTGCGGGCCGAGGGCGAGGAGCACGGCTCCAAGGTGCTGATCCTGCTCCACGACGAGCCCGAGGGCGAGGTCAAGCAGAACCTCCAGCCGCTGCCGCTCCTGGACTTCTACGAGCGGGCCGGCGACGCGCTGCACACCCACGTCATCGAGCCCTGGGGCGCCGAGGAGACCTCCCGCTACCTGGACAGCAAGGGCCTGTCGGGCAACGCGGCTCGCATCGCCGAGATCGCCGGCGGCCGGCCCGGCTTCATCGCCGAGCTGACCGATGTCCTCCAGGAGCGCGGTGAGCTCGACGGCGATCTGGACGGGGTCAGCTTCGCCTCCCTGGTCCCCCTGGATGTGGACGCCGAGGAGCTCGACGCCCCCGACGCCGAGGCCGCCGAGCAGGGGGATCGCCAGCGCGCCACCCGCGAGGACGTGCCGCGCATCGCCTACCTGGCGGCCCTGCTCGGCCAGGCCTTCCCCAGCGGCCTGGTGGCCGACATGGGCGGCTACGAGCGGGACAGCGTCGACGACCTCATCGACGCCATGGGCGACCTCTTCGAAGAGGTGCAGTTCGCCCGGGACCTCGGCACCTGGATCTACAAGTTCAAGCGTGGCTCCTGGCGCGAGGGCATCCTGGCCCAGAACGACACCGAGGAGGGCCAGGCCCTGGCCCGCCGGGTGGGCGTGTTCATGGAGCGCTTCCTGGTGCCCCGCGGGTACGGCTTCATCGTCAAGACCGCCCGCATCTACGCCGAGCACGGCGCCCCCGAGCGCGCCGCCGTGATGCGGTCCATCGCCCTGTCCAACGACGCCCCCGACATGTGGGGCCTCGCCTACGACCTCACCCGCTACTTCGACGAGATCGACTGGCCCGAGGCCATGCTCCGCACGGTCTACATGAACCTGCTGGACCGCATGATCGGGGCGGGCAGCGTGGAGCAGGCCGAGAAGCTCCACCAGGAGGCCACCCAGTGGGCCAGCCAGCGCGAGGATCGCGAGATGACCGCGTGGCTCCTGTTCGCCGGGTCCCGGCTCGACGCCCGCCGGCAGGACTACTACCGCGCCCGTGACCGCGCCATGGACGCCTTCAAGCTGTACCAGGCCACCGAGAACAAGCAGCGCGCGGCCGAGGTGAAGAACCACCTGGCGGGCATCGAGCTGCAGGACGGCAACCCCAACGCGGCCCTCGCGGCGGTGGACGAGGCCCTCCAGCTCGCCATCACCGAGACCGACGACGGCGGGAAGACGGTGCCGCCCAACATCTTCGCCAATGCCGAGCAGATCCGGGGCCTGGTGGCGCGCCGCTCCGGCCAGTTCGAGCCGGCCATCGAGCACTTCCGCAAGGCCAACGAGGCCGCCGGCTCGACGGGCCTGGCCCAGCTCGCCCTGGACTCGGGGCTCTCCTACGGCGAGGCCCTCCTCGCCAGCGGTCGGGTCCAGGAGGCCCGGGACGCCCTGGCCCGGGTGGTGCAGATCGCCGTGCAGCTCCAGAACGCGGGCCGCGAGCGCAATGCCCGGGAGCTCCTGGCCCAGGCCGAGGGCAACCTGAAGAACTTCGACGCCGCCACCCAGCACGCCACCCGGGTGCTCGAGCTGACCCGGGCCCTCAAGTTCGAGCGGGCCCTGCCGGTGGACCTCTACAACCTGGGCTTCTTCCACTACGCCAATGGCAAGCCCAGCGAGGCCCTCACCTTCTTCCGGCAGGCCGAGCAGGGCGTGGGGTCCCTGGGGGACCACCCGGTGGTCAAGGAGCTGCACTACTGGCAGGGCCTGGCCTACCTCCGCACGAACCAGCCCCAGGAGGGCCGGGCCAGCCTGCGCAAGGCCCTGCGGCCCCTCCAGAAGGCGGGCGACACGGCCAAGATGGTCTCGGCCATGGACCACCTGGCCGCCATCGAGAACCAGGCCGGCAACACCCAGGTCGCGCGCAAGCTCCTGGCCGATGCGGTCAAGTTCGCGGCCAAGGCCAACCTCAAGCGCGAGGCCAAGGAGCTGAAGAAGCGCCTGAAGGCCCTCTCCTGACGTCGGGGTCAGGGCCCGGGCACCTGGGCATCGAGCAGGCCGCTGATCCGGCTCTCGGCGTCGATGGTGCCAGCCGCCCCCAGGTACACCCCCTCGATCCGCAGGTCGCGGGTGACCAGGAGGGTGAGGGGGACGGTGCCGTTGTAGACGCCCTCCTCGGTGAGGCCGGCGGCGACGGCCTGCCCCTGATCCGAGATCACCGGGTAGGAGAGCTCGTTCCGCTCGGCCCACGTGGCCGCGAAGGCATCCTCGAAGGTGCCGTCTCGGCTGTCGTCATCCACGAGCACGTGCATGGGCCAGAAGCCCCGGTCGCCGTACTGGTCGCGCAGGGACTCCAGCACGACGGCCTGATCGTCGCAGGCGGTGCAGAAGCGACCCGCGGTGAGCTGGATGAGCAGGACGTGGCCGTAGAACTGGTCTAGCGCCACCAGATCGCCGTTCTGGTCCAGCCCGTCGAAGCCGCCGAGCCGATCCCCCACATCGAAGCCGCGCTCACCGGCCTCGACCAGGCGGGCCGAGAGGTCGGGCCACCGGAGGGGCGGGTAGGAGAGGGGGTCGGTGGGGTCCACGCCGGCCTCCACCTCCTCGCCGTCCTCGAAGCCGTCCAGGTCGGTGTCGGGCTCGAGGGGATCGGTGCCGTGGGTGTTGACCTCCTCGCCGTCCCGGAGGCCGTCCCGGTCCGTGTCGGCGCGCTTGATGCCGGTGCCGAGCTCGCGCTCCTCGCTGTTGGTCAGGCCGTCGTTGTCCGGATCGCGGGCACAGCCCGACAGCATCAGGGCGGGGAGCAGGGCGAGGGACAGGGTGCGCACGGGACCTCCTGCCGGGGGCGTATCCGGTCCGGCCGACCCCGGGCACCGGCCCTCGGGCGCGGGCACCGGGATCGGGCGGGGGGTCAGTGGAGGCGAGATCGGAAGAGCACACGTCTGAACTCCAGTCACGTGAAACGATCTC
>CAZPJM010000221.1:0-8444 GCA_964586865.1 uncultured Enterobacteriaceae bacterium
GCGCCCTCGGGCCGGGGCGTGGCGAAGGCCCGCCACAGCTCGCCGGCCAGCCGGGCGCCCTCGCGGGCATAGCCGGGCGCGCCCAGCCAGGAGTTGAGGACCTTGCCCGTGGCGTCGCGGCGGGTCGAGGGGTGGCGCAGGTTCAGGGTCAGGGGACGGATCCCCTTGCTGCCGCGGTGCACCATGTGGACCGTGCCGTCGTCGTCCACGTGGATGACCACCGCCACGTGGGAGAGGCGATCGTCCTGTCGCCCGTTCCGGTTGGCGTCGTAGGTCCGGTCGAAGAAGACCACGTCGCCCGCGGCGGGGACGCGGCGCCGGTGGATCCAGCCCCGCTCCTCCATCGTGGCCCAGAGGGTGCGGACGTTGCCGCGGATGGGCAGGCCCACATCCCGCAGGATGTCCTCCACCAGACCGTTGCACGCCTCGATCCGGAGGCGCGGCCGGTCGTCGCGGTAGCGGCGGGCCACGTCGGCCACGTCGCGCCCGAAGGCGTCGGCAGCCCACGCGGGGGCGGACAGGGGGAGCCACAGGAGCAGCAGGGCGAGGGCACGCAGCATGCGGGGCCCGGGCGAGGAGGGGCGGGGAGGGCGGTCGAGGGAGGGACGGGGGAGGGGGGGCGGCCATTCGGCGCGAGGGGTGGTCATCCTAGCCCGAGCGGACCGTACCGGCACGGATGGGCGCGGTCCAAGCTCGGTTGTGGCGGCCATCAGGGCGGGCCCGAGGCCCCGGGGACGCGACGATCCGCGTGAAGCGCGCTACCCTCGCCGCGCCTCATGCACCCGGGCCCTGCGTGACCCCTCCCGACGCCGTCGCCACCCCCGCCGCCGTCCCTTCCGAGGTGGGCAGGACGACCCGGTCCTTCGGCCTCCGCACCGGCGTGGGCATCGTCGTCGCCAACATGGTGGGCTCGGGCGTCTTCCTGTCGGCCGGGTACATGGCCCAGGACCTGGGGCCCCTCTACCTGCTGCTGGCCTGGGTGGTCGGGGCGGGCCTGGCCCTCGCCGGCGCCCGGACCTACGGCGAGATCGCGCGGCTCATCGGCCGCTCCGGCGGCGAGTATCGCTACCTCTCGGACCTGCTCCACCCCTGGCTCGGGGTCCTGGCGGGCTGGGCCAGCCTGCTCGTGGGCTTCGCCGCCAGCATCGCCGTGGACGCCTTCTCGGCCGGCGCCTTCCTGGGCACCCTCGTCCCCGGCCTGGACGCCCGTCTGGTCGGCGCCTCCCTCATCATCGGCCTCACCGCGGTCCACGCCGTGCACCTCGGATGGTCCAAGTGGGCCCAGGACCTCCTGGTGGTGGCCAAGGTCGTGCTCGTCCTGGGCTTCGTGGCGCTCGGCCTGTGGGCCGGCTCCCACGCCTGGCCCACCTGGACGCCCCCCGCCGCCCCCGCCGACGGTGGCTTCCCCTGGTCGGCCTTCCTGCAGCACCAGTACTGGGTCGCCTTCACGTTCAGCGGCTGGAACGCCGCTATCTACGCCGCCGGCGAGTTCCGGCGACCCCGAATCGACGTCCCCCGGGCCATGCTCCTGGGCTGCTTCGGGGTTGCGCTCCTCTACTTGGCCGTCAACTGGGTCTTCGTGGCCAACCTGACCCCGGAACAGGCCGCCGTGGTCACCCGCGACGACGCCACCGCCGTCACCTTGGGCCACCTGGTGGTCGAGGATCTCGTGGGTCCGGTGGGCGGGGCCATCATGTCCGGCTGTGCCGTGCTCCTCTTCGCCAGCGCCCTCTCGGCCATGACCCTGGTGGGCCCGCGGGTCTACGCCGCCATGGCCGAGGACGGCGTGCTCCCGGGCTGGCTCCGGGGGCGTCCCGGGCGGCCTCCCACCGGCTCGGTCCTGCTCCAGGGGGCGCTGGCGCTGGCGCTCCTGTTCGGCCAGAGCCTGCTCGAGCTCGTCCAGTCCGCCGCCGTCGTGCTGCTGATCTTCTCGGGCCTCACCGCCTTCGCCGTGTTCTGGATCGGGTGGCGTCACCGCGACCTCCCCCGTCCGAGCCTCCTCGGGCGGCTCGCGGCGGGGGTCTACCTGGTGGCCACGGTGGTGCTGGTGGTCTGGGGCCTGCAGGCCTCCCTGACCCTGGCCCTCACCGTCTCCGTCATCGTGGCGGCGGCCACCATCGCTTGGTGGCTCGCCCGCCGACCACCCGCAGCGACGGGCGGCGATGCAGGGCCTCCCGACGCTGGATAGGGGCGCGGCCCCCACGCGGGCCCACGGCGGCCCCAGCCCCGGGCGCCGGCGCCCGTACCCCCATCCGGAGTGAGCATGTCCGAGCATGACGAGCTGTACGACGAGGTCCTGGACGGCCTCCGCAAGCTCCCCATCGAGCTGCGCAAGAAGGCCTTCGGCACCCTCAAGCGCGAGCGGATCCGGTCCCGCGCCGAGCTCATCGAGAAGCAGAAGCTGCTGCCCAACAGCCACTGGTCCAAGGCCCACATCCTGCAGGCCATCCCGAACCCCACCACCGAGGCCTACGAGCAGAAGATCTACCTGCCCGAGCTCACCTTCGTCGGCGTCGCCAACCAGCCGGACTTCGGCGAGGTCCTGCTCACCTTCTACCCGCGCGAGTGGACCATCGAGCTGAAGAGCCTCAAGCAGTACAAGGATGCCTTCCGGAGCAGCATCGTCTCCTACGAGCGTCTCGCCAACGTGATGTTCGACGACCTCATGGAGGTGTACGAGCCCACGCGCCTGCGCCTCATGATGCGCCTGCGGCCCCGCGGCGGCATCGCCTCGGCGCTCACCATCGACAGCGACTGGGCCATCCGCGGGGGCGACGAGAAGTTCCGGGACTGGACCGGCAACGTGGACACCTTCGGATTCGAGACCCACACCGCCATCACCGTCTCCTGAGGCACGCCGGCTGACAGGGGCCTTGCAATTCGCCCCGTCATCGGCCACGACACCGTCCAGCAGGGCCTCGTAGAAGGTGGGGGAAACCCCCATCGTGGGGTGGCGAGTTGGGGTCCGACGGGACATATTGCGGGAGACTGGTTGCCTCCGGAGGGCCCGTGCACCCGACTCCTCGCCGACAGCGCCGCGGAAGCTACAACGCCATGGTCGGCGCCCTGCTGCCCCTGGTCATCGGCTTCGCGGCCCTCTCCGTCGACATCTCCTGGCTCCGCCTGGCCGATGGTCAGGCTCAGGACGTGGCGGATGCCGCCTCCCACGCGGCCCTCATCGAGCTTCGCACCTCGGGCAACACGGCCGATGCGCGCCTCGCAGCCGAGAACATCGTCCGCGAGAACGTGGTCGGTGGCGGCCAGGGCACCATCGGCGAGATCACCTTCGGCGCCTGGGAGCGCGGCTCGGACATCCTCGACGTCTCCTCCCTGCGGCCCAACGCGGTCGAGGTCGAGGTGGGCCGCTACGACGCCGACCCGGTCGACCTCAACTTCTCGCGGATCTGGGGCCGCAACACCGGCACGGTCCGCTCCGAGGCGACCGCCGCCACCCGCTCGCTCAACGTGGTCCTGGTCATGGACGTGACCGGCTCCTTCGCGGCCGAGATCAACCAGGCCCGCGCGGCCGCGGTCCGCTTCCTCGACATCCTCACGGACACCCACGGCCGCGAGGACATGGTCGGCATGACCATCTACACCAACCGCTACTCGTGGGCCTACTCCGAGATGTTCTTCCTCGACGACGTGGCCGCCCGGACCAGCGCCCGGGCCGCCTGGAACCAGCTCGACGTGGCCTCCAAGCCGCCGGCTGGCTGCCCTCGCCGGCAGGACATCAATAACGACCCCACGATCCTGATCTCGTCGACCTACACGGACTTCTCCACCGGCGGCAAGAACCCGGCCATGCCAAGGGAGTACTGCGACGAGCCCGGCACCGATCACCACGTGGGGGTCGTCCAGGGCCGTCAGCTCATCCAGGAGATCGGGGATCCGCTGGCCTATCGGGCCATGATCATCCTCACCGACGGTGATCCCAACGGCCTCAACCCCTCGCCCCTGTCGTCGGTCCCCGGCTTCGAGGCCTTCGACAACGCCCGGGACTACGTGAACTACGACGAGACCCGCTGGCGGGAGTTCAAGGGTCCGCTCCCCCATACCGAGCAGCAGATCAAGGATGCCAGCGTGGCCCAGGCCGCCGCCGCTTGGGTCGAGGATGACATCCACGTCTGGACCGTCTCCTTCCGGGCCCGCGACGACTTCCTGCGGGACATGCCCAACGGCGACGGCCGCTTCTACTTCACCAACAACGCGGCCGAGCTGACCCCCATCTTCGAGGACATCGCCCGCAGCCTTCCCCTCATGATCGTGAAGTAGCCATGATGCGCCTGTTCCGACGTCCCTCGAGCACGCAGCGCGGCCGCCGCCGTCGCGGTGGCGCCTCGGCGCTCGAGTTCGCCTTGACCCTGCCGGGCTTCGTCGCGCTGATCGCCATCTTCATCGACTACGGCTGGCTGTTCTTCAACCAAGCCATGATCGACACCGCGGTCAACAGCGGCTGCCGCGCCGGCGCCGTCACCGATCCGGACAACGACGATCCCTTCACGGTGGCCCGGGACGAGATCGAAGCCATCCTCACGGCGGTGAGCGTCCAGGACACGACCCCCGACATCGACCTCGATGTGCGGGGGGTCTCGCCCGCGGTGTCCCTGTACTGCGAGGTCGAGGTCGACTACGTGCCGCTGTTCGGGTTCATCCCCACGCCGGACGAGCTCGACTCGGCGACCTACATCCGCTTCGAGTGGCAGGACGAGATCATCGACTTCCTCGCCGCCGGAGGTGGCCCATGACCGCTCCCCGTCGTCAGCGCCGCGGCGCCAGCGCCCTCGAGTTCGGACTATGGCTCCCGGTCCTCGTCTCGGGCTTCGCCGGCATGGTGGACATCTCGTGGATGATGTCCGAGTACAGCTCGGTCGTTCGGGCCGCCCGCGACGGGGCGCGCGTCGGCGTGGCGGTCATCGAGGACGAGATGGTGCCCCCGGGCAGCGAGATGACCGTCGCCGCCGAGGCGCACGCCAGCGCCGTCCTGGCCGGCGTCGACATGCCCTGCGGCACCGGCTGCACGGTCGAGGCCACCTACGACGCCAGCACCGAGTTCCTCACGGTCGAGGTCATCTACCCGTACGAGCCCCTGCTGGGCTTCCTGCCGCTGGCCACCCAGCTCCGCAGCAGCTTCACCATGCGCTCCCAGCAGTCGAGCTGATCCACCGGGCAGGCCCCCCGCCCTCGGACCTCCGGCCCCCGCCCTCGCTGACAGCCGCCTTGCCCCCCACGGGGTGAGGCGGCCGTCGCCGTGTTGGGAGCCCGTTCTCGGGCCCGGCCGTCCTCGGGTCAAGCCGGGTCCGAGGGTTTCCGACCCTCGGGGAGACCCCCCCCCGGAGGACCCATGCCCCGCGCCCCCCGCCGCCAGCGGCGTGGCAGCTACAACGCCATGGTGAGCGCCCTGCTGCCGCTGGTCATCGGCTTCGCTGCCCTCTCGGTCGACGTCTCCTGGCTCCGCCTGGCCGATGGACAAGCCCAGGACGTGGCCGATGCCGCCTCCCACGCCGCCCTCATCGAGCTGCGCAGCTCCGGGAACACCGCCGACGCCCGCCTGGCGGCCGAGCGCATCGTGGACGAGAACATCGTAGGCGGAACCACCGGCACCATCGGCGAGATCACCTTCGGGGCCTGGGAGCGCGGAGGCGCCGGGCTGGACGTGAGCTCGCTGCGGCCCAACGCCGTCGAGGTCGAGGTGGGGCGCTACGAGGACGACCCGGTGGACCTCAACTTCTCGCGGCTCTGGGGCAAGGACAGCAGCCCCGTGCGCTCCCGCGCCACCGCGGCCACCCGCTCCCTCAACGTGGTCCTGGTCATGGACGTGACCGGCTCCTTCCACCGGGAGATCGGCCAGGCCCGGGCCGCCGCGGTCCGCTTCCTGGACATCCTCTCGGACACCCACGGCCGGGAGGACCGGGTGGGCATGACCATCTACACCAACCGGTACGCCTGGGCCTACTCCGAGATGTTCTTCCTGGATGACGTGGGCCGCCGCGCTGCCGCCCGCGAGGCCTGGGGTCAGCTCGACGTGGCGTCCAAGCCCCACGCCGGCTGCCCGAACAACAGCACCAAGCGAGACAACCCGGCCGTGGTGGTCGAGGAGAGGTACCTGAACTGGTCGCGTGGAGGCAAGAAGCCAGCCATGCCGAGGGAGTACTGCGATGAGCCCGGGACCGACCATCACGTGGGCGTGGTGCTGGGGCGTCAGCTCATTCGCGAGATCGACGATCCCCTGGCCTATCGGGCCATGGTGGTCCTCACCGATGGCGACCCCAACGGTCTCGAGCCCTCCCCGCTCCAGGGGGTCGAGGGCTATGAGCAGTACGAGAACGCCAGGGACTACCACGGCTACCAGGAGGAGCGGTGGAGGGAGTACCAGGGCCCGGTGCCCCACTCCCGCAGCCAGATCGAGGACGCCAGCGTGGCCCAGACCGCCGCGGCCTGGACCGAGGAGGAGATCCACGTCTGGACGGTGTCCTTCCGGGCCCGCAGCGCCTACCTCGGCGACATGCCCCAAGGCGACGGGCGCTTCTACTACACGGACAATGCCTCGGAGCTGACCCCCATCTTCGAGGACATCGCCCGCAGCCTCCCGCTGATGATCGTGGAGTAGGCCCGGAGGATCAGCCGGCCGCGGCCTGGGGCTCGGTGAAGTCGAGCTCGGTCGGGTCCTTGCCCGCCTCGAGGAGGCGCTCCCGGAGCCAGGCCCGCACCGCGTCGAGCCCGATGGGGGCGTCGGCGAGCTGGGGCAGCGGGTCGAAGGCCGCGGCGAGAAAGGCGTCCTCGGGCGCTCCGAGCTTGGCGCGGGCATCGGCCAGGTAGCGGTCCCGGTCCTCGGCCTTGATGGTGTCGATCTTGTTGACCACCGCCAGCACCGGCCGTCCCGAGCGGACGCAGGCCACGTAGTCGTCGCGCTCCCGGGCCTGGACCCCGCCCTGGGCGTTCACCACGTAGACGTAGAGGTCGATGTGGTCGAGCACCTGCCGGGCCTCCTCCGTGACCGACTCCACCACGTCGCCCATCCCGGGGGTGTTGACGATGTAGGTGGCGGTGCTGCCCGGAAGGCGGGCGATCTGCACGTCGCGGGTGGAGCCGGCCACCGGATCGACCCCGCCGTGGTCGATGCCGAAGAGGGCGCGGATGGCCGCGTCCTTGCCCGAGGAGGGGCTGCCCACCACCCCGACGGTCACCCGGTGCAGGACGAGCTGACGGAGGCGGCTGACCTCGAGGACGGCGGCCGTCACCAGACGATCGTCGGGCCGGGTGAGCCACCACAGGGCGAGGCAGCCGGGGAGCTGGAGGAAGGGGGGGGTGGCCACCGCGACCAGGGCGGGGAGGGTGACGGTGGAGAGGGCGAAGGCCGCCTTCGGGCCCAGGGTCTCGTGGACCGTGTCGAGGGCCCGCTGGCCCATGGTGGGCGCCGGCGGGTCGAAGCCCTGGCGCTGCCACAGGGCCAGGCGGGACTCCTGATCCAGGTTGGCCCAGGCCTCGGTCAGGACCTTCTCGAGGAGGGCCTGCTCCTGATCCTCGAGGGTGCCCTCGGCGGCGATGCGGGAGCGACGGGCCAGGCCGGCCAGCACGTCGTGGTACTCCAAGGGCTCGAAGCGGCGCAGCAGGGCGCGCAGCTTGTGGGTCCCCACCCAGCGGAGCTTGTGCGCCAGGGCCATGCAGAGGTCGCGCAGGCCCTTGCCGCGCGGGTCCACCCGGAGGACGGCGGCCAGGTGGAGGAGCTCGCTGCGGTGGCACCGGCGGAGAAGCTCCTCGAGACCGGCGTCCGCCACGTCCCAGGCGGTCCTACGGGTCATCGACCGGGCCCGGCGCGCCCTGGCTCTGGCGCCACTGGAAGGCGCCGGCGTCGAAGGCGGCGCGGAGCTCCTCGGCGCTGACCTCGGCCCCGCGCTCCATGTAGGTGATGGCGGCCCGGCCCACCCCGTAGGTGGTGGCGCCGGCGATGGTGGCGCCCAGGGCGCTGGTGGCGATGTGGGCGACCTGGCCGCCCGGGATCCACCCCGCCGTCTTGAGGGCCGACATGGCCCACCGGATGAAACCCTTGCTGCCGCCGGCCAGGACCTCGCCCAGGATGAAGATGGCCACGTCGTTGTCGATGCGTCGGCCGTAGACGGCGGCCACATCGGCGATGAGCTTGACCTGCAGGGCGGTGACCGCGGTGGTGTCGACCCCGGTGACGGGGATGGCGCCCGCCATGGCGGCGCGCCTGGCGGCCGTCCGGATGATGGCCCGACACGCGACCTGCTTGTTGCGCAGGGTCTTGGCGAAGAGCAGGTCCTTGCCGCGAGTGACGAGCTGCTTGTGGATCCAGGCGGCGACGTCGTCCACACCGAGGGGCTCGGCGGAGAGGGCGGGCAGGGGGTCGAAGGCGGTCATCACGGCATCGCGGGGATCCACGGCGAGCTGGGCGAGGGTGGCCTCGACGAAGCGGTCCCGGT
>CAZPJM010000222.1:0-8444 GCA_964586865.1 uncultured Enterobacteriaceae bacterium
AGATCGTTTCACGTGACTGGAGTTCAGACGTGTGCTCTTCCGATCTGCCAGCCCTGGCGCCTCGGGCTCGTGGCCCGCACCCGCGACGAGCTGGTGGAGGGCCTGCGCGAGGTGGCCGAGGGCGGGCTGCCCCGGGGGGCCAAGCTGGACGAGGCCCCCGAGGAGCCCGCGCGGCTGGCCTTCCTCTACCCGGGCCAAGGGGCCCAGCGGGTGGGCATGCTCCGCGATGCCCGCGACCGCTTCCCCGTGCTCCGGGACACCCTCGACGCCCTCGAGAGCGACCTGGCCGACGCGCTCCAGGTGCCACTCACCCACCTCCTCTACCCGGAGCTCCGCGCCGAGCCGGTCGACGAGGACACCGCCACCACCGAGCTCACGGACACGGCCCACACCCAGCCGGTCATGCTGGCCGCCGGGCTCGCCCTCACGGCCCTCCTCGAGCAGGTCGGGGTGCGCCCCCACGTCGTCCTGGGCCACAGCCTGGGCGAGTTCGCCGCTGCCGCGGTGGGGGGCGTCCTCACCGGCGCCGAGGCGGCGCGCTTCGTGGCGGCCCGCGGCCGGGCCATGGCCGATCTCGACGGCGACCACGGCACCATGGCCGCGGTCATGGCGGATCGGGAGACGGTGGAGTCCCTGCTCGTGGACGGGGCCGTCATCGCCAATGTGAACCACCCGCGGCAGCTCGTGGTCTCGGGCTTCCGAGAGGCGGTGGAGCGGGTGGTGGAGCTTGCCGAGGCCGCCGATGTCCGGGCCGTCCCCCTCCAGGTGAGCCACGGCTTCCACGGCCCGGCCCTTTCGGGCCTGGACAGCGCCCCGCTCCTGGCCGGGATCACTCTCCGCGACCCGGACATCACCGTGGCCAGCGGCATCGCCGAGGAGCCCTACCGCCACGCGGCCGACGCCCGCGACGTCTTCCTGCGCCACGCCACCAGCCCGGTGGAGTTCGTCCGCGGCCTCGAGCAGTGCCGCGAGGCCGGCGCGGACCTCTTCCTCCAGGTGGGTGCGGGCGGGCCCCTCGCTGCCTTCGCCCGCGGGGCCCTGCCGCGAGACCACCGCGGGATCGTCACCCTGGCGGGCAAGCGCGACGACGACGGGGGCGCCAGCATCCTCGAGGGCCTGGCCGACCTGTGGGTCCGCGGCGTGGACGTGGACGTGCGCGCCATCACCGCGCCCGCCGTCCTTCCGAGCCTCCCCCCGACCGTGCTCCCGCGGGAGATCTACTGGGCAGTCAAGTCCGAGGTGCAGCTCCCCATCGAGGCCGGCGACGTGAAGCCACGGCCCCGTCCCGACGCCCGGACCCCCGTGGCGGCGGCGCCGACCCCCGCCTCCGAAGCACCCGCCGAGGAGGACGTGGAGGCCCGGGTCCTCCAGGTCATCGCCCGGGTCAGCGCCTACCCCGTCAAGGCCCTCAAGCCCGACATGACCCTGGTGGACGACCTGGGCTTCGACTCGCTGATGGTCGGGGACCTGGCCACGGGCCTGAGCGATGCCTTCGCCGCCATCGACGGCATCCCCCAGGAGCTCCTCATCAACCGGCCCACCGTGGCCGACATCATCGCCTTCGCCCGCACCGCCGGCCAGGGCGAGGCCGCCGCCGTCCACGACGACGACGCCCCCCTCACCGCCTACGCCCCCGCCTGGCGCCCGGAGCCGCTGCCGGACCTTCCCGGCCGTTCCCTCTCCGAGGGACACCGCGTCCTGCTGGTGGACGTGAGCGCCCAGGTGGCCCGGGCGTTCTCCGAGGCCAGCGTCACCCGGGTCACGGCGGCCGAGGCCAGCCAGGCGGGCCCCGCCGACCTCATCGTGTGGGGAGACCTGGCCGAGCGCCCCTCCCCCGCGGCGGTCCTGGCCGACGAGGCCGACGCCCCCGACCCGGCCGCTCCGCTCATCGCGGCCCTCGCCCGACAGGTGGCCCAGGGCGCCACGCCCGACGTGGTGGCTCTGACCCGGGCCGATGATCCGTGGGCCGGCGCCGTGCACGGCGTCGTCCGGGGCCTGCCCCGGGAGTGGCCCGGCGCCTCCGCCACGAGCCTCCACCTCGCCGAGGACGCCCTGGAGCAGGCCGGAGAGCTGGCCCGGGCCCAGTGGGAGAGCGCGGATCGCACCGCCGACGTCCGCCACCAGGGCGGGGAGCGGGCCATCCTCCACCTCGGCCCGCGCGACGCCCAGGACGTCTTCGTCCCCGGTCCCGACGTGGCCGTCCTCATCACGGGCGGCACCCGCGGGATCGGCCTGGGAGCCGCCCGGCGTCTGCTGGCCACCGGTGCCCGGGTGGTGCTGGTGGGCCGCTCGGCCCCCGGCCCGGCCTGTCGCGCCCTCCTCGAGGAGCACCCCGGCCGCGCCCTCGCCGTGCAGGCCGACGTCACCGACGGCGACGCCCTGGCCGCCGCGGTGGCCACCCACGCGCCCCTCACCGCCGTGGTGCACGCCGCCGGCGTCCTGGCCGACGGCCCCCTCCACGAGGTGGATCCGGCCCGCGGCGCCCAGGCCCGTCGGGTCAAGGCGGTCGGCCTGCTCAACGCGGTGCGGGCCTGCGGCGACGCCCTGAAGGCCGTGGTGGCCGTGGGCTCGTGGGCCGGGCGCTTCGGCAACCGCCACCAGGCGCACTACAACGCCGCCAACGCCCTGCTGGCCCGCCTCACCGAGGCGCTTCCCCTCCGCGGCGTGACCGTCGAGTTCGGGCCCTGGTCCGACTCCGAGATGGTCCGGACCATCCCCGCCCCGGTCCAGGCCGCCATGCGCGCCGAGGGCGTCGACTTCGTCGGAGAACTGGCCGGCCAGGACCTCCTCGACCAGGCCCTCCGCGGCCACCGGGGCGCGGTCGTCGCCGGTCGTGGCCTGCCCGCCACCACCCGGGCGGCCGAGGTGCACCTCACCCTGTCCACCGAGACCCACCCCTACCTGCTCGACCACGCCATCGAGGGGGTGCCGGTGCTGCCCCTCGCCGGCGCCACCGACCTGATGGCGTGGGTGGCCGGCGCCCGGGCCCCCTTCGTGGTCGAGGCGGTCCGCCTCTTCCAGGGCGTCACCGTCACCGAGCCCGTCGACCTGCGGATCGTGGCTCGGGGGGATCGGGTCTCGCTGCGCCAGGGTCCGCGCGATGCCCTGGCCTACACCGCCCGGGTCCACGCGGGCGCCGTGGCGGTCGAGGACCCGGGTCCCGCCGCCGGCGGGCAGGCCCCCGAGCTGTCCCTCGCCAGCTTCTACCGGGACATCACCTTCCACGGCCCCCTGCTCCAGGGCCTCACCGCCATCGAGGGCGTGGGTGACGACTTCGTGCGCGGGCGACTCCGGGTCGGCGACATCCGGACCTGGGTGCCGGGCACCTCCCGCTCCGGCTTCGTGGTCGATCCCTACGCCCTCGACAGCGCCATGCAGCTCTCGGCCTACGTGGCCTGGATCCGCTACCAGCGCGCCGGCACGCCGGTGGGCCTGGGGCGCCTGCTCCAGCTCGCGCCGCTCCCCGCCGAGGGCGAGCTCGTGGTCGACGTGGCCTTCGGCGAGATGGAGGGGGATCGCTTCTCGGGGACCCTCCGCCTGCGCGACCCGGACTCCGGGCGCCTCGTCATGGTGGCCGAGGACGTGGTCGCCGAGCTGCGCCGGGCCGACACCGCCCAGGACGCCCCCAACGTGGGGGCCGACGCCACCGGGCCCGACGCCCCGCCCGAGGCGGACTTCACCATCACCCCCGAGATGGTCGACTTCTCGGCCTGGAAGGAGGTGAAGGAGCTCGAGAACCGCCTGATGATGGCCGAGCTGGCGGGCATCCGGAACCCCTACTTCCGCGTCCAGGAGGGCACGGCCCGGGACACCACCCGCATCGAGGGCCGGGAGTACATCAACTTCAGCTCCTACAACTACATCGGCCTCTCGGGGGATCCGCGCGTCCTCTCCCGGGTGCACGAGGCCGTCGACGCCTTCGGCACCTCGGTGAGCGCCTCCCGGGTGGCCTCGGGCGAGCGGCCCTTCCACCGCGACCTGGAGCAGCTCCTCGCCAAGGCCCAGCGCTCCGAGGATGCCCTGGTCTTCACGGCCGGACATGCCACCAACGTGACCACCATCGGCCACCTCTTCGGGCCCGACGACCTGATCCTCCACGACGAGTACATCCACGACTCGGGCCTGCAGGGCATCAAGCTGTCCGGGGCGCGGCGCCGGATGTTCAAGCACGACGACCCCGACGCGGCCGAGGCCGAGCTGCGCAAGCTGCGCCGCCACTTCAAGCGCTGCCTGCTCCTGGTCGAGGGCGTGTACTCCATGGATGGCGACATCTGCGCCCTCCCCCGCTACATCGAGCTGAAGAAGAAGTACGGCTGCCTGCTCATGGTGGACGAGGCCCACAGCTTCGGCATCGTGGGCCAGACCGGCTGCGGCGTCGGGGAGCACTTCGACGTGGCCCCGGGCGACGTGGACATCTGGATGGGCACCCTCTCCAAGTCCCTCGCGAGCTGCGGCGGCTGGATCGCGGCGAGCAAGCCGCTCATCAACTACCTGCGCTACACCGCACCCGGCTTCGTCTACTCGGCGGGTCTGACGGCGGCCAACGGCATCGCCGCCCTCGCCAGCCTCGAGCTCATGCTCGCCGAGCCGTGGCGGGTGCAGAAGCTCCAGCACAACGCCACCTTCTTCCAGCGCGCCCTGGCCGAGCGCGGGGTCGACACGGGCCCGGCCCGGGGCGAGTCGGGGGTCATCCCGGCCATCACCGGCAACAGCATGTGGGCGCTCCAGCTCGCCCAGCGCCTCGTGGATCAGGGGATCAACGTCCAGCCCATCGTCTACCCCGCGGTCCCCGACGACGCGGCCCGCCTTCGGTACTTCCTCTCCTCCACCCACTCCGAGGCCCAGCTGCGGCACACCGCTGACCTCACCGCCGACACCCTCGAGCAGGTGAAGCAGGAGTTCCCGGTGCCGGCCTGACCCGGACGCCCCGGTTGACGCCCCCTCCCCTGCGTGTCACCTTCCCCCCGACCATCCGGGAGGCCCCCCATGTGCTGGATCCTCGCCAGCCGGCCCGCTCTCGGCGCCGTCGGCGCCCTCGCCATCCTCGGCGCCCTTGGGGGCTGTCGCTCCGAGCAGAACTTCACCCCCTTTGCCGGCTTCCCCGAGCTGGAGAACGACCACGGTCAGTGGCTCTCCATGGCGCGGGCCCCCGACGGCAGCCCCGCCGTGGCCTTCTACGATCGCACGGTGGGCGGCCTGGGCTTCGCCATCGGCGACGTCCGCCGGGACGGCATCGCCTGGGCCTACGAGGAGGTCGACGGCTACCCCGGTGACGGCGGCCTCGACCCGGGCGACGTGGGCACCTACACGGACCTGGTGTTCGGTCCCGACGGGACCGCCTGGATCAGCTACCGCGACGAGGCCCAGGGCTCCCTCAAGGTGGCCTCCCGGGTCAACCGCGTCTGGACCACCGAGGTGGTGGACCCGGGCAGCGGCCGCCAGCCCGACACGGGCCGCTGGACCGCCCTGGCCATCGGGGCCGACGGCCAGCCCATGGTCGTCTACCACGACGAGGTGGCGGGCACCCTGCGCATGGCCACCCGCAGCGCCGAGGGGGCGTGGACCGCCACCACCGTCCTCGAGGGCGAGCCCTTCTCGGGCACCGATGCTGAGGGCAACCCCGTCGAGCGCCCGGCCGACGTGGGGGAGTACGCGCAGATCCTGGTCGAGGGGAACACCCACTGGATCACCGCCTACGACCGGGGCCAGCAGCGCCTGGTGCTGCTCGAGGGCTTCCCGGGCGCCTACGTGGACTCGGTCATCGACGATGCGGGGAACGTGGGCGCCTGGCCGAGCCTGGTCAAGGACGGCGAGACCCTGGCCATCGCCTACCACGACGTGGGCAACGGTGACCTCAAGCTCGCGGTGCGCGACGGCGGCGCCCGCTTCGCCATCTCGACCCTCGACGACGGCCGCTACCGGGGCGCCGACACCGCCCTCTTCAAGCAGGGCGAGCAGTGGGGCGTCGTCTACTTCGACGGGCACGAGAACGACCAGCGACTGGCCCGCCAGGGCACCAGCGGGGCCTGGACCACCGAGCGGGTGGCCGGCGCCGATGTGGCGGCCGGCTTTCACAACGAAGTCGTCCAGGACGGCGCGGGCCGCTGGTGGATCGGGAGCTACGACTACACGAATCGCAAGATGGTCGTGCGGCCCCTCGAGTAGGGTCGGCCCGCTTGCTCAGGCCGCTTCAGGTCCCCCGAAGCCCCGGGCCGGATAGGCGTGGGCAGCGCCCCTCGGAGGTCCCATGTCCCGCCACCTCGCCTCGATGATCGCCCTGGCCGGCTTCGCCATCCTCGCCCTGGGTTCCGGCGACGGCGACGTCTCCGCCGCCGACCCGGACGGCCCGGGGGCCATGGCCGAGGCCCCGACCGCCCAGGACGCCGCCCGCGCCCAGGTCGAGCAGGCCCGCAACGCGGCCGCCGCCCGGGTCCAGGCCGAGCAGGCCCGGCCAGCGCCGTTCATGACCACCGAGGGGCAGTGCTGCTGCAGCCTCATGGAGTCCGACCGCGCGGTGCACCGCTTCATGGACGCGCCCCTCTGCACCGACCAGCGGGGCACGTGCACCGTCAACCCCGCCGCGTGCCAGGCCACCGAGGCCGCCGCGGCCGAGGCCGCCGGCTCCTGCTGCTGCGAGGCGACGGGCCGCATCGTGGACGGGGGCAGCGGCTGCGAGGGCACCTGCCACGAGCACTACGTCGAGGGGGACACCCCCGGCTCCTGCGAGTGGTGATCAGAAGCCGAGCCAGGCCAGCACGCCCACGCCCGCGCCGCAGCAGAACAGGCCGCCCGTCACCACCAGCACGCCCCCGATGGCGTAGGGGACCCACGAGGACTTCTTCTTGCGCGACTTCGAGGCCTTCGGCTGGACGTGCTGCGCGATGGAGGCGCCCCCGGCCGCCACATTGGCCCGGGCCCCCCGCAGCAGCGGGTGGTTGAGCTGGGCCTGCATGGCCCAGGCGTTCTGCCCCCGACCCGGGTGGGCCTGGGTGCGGGTCATCTTCCCCGTCACCAGGTCGAGGCGGTTGGCGTCGCCGTCGTCGAAGCCGAAGCCCAGCCAGGCATCCGGGCCGAAGGCGATGTGGGCGATCTCGCGCTCGAAGGAGACATCGCCGGCCGAGGTGTTGCCATGGAGCTCGTACACCCGCACCGCCCGATCCTCGACGACCACGGCCAAGAAGGCGCCGTCCAGGGAGACGGCCACCTCGCCCACCGGGGCGCCCACCGCGATGCTGTCCACCGTCTGCTGGCCATCGCCGCTCACGAAGTCGATCTGCTGGTCGTGGGCCACCGCCCAGGCCCCGCCCTTGGACGCGCACCAGCAGACACCGCGGATGGCCCCCCCCAGGGGGAGCTGGCCCCACGCCGCGCCCGAGGCCGGATCCACCGCCGAGAAGGTGCCGTCCCCGCCACCGACGCCCACGCTGGCCGAGCCGGGCCCCCAGGCCGCCAGCCGCGGGCTGCCCAGGCTCACCGGACGGGGATCCTCGCCCGGGCGCACCAGGACCAGATCGCTGGCGGTCCACGCCGCCACGTGCCCCTCGGGGGAGACGGCCATGCCCATGGGCGAGACGTCGAGCGGCAGGCGCGAGAGCTCCTCGCCGTTGAGGGCGCGGTACTGGAGCAGCGTTCCGCCCGCGTCCAGGGCGTAGACGTGGGTCTCGGTGGCGCCGACCCCGATGAGGACGTCCTCGGCGAGGAGCTTCCAGAGACCCTGGTCATTGGCTCCCGAGTAGACGAGAAGGTCGGGGCCATCGGCCAGGACCATGAGGTTGCCATTGGGGGGGTAGGCGAAGGGGACCGCGTCCATGGGGGCTCCGGGAGGCGGCGACGATAGCACCCGCGCCGGCTCTCGCGCCGGACACCGGCCCGACGGGGATCACCCCTTGTCGGCCCCGTCGTAGAGGCTGCCATAGAGCTCGTCGAGGGAGACGTAGGCCCCAGCGGGCTCGGCGTCGGAGGGGGGTTCCTCGGCCTCGTCGGGGGCGCCGGCGGCCACCCCGGGCATCACCTGGACGACCGCCGCCCCGTTGGCGGGCGGTGCGTCGGGGCCCGCATGGGCGAGGGAGGTGATCCAGGCCAGCAGGCTCTGAGGGTCATCGAGGGCGTCGGGGGTCCAGCCCATCGCCTGGAGCGGCGGCGTGAGCACGTCGATGATCTCCAGGCGGGCCCGCTCTAGGAGGGCCTCGGTGTCGAGCCGCTCCAGCTCGGCCACCGCGTCGGCCGGCGCGCGCTCCCGGAACCACCGGGCCACCTCGACCGCATTGGGCTGGCTCGCCCCGGCCAGGGCCTCGCGGGCCAGGGCGGCCACCAGCGCGGCCCGCCCGCGCCCCAGCGTGTTGAGGGCCTTGACGAGGATCCGCAGGGCCTGTCCCTGCCCGCGCACCGGGTCGGACAGATCGGAAGAGCGTCGTGTAGGGAAAGAGTGTAGATCTCGGTGGTCG
>CAZPJM010000223.1:0-8354 GCA_964586865.1 uncultured Enterobacteriaceae bacterium
CCCACCGCGCAGAAGAGCAACCTGCCGCTCATCATCGGCGGGGTGGTGGGGGTGCTCCTGCTGCTCGGCGCCGTCCTGGTCTGCGGCGTCGGCGCGGTCCTCGCCGTGCTCTACATGTAGGGACCGCCTCGGGCGCGCTGGCCCATGGTCCCGGTGTCGACGGGAACGTTGCGTCATCGTCATGACGCGGTTGCATGGCCCGGCCTACGGTGGGGGTCACGGAGGACCCATGTACGTCACCGGACCGATCCTCATCGTCGACGACGAGGAGGACCTTCGAAACCTCGTCGACATCAACCTCACCCGCGAGGGCTTCGAGACCGAGATGGCCGCCACCGGCAACGAGGCCCTCGAGAAGGCCCGGGCCACCCAGCCGGCGCTCGTGCTGCTCGACCTGATGCTGCCCGACCTGTCCGGGACCGAGGTCTGCCGTCAGCTCCGCGCCGATCCGGCCACCCGTCACCTCCCCATCATCATCCTGTCCGCCCGCGGCGAGGAGATCGATCGGGTGGTGGGCTTCGAGGTGGGCGCCGATGACTACGTGGTCAAGGCCAACCTCTCCACCCGCGAGCTGATGCTCCGCGTTCGCGCCGTCCTCCGGCGTCGTCAGACGACCTCGTCGGCGCCCACCGAGGAAGGCAACCGGCGGCTCACCTTCGGCGATCTCTCCATCGACCAGGATGCCCACCGCGTCTGGGTCGAGGACGAGGAGATCTCCCTCACCGCCACCGAGTTCCGGCTGCTGATCAGCCTGGCCGGGCGCGCCGGCCGGGTCCAGACCCGCGGGGCCCTCCTCCAGGACGTCTGGGACATGCCCCCCGATCTGAACACCCGGACGGTGGACACCCACATCAAGCGCTTGCGTGAGAAGCTCGGTTCGGCCAGCGACTACGTCGAGACGGTCCGCGGGGTGGGCTACCGCTTCAGCGGCACGCCGAGCTGATCCGGTGGGCCTGGCGCGACGGGTGGCCGTCGCGACCACCTGGACCGTGGGCGCGACAGCGGTGCTGACGGGCGGGGTGGCCGTGGTCGCCTCCTCCTGGGATCTGCCCCTGCCCGCCCTCGCCGGCCTGGTGACGGGGGGCGCGGTGCTGTCCGCGATCCTCGGCCACGTCCTCACGCGCTCGGTGGCCCGTCCCGCCGAGGAGCGGGTGGCGCGGCTGACCGACGGCATCGAGCGTCTGGACCGGCCCGAGGGCCGGGGGAGCCGCCTGCCCGAGCTGCGCGACGAGGACGGGGCGCGGCTCGCCGCGGCCATCAACGGGCTCATGGAGCGGGTCTGGAGCGCCCGGGACGCCCAGCGCGCCGACAACGAACTGCTGCGCTCCCTCATCGAGAACAGCCCGAACGGGGTGATGGTCGTGCGGTCGGATGGGCGCATCCGGGCCGCCAACCCGTCGTTCCGAGCCATCTTCGAGCTGCGGGACGATCCGGTGGGCCGCACCCCGCTCGAGGCGGTCCCCGTCCCCGAGGTCCAGGAGCTGGTGGCGCTGGCCCTGGACGGCGAGGGGGGCGATGAGATCCGGGTGGTGCCGGGGGCGCGGCACGTGGTGCTCCGACCCATCCTCACCGAGGGCGGGGAGGTGGCGGTCCTCGCCCAGGACCTGACCCGCTGGCGCGCGGCCGAGCGGGCGCGCACCGACTTCGTGGCCAACGTGAGCCACGAGCTCCGCACGCCGATGGCGGCCATCCTGGGCTTCGCGGACACCCTCGCCCGGGATCTGGACCGGCTCCCCGAGGAGGACCGCCCGGCGGTGGAGGCCATCGCCCGCAACAGCCGACGGCTGCGGGATACCTTCGAGGGCCTCATGCACCTGGCCCGGGTGGAGGCCCGCTCGGGCGCCCTGGCCCGGGAGCCCCTGCGGCTGGCGCCCCTGCTGGCCGAGAGCGTGGTCCCGGCGGTGGACGCGGCCGCCGGGAAGGACATCGACTTCGCCCTCGACTGCCCGGACGAGATCCACGCCCTCACCAACGCGGAGGCCCTGGACGCCATCGTCGGCAACCTCGCCACCAATGCCGTCAAGTACACGCCAGTCGGAGGGTCGGTGACGGTCCGGGTCGAGGAGGATCCGGACCAGGTCCGCATCCGGGTCCAGGACACGGGGATCGGCATCGAGCCGGCCCATCAGGACCGGATCTTCGAGCGCTTCTTCCGGGTGGACGAGGGGCGGGCCCGCGATGCAGGGGGCGCCGGGCTGGGCCTGGCGATGGTGAAGCACCTGGCCCTGGCCACCGGGGCGCGGATCTCGGTGGAGAGCCAGGTGGGGGAGGGGAGCACCTTCACGGTCCACCTGCCCCCCGCGGCGCCGGACCAGGACGAGGGCGCCCAGTGAGGTCGGGTCGGCTGGCGCGGACCCCCCAGGGCCGGGTCGCAGCCGCCGGGCTGGTGGCGGCCAGCGTGGTGGTGCTCGTGGGGGTGGGCTTCGGCCTGGGCGGGCTGGTGGCCGCGGCGGTGGAGCACCTGCCCTCGGTCCCGTGGCCCCGCCTGCTGCAGGGGCTCGTCGAGACGGCCGCCTGGACCGGGGGGGCGGTGCTGCTGGCCGGCCCCCTCGGGGTGGGGCATGCGGTGTGGGTCCGCTGGCTGGCGCCCACCCCGCTGCGGAGCCCCGTGCGGCTCGTGACGGGGCTGCTGGGGGATCTGCCGCCCCTGCTCTGGGCGCTGGCAGTGTGGGTCGCCGCCCCCGAGGTGCTCGCCACCCCCGTCGGCGTGGCCGCCCTGGGCCTGCTCGCGGCCCCCACGGTGGCGGGGCGGGCCCTGGTGGTCCTGGACCGGGTCCCCCAGGGCGACGTGCTCCAGGCCGTGGCGGCGGGGGCCACCCCCGCCCAGGCGGTGGCCCGGGTGGGCCTGCCCGCGACGGCGCCGGGTCTGGTCCGCGCCGTGGTGGCCGGCGCCGCACGGGCCTCGGGGGATCTGGTGGTGTTGTTGCTGGCGGCGGGCGGGACCCGCGCGGTGGGCCTGCCGCCCCTCCTGGTCCTCCACCCGACCCCCGACGACGACCCCACCGGCCTCGTGCCCATGGCGGCCCTGGTGCTGACCATCCTCGGGCTGGTGCTGTGGGGACTCGGCCGTGAGCCCGCCGCCCCTGCGGAGGCCGCGTGAGCCTCCTGCGGGTGCCCCCCGACGCTGCACTCGTCACCCTGGCTGGCTGGGTCGGCGCGGCGGTGGTCCTGGGCGCACCGGTGGCGGTGGTCGGGCTGCTGATCCTCCGGGCCGTCCCCCTGGCGCTGGCCTCGCTTCTGGGGCCCATGGTGCTCGGCGTGGCGCTGGTGGGCCTCGCCCTGCTGGTGAGCCTGCCGGCGGCGGGTGCCGTGGCCGTGGCCGTCGACCAGGCGCTCCCCCGTGGGCCGCTGCGCCGGGCCCTGTCCACCACCGTCGAGCTCCTCGAGGGTCTGCCCCCGGTGGTCCACGGCCTGCTGGGCCTGATCGTCCTGGCGCCTCTCCTCGGGACCGGCTCGAGCCCCTTCCTGGCCCTCCTGGTGCTCTCCGGCGTGGCCCTGGCCCCCCTCTCCCGGGCCCTGCGCGAGGCCCTGGAGGGCGCCCTGGTCGAGGAGCGACTCGCTGCCGCCGCCCTCGGCGCCACGCCGCTCCAGGTTCTGCTCCACGTGGTCGGTCCCGCGGTGCGGGGGCCCCTGCTGGCCGCCACCCTCCGCGTGGCCGGTCGCCTGCTGGGCCTCGCCGCCCCGCTTCTCCTGGTGCTCGCGCCCGGGGAAGGGGTGCTGGCCAGCGAGGCCGTGCACCTGGCCCTGGCCGGCGACATCGGCGCGGCGGCCGCCGCCACCCTGGTGCTGGTGGGGCTGGCGGTGGGGCTTCACGCGCTGGCCTGGCCCCTGGATCGCCCCGCCTCGTGGGGGGTCCGGTGGTGAGCCCGTCCGGTCTCTCCTTCGTCGGCGTCGATGCCTGGTATGGGCCACGGCGGGTCCTGGACCACGTGAGCTGCGCCCTCCCGGCAGGTCGACTCACCGCCGTGATCGGGGCCGCCGGGGCTGGCAAGACCACCCTCCTCCGCGCCGCCAACCGCCTCGCCGAGCTGGACCCCGGCTTCCGGCTGCAGGGCAGCGTCCGTCTCGGCGATCAGGAGGTCGGCGCCCTCGAGCCCACCGTCCTGCGGCGCCGGGTGGGCATGGTCTTCGACCGCCCCACCGCCTTCGCGCGCAGCCTGATCGACAATGTGGGCTTCGGCCTCCAGTTCGCCGGGGTGCCGGTCCGGGAGCGGGAGGATCGCATCGAGGCGGCGCTGCGTCGCGCCGGGCTGTGGGAGGCGCTGAAGGATCGGCTGGACGAGCCGGCCAGCCGCCTCCCCGCCGGCCTCCGCCAGCGGCTCTGCATCGCCAGGGCCCTCGCCCTCGAGCCCCAGGTGCTGCTCCTCGACGAGCCCACCCTGCGCCTCCACCCCGCCGAGGCCGCCGCCGTGGAGCGCCTCGTCTCGGGGTTGGCGGGCTCGCTCACCGTCGTCTTCGCCACGGCGGATGCCGCGCAAGCCGGGCGGATCGCCGATCACATCGTCCTCATGGACGGGGGGCGGGTGGTGGAGGAGGGGCCGGCCGAGGAGCTCTTCACCAATCCCCGGGAGCCCGCCACCGAGGCCTACCTCTCGCGTCGCTTCCGGGGGTGAGCCGTACTGCATGGTGAACGTGTCGGATTGGCATGCGCTTTCAGCCCGTGTGACGAACCCTTGGCAAGCTCGTCAACTTCCGGCCCATCGGCCCTCTCGGGCGGTTCTGGCGGTATGTTTGCGTGGTGCCGGGGAGTTGTGTCGAGGTGTTCGCAGTGTACGAGACGGCGACCGATCAGGACCTGGAGCAGATCCGGACGCTCTTCCTCCAGATGTGTGTCCGGGCGGAGTCCATGGTCCGTCGGGCGGTCCGATCGGTCGTGGGGCGCGATGCCGAGCTCGGGCGGAGCGTGGTCGAGACCGACCGGGAGCTGGACCGGCTCGAGGTCGAGATCGATCGGGTGTGCCTGCGGTGCCTGGCCCTGCGCCAGCCGGTGGGCCGGGACCTGCGGCTCGTCACCACCGTCCTCAAGATGGTCACCGACCTGGAGCGGATCGGCGACCTGGCGGTCAACATCGCCCGCCGCGGGCTGGAGCTGACCGCCGGCAACGGGGTGCAGCCCCACCTGGACCTGGTCCGGATGGGGGAGCTGGCCGCCGACATGGTCCGGGTGGCGGCCGACGCCTTCGTGAGCAACGACCCCGAGCTCGCCCGGGGCCTGCGGCGCCGGGACCTGGAGGTGGACCGCCTGAACCGGGAGTCCTTCCAGCGGTGGCTCGAGGCCATGTCCGCCCACCCCAGCCAGGCCGAGCGGGCGCTCGCGCTCACCAGCATCTCCCGGCACCTGGAGCGGGTCGCCGATCACGCCGTCAATGTCGGCGAGATGGTCGTCTTCCTGGTCGAGGGCCGGGACGTCCGACACGCCAAGTGACGGCGCGGCTCTCGGGGACGACGCCTGCGCCTGGTCCGCTCCCGGCGGCGCCATGAGCCGCGAGGACGGCCCGTGGCGGTGGTTCCACCGGGTCTTCCTGGGGACCCTGGTCGAGGTCTTCCGCGATCGGAACATCGGGGTCGACACGGGCACCCTCTCCCTCGTCTTCGGTCCCGACAGCATCTTCCGCTTCCCAGCCCTGGACAACCGCCTGCGCTTCGAGGGGCGGGCCACCGCCGTGCTGCTCCGCCCCCTCGACGGCCCCGCCCGCCAGGGTCTGGCCGACGCGCTCGCCGGCGCCTGGCCCGACCTGGTCCGAGAGGTCCAGCGGGTGCCGGTCCCCGATCGGCTCGACGTGACCCGCGCCCACGTGGAGGTCACCGTCGAGGGAGACCAGCTCGTCATCGTCTTCGACCTGGACGCGGACTGAGGCGCGGCATCCCATGCACGGCGTCACAGCCTGCTAGTCGACGACCTCGACCTCGTCGCGGCTGATCCGGCGCGCCAGCGCACGCAGGGCGTCGGCCCGGGCGGGCATCTCGCCGTAGACGTCGGCGATCTGCTTGCACAGGTCCTTGGCCCGCCGAAAGGTGCCCACCACGTCCCCGGCGATGTCGGTCTCGGTGTCGATCATGTCGAGGACCTGATCGAGTGGCTCGCCCATCGCCCACGCCCGGCCCACCGGGATCCACTGGGGCGACCAGGTCACCTCTTGCTGGGCGATGTGCTCGGCGTCGGTCACCACCGGGTTCTGGCGGATGGCATCCACCCGCCGGGCCAGGTCCCGGACCTCCCGGGACAGCCCGTAGTTGCGCCCGGCCTTGCGGGGGAAGTCCGAGACGAGGGCGCAGAGCAGCCCGAACAGGGTGGGGTCGTCCAGCCCCTCGAAGGCCCCCTCGAGGAAGAGCTCCGTGACGAAGATCTCGGCGATCTGAAGGTGCCGCAGCACCCGGGCGCCGGCCTGGAAGGCCCCATCCTCGGCCACGTAGCCGTGTCGGATGAGGAACTGCTCCTTCTCGACGAAGGCGTTCCAGCAGCGGGAGTCGGCCTTGTCGGCGCGCTTGCGCAGGCGGCGGGCCTCCTTGCGGGTCTTGCGGGCGCTGTGCCGATCGTCCAGGTCGTCCGCCCGGGCCTCGAGCGCCTCGGCCTCCTGCCGCTGGCGCTCCGCGGTCCGGTCGAGGTGCCAGGCCAGGAAGGATTTCTCGACGATCTCCCGCACCTGCTCGCGGTCGTTGCGGGCGAGGAGGCTCACCACCGAGTTCCAGGACAGGCTGAACGAGGAGCGCACCGGCTCGGGGCGGGCGCGGAAGTAGCCGTCGAGGAGGGAGCGGACCTCGTCGTACTCGTCGAAGTCGATGCGGAGCACCACGTGGCCGACTTCGTCCAGGCCGCGCCGGCCGGCCCGCCCGGCCTTCTGCATGAAGCCCCGGACGGTGAGGGGGTTGACGCCGCGGCCGTCGAACTTCTTGAGGCCGTCGAAGGCCACGCCGCGCGCCGGCATGTTCAGGCCCAGCGCGAAGGTGGAGGTGCAGTACAGCACCTTGATGAGCCGATCCTCGTAGAGCTCCTCGACCAGGGCCTTGAGGGAGACGTGCAGACCGGCGTGGTGGAAGGCGATCCCGCGGCCGTACATGTCCAGGAGCTCGGGCGTCAGGGTGCGGCCGAGCTCCTCGCGGGCCATGGCCAGCCGCTGATCCAGCCGCGCCGCCTCGGCGGGGGTGAGCAGATCGGCCCGCAGGTTGCGCCCCAGCCAGCGGGCGTTGCTCTCGATGTTCCGGCGGCTGAAGGCGAAGTAGAGCATCGGGAGGAGATCCCGGTCGATCATCGTGCGCACGATGTCGCTGTGACGGGTGCGCCGGGTGCCGCGCCCTCGACGATGACGGTCCTTGCGCCGGTCCCGCCCCCGCCCGCGGTGCCCGCCCCTCCGGCCCCGCCCCCGGCGGCCCCCGCCCTCGTCGCGGTCGGCCTGGGCGCGGTGCTTGCGCCAGCGCTTCTCGTAGTCCTCCCGGGAGAGGAGGCCCGTCTCCCGGTTGGCCAGGTGGAACGCGAGGGGCACCGCCCGGTGGGTCTCCACCACCACCTCGACCGGGCCCTGGCGCACCTCGCGGAGCCACGCGGCGAAGCGGTCCTGGTTCGAGAGGGTGGCCGAGAGCCCCACCACCAGCACGTGGGGGGGCAGGTAGATGAGGACCTCTTCCCAGACGGTGCCGCGCTCGGGATCGTCGAGGAAGTGGATCTCGTCCACCACCACGGCGTAGAGGTCGGACAGGTCCTCCGTCCCGAGCAGCATGTTGCGGAGGATCTCGGTCGTCATGACCCGGCAGGGCGCATCGCGGCGGATGACCAGGTCGCCCGTCACCAGCCCCACGCGATCTTCGCCGTACAGCCGGGTATAGTCGCGGAACTTCTGATTGGAGAGCGCCTTGATCGGTGCGGTGTACACCACCTTGCGCCCCGTGGAGAGGGCCTTGTCGACGACGAAGTCGGCCACCAGCGTCTTGCCGGTGCCGGTCGGCGCGCAGACGAGCACGCTCCGTCCCTCGTCGAGGTGGGTGATGGCCTCGGCCTGGAAGCGGTCGAGGGTCAGGCCGCGGTATTCCATGGGGGCTCCGAGGGCGGTGAGGGGCCGTCGGACGGCCCGGAGGGCGACATGATCGAGGGGCTGGCCTGGACGTGCGCGGTGGGCGGCTTCGTGCTCGGGGGCATGGCGGTGCTGGTCCCGGGCTTTCCGGGCTCCGCCGTGGCCTTGCTGGGGCTCGCCGCCTTCGCGGGCATGACCGGCTTCGGGGTGGTGCCCACCGAGGGGCTGGTGCTGGCCGCGGTGCTCGTCGGCGCCGCGGCGGTGGGGCAGCTCGCCGGCCCGGCATCCGGCTCGCGGGCGCTGTCGGGGGCGGCGGGCAGATCGGAAGAGCGTCGTGTAGGGAAAGAG
>CAZPJM010000224.1:0-8243 GCA_964586865.1 uncultured Enterobacteriaceae bacterium
GAGGTAGTGGCCCTTCCGGTCCTGGCGGTAGAAGTTCGTGCGCAGGGTGGCCTGGATGAGGCGCGCCAGGGTGCCGAACACCAGGTCCTCGTCGTGGGCGCGGATGCGGCGGAGCTGGTCGTCGACCCGCTCCCAGGCGTTGGCGATGGCCTGGCTCCGGTCACCCTGGAGATCCGGGTCGAAGCGGGCACGGAACAGGGCGACCAGATCGGCCACCAGGGCCGGCCGGCCCAGCAGGATCTCGCGGCCTCGGGTGGGCGCCACCTTGACCTGCAGCTGGCGCATGTACCGGGTGTAGCCCCGGATGACGTCGACCTCGCGCCAGGACAGGCCCGCCGCCAGGACCAGGCTGTCGAGGGGATCGGAGCCGACCCGGTCGCTGAAGACCGCCTCGAGGGCGTCCACCAGGACCCGCTTGCGCTCCAGCATCGTCGCCCGGTCCACGCCCGGCAGCTCGTCCAGCCGGAAGGTGTCCATCCGCAGGTGACCGCCACGGGGGTTGATGTCGGTGGGGTAGCTGTCGATGACCACCAGCCCGAAGTCGTTCAGGACGGGGAGGATGTCGGTGAGGTAGATGTCGACGGGCTCGTACAGGCGCAGCGTCAGCGTCTCGTCATCGAGGAAGAGGTCGGCGGAGGGCTGGCGCTTCCCGGACAGGCTCTCCAGGATGAGGATGTCCTGGACGGCTCGATCGGCCGTGGTCCGCCGGATCCAGCCCTCGGGGAAGGCGTTGCCCCAGGTGTCGGCGAGGCGATCGGCGGTGGCCTCGTCGAACCGCTCGGCCAGGGCCTGCCACAGCCGGGCGAGCCACGGGGTGGCCAGCGCGCGAATCCGCTCGGAGAGGTCCCGGAGCATGCCCTCGTTCAGGTCGGTCACGCCGGTCAGGTAGTAGTGCAGCAGCACGGTCTCGTAGCGGCCCACGAAGAGGCCGTGGTCCGAGTAGGTGGCCTCCACGCTGCCCACGATCTCGGCCTGCAGGTCGCGCCGGAGCTCGTCGCTGAACTGGGCCTTGGGCATGGCCACCAGGCAGAAGGCCGACTGGGGCCCCAGCATGAGGAAGGTGACGCCGACCTCCTGCTGTTGCTCGGACTCGAAGACCAGCTCGACCATCTGGACGATGGCGTCCTCGGTGGCGGTGAACAGGAACTCGGTCGGCAGGCTGTCGAAGACGTTGGCGATGCCCTTGTACCGGAAGGAGCCGGGCTTGGACTCGCTCTGGCTCAGGATCTTGGCCAGGATCCGCCGGAGGATGGGCACGTTCCGGGAGGGCTGCGTCACCGCCCGGTAGGTGAACATCCCCCGGATGAGCAGCTTCTGATCGTCCCACTGCGCGGGTAGCCGGACCAGGATCTCGTCGATGCGCCCGGCCCGGTGCACGGGCGACTCGCAGGTCCCCTTGCGGACCTGGATGCGGGCTGCGGCGTGGGAGGGGGGCCAGTCGCCGGAGGCGTCATTGTAGTAGCGGCCGTCGATCTGCTGGATGCCGAGCTTGTCGGAGACCTCGTCGCCGGAGAGGGCCTCGATGCCCATGAAGACGAAGTTCTCGTGGAGGAGCCACTGCAGGAAGGCGGCCGACTCCCGCCAGGGCCCGGCCTGCTCCGGGTCCCGGTCGGCGGCGACCTCGAACTTCTCGATGCAGCGCTCCACCCCGCGGGTCATGAGCCGGAAGTCCCGGACCATGGCCCGGGCGAGGTGCAGGTTCTCGGTGAGGCGCTCGGTGGCGTGGGGCAGGTCGAGGAGGACATCGCCCGCCTCGGCCTCGAGGAGGACGATGGACTCGGAGCGCCCGCCCTCGGAGCCCACGGCCGTGACGTGGCCCTCGGCATCGCGCTCGATCTGGACGATGACGTTGAAGCCCCCCCAGTAGTCCGCCTCGTGCCGCCGGAAGAAGAGCCGGATGGTGTCCACGATGAAGGGCTGGTCGGGCATGTTGGAGAGGGCCACCACCCCCTTCGTGTCGCCGGCCCGCACGTCCACCTTCACCTCGCCCTCGCGTCGCACCCGGGCGAAGGCGAACGCCCGCTCGAGGTGACGGAGGACCTGGGTGGGGTGGTGCTGGGCCAGGTAGGGGCCGCGGAGCCGCTCGAGGGCGTGCCCGACGAACTCCTCGAACAGGGCGCGGTCGTCTTCGGCGAGGGCGCCGCGCCACCGCCCGAGGGCGGCGCGGACGCGGGACCGGGTAGCGATCGCGTGGCTCTGGACCGAGGTCATCGACACTCCTAGACGTCATCCGGGGACGGGGTGGGAGCATAGCCGCCGCGGGCGGGCGGGCGAGGGCCGCGTGACCGGGCCTGCCGTCATGGGGGAGCGGCCGGGATCAGCCGTCGTCCGCCGGGGAGCAGTCGATCTTCTCGGCGTAGAAGCGCCGGAGCGTCACCGCGTTCCGCTTGGCGGCGATGGACATGTCACCGGTGGCGAACGCCGGGTTGGGAGCGTACCAGGACTCCTTGGCGAAGCGCTCGTTCCATCTGTCCTCGCCGAAGACGTGGCCGTACCGGGCCAGCAGGTGCGCCGAGAGCTCGGCCCAGCGCTCGCAGGGGACCGGGTCCGGCAGGAAGCCCGCCTCGCAGCGCGGGTCGTCCGGGGTGCCCTCGGGCGTGCAGCACAGCTCCGGGAAGCGGGTGCGCACGGTGGTCAGGCTGTACCGGGTCAGCAGCAGGCCGTCGTCGCCGCACACGGTGGCCTTGTCCGCGTCGGGCAGGGGGACCCGACCCACATTGGCCTCGGGTCGCGCGGGCGGCGAGGCGGCCCGGCGCCCGGTCGGGGATGGCCGGGTGGGGGCGGCGTCACTGTCGGGGTCGGCAGCCCCGGTGCGGACGGTGGGGTCGCAGGCCACCGCGAGCAGGACGAGGGGGACGAGCAGCGGGCGCATGGGGCCTCCCCGGGGAGCGTAGCCCGACGCGGAGGGCGCATCCGGACCCGGGCTCGGGGGCGGGGTGGCGCCGCCCGGCGCCTCACTCCTCGCAGACCGGGGGGGCCTCGGGGGTCTCGGTGGGGTCGCAGGCGTCGTCGGTGCCGTAGAGCGGCCCGGTGAGCTCGTCCAGGCTCACCGCCTGCCGGGGATCCGCAGGCGCGGGGGGCGCGGCCTGCTGGGCGGCCTGCACCCGCCGCTGGAGCTGACGGGCCTCGCGCCAGGTGGGCTTCTGGGCCAGGGCGGACTCGGCGTGGACCCGGGCCCCGAGCTGGAACTCCCAGGCGTTGGCCGGGTCCTCCTCGGCGCGCTTCAGGTAGTAGCGGCCCACCGCCACATTGGTGAGGGCCGAGAGCTGATCCGGTCGCAGGGTGCCGGGCTCGGGGACGCCCGGGCCGTAGGCGAGGTTGTCGCTGATGTAGTCGAACTGGAGCTCGGGATCGGTCAGGTGGGCCTCGGCGGCCTGGGACAGCGCGGTGGCGGCGGCGAGGGTGTCCCAGTGGGCGAAGCGGCCGCTGGCGGCGGTGCGCGCCAGATCCCGGGTGGCCGGGGTGAGGGCGTGAACCATCCCGCGCTTGACGGCGGACATGAGCCGGTCCGGCTCGTCGAGGTGGGGCAGGCCCAGGGCGTGCAGGACCTCGTGGGCCACGGCGACGCCCTCCTCGGCCGTGTCCCAGGCGGGATCGTGGCCCGGCGTGGCGGCCTGATCGGCGATGATCACGTCACGGCCGGGCAGGTAGGCGCGCCCCACGTCCTCCATCTCGCCCTGCCACTCGACGGCGAGGCGGGTCTGGCCGGTGAAGCCCACCCGGAGGGCCGTGGGGTGGTCGATGGGCCGCAGGTGCATGGCCTCGAGGAGGTCCGAGAGGTCCGAGAGGGTGTCCGGCGAGTCCCAGGCCTCGTGCCCCACCACGTCCAGGGCCAGGCCGGCGTCGGCGAGCAGCGCGTTGGCCCGGGCCACGGCCCTCCGGGCCACCCGGCGCCACCCCACCTCGCCGTAGAAGGCCCGGTACTCGTCGTCGCCGGCGATGACGACGGGGATGCGGATCAGGTCGGGCTCGGCCCGCCACACCGGCGCGTGGAGCGGCTCCACCGCCAGGCTGCTCGTCTCCTGGAGGCTGACCTCGGGGAGGGAGATGAAGCGGTAGGGGTCGTCGCCCTTGACGTGGTAGACGCTGACCGGACCCTCGGTGGTCCAGGTGTAGCGGGCCACCAGCGCCTCGCCTTCGAGGGCGTACTCGGTGGCCACGATGACCGGGTAGTGGCCGCCCACCAGAAAGGGGGCCTCGCCGGGACGCTCGACCTTGGCGGCGTCGGGGTGCCAGTCCACGTCGACGTGGAGCAGCGTGGTCATGGTGGTGCCCCGCATGGTCTCGACCGCGGTGGCGTCCAGGGCATCGAGGAAGACGGCGTCGTGGCCGTGGCTCGTGTGGAGCGCGTGCCAGAGCACGGAGCGGACGGTGGAGGCGGGGAGCGGTCCGCGCTCGTCGACCTCGGCGACGACGGCCACCGTGCCTGCGCCCGCCGAGCCGGCGCCAGCCGCGGGCGGCAGGGCGAGGCTCGACAGGACGGCGCCGCCCAGCGCCAGGGTGGCGAGGGCGCGGCGCGATCCGGCGGTGGCGCGAGGACGCATCACGAGGGGGGATCCTCCAGGTCGACGGGGCCCGTCGGGTACAGGGCCACCGCATCCCCCTCGGACCACCGCCACGCGCCCAGGTTCCCTCCGTAGGCCCGGCTGATCCCGATATCGATGACGTGCAGCCGACCCCCGCACCGGGTCTGGATCCGCCCGTCCCGGCGGGTGGTGTGGCCGACCACCATGCGGTCACGCCCGAGGGCGTCGAGGGCCCGGGCCAGGGCCGGACAGGCCTCGGACTCCGGGGCCGAGACGTAGTCGCGGAACCACAGGGGACCCTCCGGGCCGAGGATCTCGGCGGCGGTGCTGGTGGGGGTGGCGCCCATCAGGCTGTCCCGGGCCTCCTGGTTCAAGCGGTCCACGCCGCGGACGGCCAGCCCGGGTCGTATCCCGCCGTGCACGAAGATCGCATCTCCCAGGTCGGCCGCCACGGGCAGCCCCTTGAGCCAGCCGCCGTAGGGGCCGTCGAGGGCCAGGGCCCGGCGTCGGGCCTCCGCACCACCGAAGGCCTCGAGGTCTCCCGGGTGGACGTAGCGCCAGTCCCCCGTCAGGTTCATGACCTCGTGGTTGCCGAGCAGGGCGACCACGCGCCCTCCCTCGGCCTCGGCCTCGTCGGCCAGCCGTCGCATCAGGTCCAGGAGGGCCTTGCTGTCCGGGCCCCGGTCGGTGGTGTCGCCGGTCTGGACCAGGGTGGCGCGCCCGCCCGCCCAGTGGCCGTCGTCATCCACCACGCCGGCCAGCCGGAGCACCGCCAGCGCCTGGGTCAGGTCCCCGTGCAGGTCGCCCACCGCCACCAGGACGCCCGGGTCGGCCGATCCCACGGCGGCCGCGGCGTCGGCGGCTCCACGGTCCGGACGATCCCCGGGTTCGGAGGGGGGGGCGGGGCTCGGGGCGGCCGGCGCCCGGCAAGCAGCCGCGGCCAGCAGGGCGACGAGCAGGAGCAGGGGGGAGCGGTGCGGCATGGTGGGCTGGCTTCGGGTCTCGCGGCAGGAGGGCCGACGGCGGCCGCGCAGGGTCCGTGTCACCTACAGGGTACAGGATCCGGCAGGCCTCCGCTGCGGGTTCCCGGTCGAAGGCGCGGCGCCCCCGTCCCCATCGGTGCGGTACGCCGCCGACGGTCGGAAGCGGTCCCATCCGGTCCTCCCCCCCGTGGCGGGCCACGACGGCGGCCCGGCCCGGGTCGGGATACGGCCCAGGCCGGAGGAAACCCATGGATCCCATCCAGACGGTCGCCGCGCTGCTCGACCGGGCCACCGGCGAGGGCGCCCAGGCCGCGGAGGCCCTGCTCACCCACACGGTCGGCTTCGCCGCCACCGCCGCGCGCGGTCGGATCCAGTCCAGCTCCACCGAGGACCGTACCGAGGTCCGGGTCCGGGTCTGGCGTTCCGGCGGGCGGGCCGGCACCGCGGAGGGCCCCCTCGCCGAGGCCGACGCCCTGCTCCAGGGCGCGCTGGACGACGCCGAGGCGGCCCTGGAGGACCCCCGGTCGGGTCCGGTGGGTCGCACCGCCGCCGACGGGACCACCTCCGACGTGGACGATCGACGCTATGGGCAGCTCGACGCCGAGGATCGGCGCGAGGTCCTCATCGCCGCCGAGAAGGCCACCCGGGCGGTGGACCCCCGCCTCGAGGTCTCGGGCTTCGCCTACGCCGACGAGCGGGTGGTCCGGACCTTCGCCAACACGCGGGGGGTCCGGCAGCACGAGGCCTCGACCCGGTTCCGGATCGAGGGGCGCGTGCGCTCCGCCGCCCTGGATCTGGAGCTGCGCGAGGTCCTCGAGGGGCGCGCCTTCGCCACCGTGGCGAGCCTGCCCTTCGGAGCCAGCCTGGCCCGCCGGCTGCTCGAGCTGGCGGGGGAGCGCACCACCGCCGCGGGTCCCCACCGGGTGGTCCTGCCCCCCCGGGTGCTGGCCGAGGTCATCGACGTCCTGAGCCCCCACTTCCGGTGGGAAGCCCTGGACGCCGGCAGCAGCTTCCTGGCCCGGGCCCGCCAGGGCGGCGACCTGCGCTTCTCGGCCCGGCTCCACCTGGTCGACGATGGCCGCCTCTCCGGGGGCGTGCGCAGCGCCTCCTTCGACGACCGGGGCGTGGCGCCCGTGCCCCTCACCCTGATCCGCGACGGCCGGGTGGACGGCTGGTACCTCGACCTGGCCCGGGCCCGCGAGGCCGATGTGCGACCCACGGGCCACGAGCACGGGGGCCAGCTCCGCCCCGGCAACCTGATCATGCGCGGCGGCACCCGCTCGGTGAACGCCCTGCTCTCGGAGCAGACCGAGCCGGTGGTGGTGCTCGACCACGTGCGCGGACTCGCCGAGGGCCTGGACCTCGAGACCGGTCACCTCACCTGCGCGGCCTCGGGCCGCCTGGTGGTCCCCCGGAACACCACCGTGGGATGGCTCCCCCACATCCGCATCGAGGGCGACCTGACCGAGGTGCTCGCCAACGTGGTGGACCTGGCCTCGGACACGGATCGGTACAGTCACATCGACGCCCCCGGGGCCATGGTCGACGGCTTCACCATCCACCCGTCCTGAGCGGCGCCCGGGTGTGACCGCCCGGGTGAGCGGCGGGAGGGCTACTCCCGAACCACCTCGACCTGGCCGCGCTCGTCTACCGCCAGGGGCACCGGCCCGAAGGGGGTGTCCACGTCGACGGTCGCGTCCAGGCCCAGGTCGACCCGGCCGCCGCCGTCCAGGATGTCGATGATGGAGGCCCCGGCCTGGACCAGGTTCACCGTGAGGGGAACGGTCACGGTCCCTTCGGTGGCGCCGGGCACCGTCCCGAGGCTCGGCAGCAGGCCGTCCGCCACGTCGCGTCCGCCGAGCTGGATGCCGTAGTCCAGGTTGGAGAAGATCAGGCTGGAGCCGTGGTCGTTGTCCACGTTCAGGTCCAGGGCCACCGTCGCCTCGCCCCGGAGCACGTCGACGCGGGCCACCCGCAGTCGACCGAGCTGGAAGCGCGGCGTCCGCAGGGCCGGAAAGCGTCCGCTGGCGTCGTAGGGCAGGTCGATGGGCCCCCAGTCGGTGTCGAAGCCGAAGGAGCCGTCCAGGGCGAAGTCGACCTGGTCCTCGCCCCGGGTCGCCTGGATGGTCTCCCACACCTCCTGCCAGACGAGCCGGGCTGGCACCCGCACCCGCGCCGAGTCGAGGGCGGGCAGGGCCAGGCCCTCCGGCTCCTCGCCCGAGACGAGGGGGACCTCCTCGAGGGCCAGCCCGTACTCGAACCGGGCCAGGCGGACGCCGATGGGGTTGGGGTTCTCGACCCGGAAGACGAAGTCGGCGTCGACCTGCTGGAAGTCGATCTCCTCGACCTCGAGATCGTCGAAGCGGACGCGGGGGGTGATCTGGGAGAGCTCCTCGCAGCCGGGCGCCAGCAGCAGGAGCCCCAGGCTCGCCAGCAGGGGTCGTGGCATCATCGGTACAGATCCTCGGGCGCGAGGGGAATGGGGGGGCCGAGCCCTTCGACGGGTGAGGTCCACGGATCTTCGACCTCGCGCGGCCACGCCACCACCACCACCCAGCGGGATGGGTCGAGGATGGTCTCCAGATCCTGGGCGGTATCGGTGCAGTCGCTCGGCAGGTGCGGCTCGAGCTCGTCGAGCACCCCGGGCAGGCCCCGCAGGACGCGCTCGGCCTCGGCGGGCTCGAAGGGGCCTGCCAGGACCCGCAAGGCCGGGTGGGCGGTGGGGGGCGAGAGG